>NZ_OZ217340.1:884325-1240237 GCF_965111685.1 Streptococcus oralis
GTCCATTGCAAGGTGAGATCACCATTAGTGGTGCTAAAAATAGTGTTGTAGCGCTTATTCCAGCTATTATCTTATCAGATGATATTGTCACTTTAGATTGTGTTCCAGATATTTCAGACGTTGCTAGTCTTGTCGAAATCATGGAACTTATGGGGGCGACTGTTAAGCGTTATGACGATGTCTTGGAGATTGATCCAAGAGGTGTTCAAAACATTCCAATGCCATATGGCAAGATTAATAGCTTGCGTGCTTCTTATTACTTTTACGGAAGTCTTTTGGGGCGCTTTGGCGAAGCTACGGTAGGACTTCCTGGCGGATGTGATCTGGGACCTCGTCCGATTGACCTTCACTTAAAAGCCTTTGAAGCTATGGGGGCTAAGGTGAGCTATGATGGAGATAATATGAATTTATCTGCCCAAGGCAAGGGTCTTTATGGAGCAAGTATTTACATGGACACCGTTAGCGTTGGTGCAACGATTAACACTATGATTGCCGCGGTCAAAGCAAAGGGGCGTACTGTCATTGAAAATGCGGCTCGTGAACCAGAAATCATTGATGTGGCTACCCTTTTGAACAATATGGGGGCCCATATTCGTGGTGCAGGGACTGATATTATCATTATTGATGGTGTCGAGAAACTTCATGGGACTCGTCATCAAGTAATTCCAGACCGCATCGAAGCTGGAACCTATATTTCACTTGCTGCAGCGGTTGGTAAAGGAATTCGTATTAACAACGTTCTCTATGAACACTTAGAAGGCTTTATCGCCAAACTAGAGGAAATGGGCGTTCGTATGACGGTCTCAGAAGACAGCATCTTCGTTGAAGAGCAGTCAGACTTGAAGGCAATCAATATTAAAACTGCTCCTTATCCTGGTTTTGCGACTGATTTGCAACAGCCTATCACGCCACTTTTATTAACAGCTCAAGGCCGTGGAACGATTATTGATACCATTTACGAAAAACGTGTCAACCATGTCTTTGAGTTAGCAAAAATGGATGCGGATATTACGACTACGAATGATCACATTATCTATAAAGGTGGTCGTACCTTGCATGGAGCAAGTGTCAAAGCTACAGATTTGCGAGCGGGTGCCGCACTTGTGATTGCTGGATTGATGGCTCAAGGCCAGACTGAAATTACGAATATTGAGTTTATCCTTCGTGGCTACTCAGATATTATTGAAAAATTGCGTAGTCTTGGAGCGGATATTACACTCGTTGAAGACTAAGCAGTTGAGGTGATTATGAATATTTGGACCAAATTAGCAATGTTTTCTTTTTTTGAAACGGAGCGCTTGTATTTGCGTCCTTTCTTTTTTAGTGACAGTCAAGCGTTTTTCGAGATTGCTTCAAACCCTGAGAATTTGCAGTTTATTTTTCCCAGTCAAGCAAGTTTGGAAGAAAGTCAGTACGCACTTGCTAACTATTTTATGAAGAATCCTCTGGGTGTTTGGGCAATTTGTCTCCAAGGGAATCAAGAAATGATTGGCTCTATTAAATTTGAAAAAATCGATGAAATCAAAAAAGAAGCAGAAATTGGTTATTTCTTAAAAAAGGATTCTTGGTCGCAAGGTTATATGACAGAAGTGGTTACCAAGCTTTGTCAGCTTTCCTTTGAAGAATTTGGTTTGAAACAATTATCCATCATCACTCATTTGGAGAATCATGCTAGTCAAAAAGTAGCCTTAAAATCGAGCTTTAGCCTCGTCCGACAGTTTAAGGGAAGCGATCGCTATACACGAAAAATGAGGGACTATCTTGAATTTCGATACATAAAAGGAGAATTCAATGAGTAAACACCAGGAAATTTTGTCCTATCTGGAAGAGTTGCCAATTGGGAAGAGAGTTAGTGTTCGCAGTATTTCCAATCACCTCGGTGTTAGTGACGGAACAGCCTACCGAGCTATCAAAGAAGCTGAGAATCGTGGCATCGTTGAAACTCGGCCACGTAGTGGAACTATACGGATCAAGTCCCAGAAAGTGGCTATTGAGCGGCTAACCTATGCTGAAATTGCTGAAGTCATCTCATCTGAAGTTTTAGCTGGTCAGGAAGGGTTGGAGAGAGAGTTTAGCAAATTCTCCATTGGGGCTATGACAGAGCAAAATATCCTGTCCTATCTCCATGATGGTGGTCTTTTGATTGTAGGAGACCGCACTCGCATTCAACTTTTAGCGCTGGAAAATGAAAATGCGGTCCTTGTGACAGGTGGTTTTCATGTTCAGGACGATGTTCTTGAGTTGGCTAATAAAAAAGGGATTCCAGTTCTGAGGAGTAAACATGATACTTTTACAGTAGCGACCATGATTAACAAAGCTCTCTCAAATGTTCAAATCAAAACCGATATTCTGACAGTCGAGAAGCTCTATCGTCCCAGTCACGAGTATGGTTTTTTGAGAGAAACGGATACAGTCAAAGACTATCTAGACTTGGTTCGTAAGAACAGAAGTAGTCGTTTCCCAGTCATTAACCAACACCAAGTGATTGTTGGAGTTGTTACCATGCGTGACGCAGGAGACAAGTCTCCCAGTACAACGATTGACAAGGTGATGACGCGAAGTATCTTTGTAACAGGCTTAGCGACCAATATTGCCAATGTCAGTCAACGAATGATTGCAGAAGACTTTGAGATGGTTCCCGTTGTCAGAAGTAACCAAACTTTACTCGGTGTCGTAACAAGACGAGATGTCATGGAAAAGATGAGTCGTTCCCAAGTTTCTGCTTTGCCGACTTTCTCCGAGCAAATCGGGCAAAAACTTTCTTATCATCATGATGAAGTCGTCATTACTGTTGAGCCCTTCATGTTGGAGAAAAATGGGGTTCTTGCTAATGGAGTCTTGGCTGAAATCCTCAACCATATGACCCAAGACCTCGTTGTGAATAGTGGACGTAATCTCATCATTGAACAGATGTTGATTTATTTCTTGCAGGCTGTACAGATAGATGATACTCTGCGGATTCAGGCTCGTATTATTCACCACACGAGGCGCTCAGCTATTATTGATTATGATATTTATCATGGGCATCAGATTGTTTCAAAAGCAAATGTTACGGTTAAAATTAATTAGAATCTAGGAGAAAAAATGATAACTTTAAAATCAGCACGTGAAATCGAAGCCATGGACAAGGCTGGTGATTTCCTAGCAAGTATCCATATCGGCTTACGTGATTTGATTAAGCCAGGCGTGGATATGTGGGAAGTTGAAGAGTACGTTCGTCGACGTTGTAAAGAGGAAAATTTCCTTCCTTTACAGATTGGAGTAGATGGTGCAGTCATGGATTACCCTTATGCCACTTGTTGCTCTCTCAACGACGAAGTAGCTCACGCTTTTCCACGTCATTACATCTTGAAAGATGGCGATTTGCTCAAGGTTGATATGGTACTGGGAGGTCCGATTTCCAAATCCGACCTTAATGTATCTAAACTCAACTTCAACAATGTTGAGCAAATGAAAAAATACACCCAAAGTTATACTGGTGGTTTAGCAGACTCATGCTGGGCTTATGCGGTTGGTACACCGTCTGAAGAAGTGAAAAACTTGATGGACGTGACCAAGGAAGCTATGTATATAGGGATTGAGAAAGCAGTTCTTGGCAATCGCATCGGTGATATCGGTGCGGCCATTCAAGAATACGCTGAAAGTCGCGGTTATGGTGTCGTACGTGATTTGGTTGGTCATGGTGTTGGTCCAACTATGCACGAAGAGCCAATGGTTCCTAACTACGGTATAGCAGGCCGTGGGCTCCGTCTCCGTGAAGGAATGGTACTAACCATTGAACCCATGATCAATACTGGTGACTGGGAAATTGATACAGATATGAAGACTGGCTGGGCTCATAAGACTATAGATGGTGGCCTGTCTTGCCAATATGAACACCAGTTTGTGATTACTAAAGACGGTCCTGTTATTTTGACTAGTCAAGGTGAAGAAGGAACGTATTAAAATAAAGGAGCTTAGCTCCTTTTTTTGTGTCAAATTTAGTCAAAATAAATAAACGTAGCAGACTTCTTACAAATTTATTCTTTTGTAGTAAAATAGGATTAGAATTTTGAGAAAGTAGGTAATTCGTTGGAGTCGATTATATTTCTAGTATCCGTTTTTTTAGCAGGTATTCTGTCCTTCTTTTCACCCTGCATCTTTCCTTTGCTACCTGTCTATGCTGGTATTTTACTGGATGATCAGGGAAATTCGAAAAGCTTTCGCTTTTTTGGAAGAGACGTTGCATGGTCAGGATTAGTTCGGACCTTGTGTTTTATTGCAGGAATCTCCCTCATTTTCTTTATTTTAGGATTTGGAGCTGGATTCCTAGGGCACATGCTCTATGCAGACTGGTTTCGTTATGTTATGGGATCATTCATTATCCTTTTGGGTCTTCACCAGATGGAAATCTTGCATTTCAATAAACTGGAGGTTCAAAAGACAGTCACCTTCAAACAATCCAAGTCGAATCACTATCTGTCAGCCTTTTTACTTGGGATAACCTTTAGTTTTGGTTGGACCCCTTGTATTGGACCAGTCTTAAGTTCAGTCTTGGCTCTAGCAGCTTCAGGTGGCAATGGTGCATGGCAAGGAGCCGTGTTAACATTAGTATACACATTGGGAATGGCCCTTCCTTTCATTGTTTTGGCCCTGGCTTCGGGCTGGATTATGCCCTATTTTAGTAAATTAAAACCTCATATGATCCTACTAAAGAAAATCGGGGGAGCTTTGATTATTTTGATGGGATTATTATTAATGCTAGGGCAGTTAAATGCCTTATCAGGAATTCTTGGATAAAAGGAGAAAAAGATGAAAAAAGTTATTTTTGCTGGATTGAGCCTCATGTCTCTATTCTTGTTGATTGCCTGTGGTGAAAAAGAAACCAAACAGACAAGCAGTCCAAAACAACCTGCTGTACAACAAATCGCAGTCGGTAAGGATGCACCAGACTTCACCCTGCAGTCTATGGATGGCAAAGAAGTCAAATTATCAGACTATAAGGGCAAAAAAATCTATTTGAAATTCTGGGCTTCTTGGTGTGGACCATGTAAAAAAAGCATGCCAGAGTTGATGGAATTAGCTGCAAAACAAGATCGGGACTTTGAAATCTTGAGTGTCATTGCACCTGGTTTACAAGGTGAAAAAACAGTTCAAGACTTTCCAAAATGGTACCAAGAACAAGGCTACAAGGATATTCCAGTTCTATATGATACGCAAGCAACTACCTTCCAAGCCTACCAAATTCGTAGTATTCCAACGGAATACTTGATTGACAGTCAGGGTAAAATTGGAAAAATACAATTTGGTGCTATTAGCAATGCTGATGCAGAAGCGGCTTTTAAAGAAATGAAATAAAGAAAAATCGCGATTGTTCGCGATTTTTTTATAGTTTTTCATTGATAAAGCGGATAAATTGATTCAACCAAACCTTCAAAAAGAAGGCTTTTTCTACTTTCTTTTCAGAAACCATTTCAAAAGATGGTTTGTCGGAAGTGAGATAGCCCTGGCCGACCAAATCCTGATCTTCATAGGTTAAAGTACCAACAACCTTGCCTTCTTCCAATGGAGCCATTTCTGATGTTGATTTCGGTGTGAATTGGAGAGCTGGTGTAGTAGCGCTTCCGATGCGTTGGACGATGGAAATGTCTGACTTAGCGACAGCTGTCACATTATCTTCTTTACCATCAAGAACTGTTACTTTACTATCATTATATGCTTCACCTTTCTGAACGACTGTTTTTAAGGCAAAGTTTGCAGAAATATAATCTAAAAGTGCAGAAGTAGCAGTAAAACGTGCATAAGGGTTGGTATCTTGTTGATCTGCATTCAAAACAACCGTAATGATACGCATCCCTTTCTCAACAGTTGTTCCAACGAATGAAGCACCAGCTTTATCAGTAGTACCTGTCTTTAGTCCATCAATTCCACCACGATAGGCAGGCATTCCCTCCAACATATAGTTGGTTGAGTGGATTTCAAGTCCTGCAAAGGTAGAAGTTGGTTTTTTGGTGATTTCCAAAACTTGAGGATAATCTCGTATGAGGTTACGAGAGACGATCGCAACGTCGTAGGCACTCAACTTGTTTTCATCGTCTTTTTTAGAACCTGGATAGATATTATCGCCAAGGGTCTCATTATTTAAACCAGTAGAGTTTACAATAGTTGCATCTTGAATTCCCCATTCAAGAAGTTTAGCCCTCATTTTGTCTACAAAGTCTTTCTCAGAACCAGCAATCTTTTCTGCTAGCGCAATTGCAGCACTGTTTGCACTAGATACCATTGTAGCCTCTAATAGTTGTTCAACAGTATAATTTCGAGCTTCCATAGGGACGTTACTGGCCTCAGAATTAGTTGTAAGTTTGTAAGGATAGTCCGAAATATCAACAGGTGTTGACAGACTGATAGTCCCTTGTTCCAAGGCTTCATAGACCAAATAGACTGTAACTAGTTTCGTAATAGAAGCAATTTCTACAGGCTGATTTGCATCTTTTTCATAGAGGATTTTTCCAGTTGTAGCCTCGACAGCAATGGCATGTTTAGCAGCAACATCAAACTCTTGAGCAGAAACAGTAGAAGCTGTTCCAAAAGCTAAAAGTGTCATAAAAGATAAAATTATTTTTTTCATATTAGCTTTATTTTATCATAAAGAAAAAAAATATTCTCGCTTTTATACTAAAGCCATCTTATCTTTTTCAGAAATATGGTAAAATAGAGAGAAGGAGGATACCTATGTTCCGTAGAAACAAATTATTTTTTTGGACAGCTGAAATTTTATTATTAACACTGATTTTCTATCTTTGGAGAGAAATGGGGGCCATCATTACTCCCTTTGTGACGGTTGTGAATACCATCATGATTCCATTTTTGCTTGGTGGATTTTTTTACTATATTACAAATCCAATCGTTACTTTCTTAGAAAAGAGATGTAAAATTAATCGTCTAATTGGTGTCTTGGTCACTCTTTGTGCCTTAATTGGCGTTATTGTTGTAGGGGTCGTCTATCTCTTGCCGATTTTGATTAATCAGCTGACCAGCTTGATTATTTCTAGTCAAAACATCTATAGTAGACTACAAGATTTAATCATTGATTTGTCTATGAATCCAGTCTTCCAAAATATTGATATTCAACAAACCATTCAACAACTGAATCTCTCCTATGTGGATATCCTTCAGAATATCCTTAATAGCGTCAGCAATAGTTTAGGAAGTGTTCTTTCAGCCTTGTTTAGTACAGTTCTGATTCTCATTATGACCCCTGTATTCTTGATTTATTTCTTGTTGGATGGTCATAAGTTGCTACCAATGTTGGAACGTACCGTCTTAAAACATGACAAATTGAATCTTTCTAGCCTTTTAACCAATCTCAATACAACCATAGCACGTTATATCAGTGGAATTGCGATTGATGCGGTTATTATTGGATGTTTAGCTTACATTGGTTATAGCGTTATCGGATTAAAGTACGCTCTTGTTTTTGCTATTTTTTCTGGGATCGCAAATTTAATTCCTTATGTTGGTCCAAGTATTGGCTTGATTCCAATGGTGATTGCAAATGTGTTCACGGATCCTCATCGTATGTTGATTGCGGTTGCTTATATGCTCATTATTCAGCAGATTGATGGAAATGTTCTCTATCCACGTATCGTTGGAGGAGTTATGAAAGTGCATCCAATTACGATTTTGGTGCTCCTCTTACTGTCAAGTAATATCTACGGTGTCATAGGGATGGTTGTAGCAGTACCTACTTACTCCATTTTTAAAGAAATTACTAAGTTCTTAGCGAAATTATATGAAAACCATAAAGAAGCTAAGGAACTCGAAAAAATAGAATTAAATTAAAATCAGGGAAACCTGATTTTTTTGATGAAAATACTATCTCTCAAATAAAATAAGTTTGAATTCATATTGCTATAAAGAAGCAGAAGAACAGGATTTAATAAGATTTAGATTAATTCACAAAATATGTGTAAAAGACTTGCAATTTAGCAGAAATTTGATAAAATAGTAAGGAAAGTTAGACTGTATTGCCTACTGTCTATCTATAAAATATATTTTATTGGAGGCTTTTACTCAAATGGCAAAAGAAAAATACGATCGTAGTAAACCACACGTTAACATTGGTACTATCGGACACGTTGACCACGGTAAAACTACTTTGACTGCAGCTATCACAACTGTATTGGCACGTCGCTTGCCTTCAGCAGTTAACCAACCTAAAGACTATGCGTCTATCGATGCTGCTCCAGAAGAACGCGAACGCGGTATCACTATCAACACTGCGCACGTTGAGTACGAAACTGAAAAACGTCACTACGCTCACATCGACGCTCCAGGACACGCGGACTACGTTAAAAACATGATCACTGGTGCTGCTCAAATGGACGGAGCTATCCTTGTAGTAGCTTCAACTGACGGACCAATGCCACAAACTCGTGAGCACATCCTTCTTTCACGTCAGGTTGGTGTTAAACACCTTATCGTCTTCATGAACAAAATTGACTTGGTAGACGACGAAGAATTGCTTGAATTGGTTGAAATGGAAATCCGTGACCTCTTGTCAGAATACGACTTCCCAGGTGACGATCTTCCAGTTATCCAAGGTTCAGCTCTTAAAGCTCTTGAAGGTGACTCTAAATACGAAGACATCATCATGGAATTGATGAACACTGTTGATGAGTACATCCCAGAACCAGAACGTGACACTGAAAAACCATTGCTTCTTCCAGTCGAGGACGTATTCTCAATCACTGGACGTGGTACAGTTGCTTCAGGACGTATCGACCGTGGTACTGTTCGTGTCAACGACGAAATCGAAATCGTTGGTATCAAAGAAGAAACTCAAAAAGCAGTTGTTACTGGTGTTGAAATGTTCCGTAAACAACTTGACGAAGGTCTTGCTGGAGATAACGTAGGTGTCCTTCTTCGTGGTGTTCAACGTGACGAAATCGAACGTGGACAAGTTATCGCTAAACCAGGTTCAATCAACCCACACACTAAATTTAAAGGTGAAGTCTACATCCTTACTAAAGAAGAAGGTGGACGTCACACTCCATTCTTCAACAACTACCGTCCACAATTCTACTTCCGTACTACTGACGTTACAGGTTCAATCGAACTTCCTGCAGGTACTGAAATGGTAATGCCTGGTGATAACGTGACTATCGACGTTGAGTTGATCCACCCAATCGCCGTAGAACAAGGTACTACATTCTCTATCCGTGAGGGTGGACGTACTGTTGGTTCAGGTATGGTTACAGAAATCGAAGCTTAATTCGATTAAGTTCCCAGAAGAACAATTATTTAAGTCAGACACTAAAAGAATCTTGCCTTGCAAGGTTCTTTTTTTTCTTCTTATTCTATTTGAAGTGCTTCTACTCTAGCAGTATAATCGTTTTTTTGGTATAATAAAAGTTATGGAAATCGAAAAAACCAATCGTATGAACGCCCTTTTTGAATTTTATGCGGCGCTTTTGACAGACAAGCAGATGAACTATATTGAACTCTATTATGCTGATGATTATAGTCTTGCTGAGATTGCTGAAGAGTTCGGTGTTAGTCGTCAGGCTGTCTATGATAATATCAAGCGGACGGAAAAGATTCTAGAAGATTATGAGATGAAACTGCACATGTATTCGGACTACATTGTCCGCAGTCAGATTTTTGACCAGATCTTGGAGCGTTATCCCAAGGATGACTTTTTGCAGGAGCAGATAGAAGTTTTAACAAGCATTGATAATAGAGAATAAGAGGAAGAAAAATGGCATTTGAAAGTTTAACAGAACGTTTACAGAACGTCTTTAAAAATCTACGTAAAAAAGGAAAAATTTCTGAGGCTGATGTCCAAGAAGCAACCAAAGAGATTCGTTTGGCCTTGCTGGAAGCCGACGTTGCTTTGCCTGTTGTAAAGGACTTTATCAAGAAAGTTCGTGAACGTGCAGTCGGACACGAGGTCATTGATACCCTAAATCCTGCCCAACAGATTATCAAAATCGTTGATGAGGAACTGATAGCTGTTTTAGGTTCTGATACGGCTGCTATTATCAAGTCACCAAAAATTCCAACCATTATCATGATGGTCGGTTTGCAAGGGGCTGGTAAAACGACCTTTGCTGGTAAGCTGGCTAATAAACTCATGAAGGAAGAAAATGCTCGTCCTTTGATGATTGCGGCGGATATTTATCGTCCAGCAGCTATCGATCAGCTGAAAACACTTGGACAGCAGATTGATGTTCCTGTTTTTGCACTTGGAACAGAAGTGCCAGCTGTTGAGATTGTTCGCCAAGGTTTGGAGCAAGCCCAAGCTAATCACAACGACTATGTATTGATCGATACGGCAGGTCGTTTGCAGATTGATGAGCTCTTGATGAATGAGCTTCGTGATGTTAAAGCACTGGCTCAACCAAATGAGATTCTACTCGTCATTGATGCCATGATTGGTCAGGAAGCAGCTAATGTTGCTCGTGAATTCAATGCTCAGTTGGAAGTAACTGGTGTCATCCTTACCAAGATTGATGGAGACACACGTGGTGGTGCGGCTCTGTCTGTTCGTCATATCACTGGTAAACCAATCAAGTTCACTGGTACGGGTGAAAAGATAACAGATATCGAAACCTTCCACCCAGACCGTATGTCAAGCCGTATCCTTGGTATGGGGGATATGTTGACCTTGATTGAGAAAGCTTCTCAGGAATACGATGAGCAAAAAGCCCTTGAAATGGCTGAGAAGATGCGTGAAAACACCTTTGATTTCAATGATTTCATCGATCAATTGGATCAGGTGCAAAATATGGGGCCAATGGAAGACTTACTCAAGATGATTCCAGGTATGGCTAACAATCCGGCCCTTCAAAATATGAAGGTGGATGAGCGTCAGATTGCGCGCAAACGTGCCATCGTATCTTCGATGACACCTGAGGAGCGTGAAAACCCTGATTTGTTAAATCCAAGTCGTCGCCGTCGTATCGCTGCAGGTTCTGGAAATACCTTTGTCGAAGTCAATAAATTCATCAAAGACTTTAACCAGGCTAAACAGCTTATGCAAGGTGTCATGTCTGGGGATATGAACAAGATGATGAAGCAGATGGGAATCAATCCAAATAACCTTCCTAAAAATATGCCAAATATGGGAGGGATGGATATGTCTGCCCTTGAAGGCATGATGGGACAAGGTGGAATGCCCGATATGTCAGCTCTTGGAGGAGCAGGCATGCCAGATATGACCCAGATGTTTGGTGGCGGACTTAAAGGTAAAATTGGCGAATTCGCCATGAAACAGTCTATGAAACGCATGGCCAACAAAATGAAAAAAGCGAAGAAGAAACGCAAATAAAAAAAGGAAAGCAGAAATGCTTTCCCTGCATATAAAAAAGAACTCTGAATCTGATTCAGAGTTCTTTTTAAGTGCGATTGGCCTATTCCCACTCAACAGTTGCAGGTGGCTTACTTGTGATATCGTAGACGATACGGTTAATGTGATCCACTTCATTTACGATACGTACAGAAATCTTTTGAAGGACATCCCAAGGAATTTTGGCAAAGTCAGCTGTCATACCATCGATAGAAGTGATAGCACGAATGGCGATGGTGTAGTCATAAGTACGACCATCACCCATAACACCGACTGAACGAACGCCTGTGTTGACAGTGAAGTATTGCCAGATATCGCGGTCAAGACCAGCTTTAGCGACTTCTTCACGAAGGATAGCATCAGACTCACGAACAGTTTCTAGTTTTTCTTCAGTGATTTCACCCATCACACGGATAGCAAGACCTGGTCCTGGGAATGGTTGGCGCCATACGATGTGGTCTGGCATACCAAGCTCTGTACCAAGGGCACGAACTTCGTCTTTATAAAGAGTGTTCAATGGTTCAATCAATTCAAACTGCATGTCTTCTGGAAGACCACCAACGTTGTGGTGTGATTTGATGGTTTGAGCCGTATCTGTACCAGACTCAATCACGTCAGTGTAAAGCGTTCCCTGAGCAAGGAATTTTACATCTTTTAGCTTGCTTGCTTCGTCATCAAAGACATAAACAAATTCGTTACCGATAATTTTACGTTTTTGTTCAGGGTCAGAAACGCCAGCAAGTTTGTCAAGGAAGCGTTTTGCAGCGTCTGCTTTGACGATATTCAAACCAAACTTACCACCAAGCATGTCCATAACTTGGTCAGCCTCTCCTTTACGGAGAAGACCGTGGTCTACAAAGATACAGATTAATTGATCACCGATCGCTTTTTGAAGAAGAACTCCAACAACAGAAGAGTCAACACCACCTGATAGGCCGAGAAGAACACGCTTGTCACCTACAGTTTCACGGATTTTCTTGATCTGAATATCGATAAAGTTGTCCATTGACCAATCGCCTTTAGCCTTACAGATGTTGAGGGCAAAGTTGCGAAGGATATCATTCCCGTATACAGAATGGCGCACTTCTGGGTGGAATTGGATACCGTAAATATGCTTTTCTGGGTTTTCAATAGCTGCATAAGGACAGTCAGCAGAAGTACCAGTACGAACAAAATTAGCTGGAATCTCTGTTACAGCATCGCCATGGCTCATCAAAACAATCTGTTCTTCAGGTGTCCCTTCAAAGAGGGCGGAAGTGGTATGAGTAAGTGGTGATTGGCCATACTCGCGGTTACCAGCATCACCTGCAGGAACAACTTTTCCTCCAAGTTTATGAGTTAAAAGTTGCATACCATAGCAGATTCCTAAAATTGGAATGCCAAGTTCAAAAATTTCTGGGTCAATATCAAATGAACCATCTTCGTATACAGAGTTTGGTCCACCAGAGAGGATGATCCCTACAGGGTTAATCGCACGAACCTCTGCAGCTGAGATTTTGTGACTTTTTAGCTCTGAAAAAACACCAATTTCACGAATACGGCGGGAAATCAGCTGGTTGTATTGGCTACCATAGTCTAGCACGATGATTTTTTCGACATCTTGCAAATCAGTTGAAATGTTGCTCATCATTTTCCTTTCTCAAAAGAAATATCTTTTTCAATATTCTATCACAAATAGGGGCGAATTACCAACTAAACAAGGCAAAGTTTGACTTTTTCTTAGCAAATACGGTACAATGGAGAAAATAAAGAAAAGAAGTGAGCATCATGTTACCAGCTTATATGAAAATCCACGATCAGATCAAGAAGGATATAGATGAGCATCATTGGAAAATCGGAGAGAGACTTCCAAGTGAGCGAGATTTAGCTGAACAGTTTCAAGTTAGCCGGATGACATTACGCCAGGCTATCTCTCTCTTGGTTGAGGAAGGAGTTTTGGAGCGTCGTGTAGGAAGTGGGACCTTTGTCTCTAGCACTCGTGTTCAAGAAAAAATGCGGGGAACGACTAGTTTTACGGAGATTGTCAAATCTCAAGGGAAAGTCCCTTCTAGCCAGCTCATTTCTTACAGAAGAACCATTCCAAATGAGCAAGAGGTCGCTAAGCTAGGGATTTCTCCGACAGAGAATATTATCCGCATGGAACGGGTGCGTTACGCTGACCAAGTTCCACTAGTCTATGAAGTCGCATCCATTCCTGAGAAATTTATTAAGGATTTTAAAAAAGAAGAAATCACCAGTCATTTCTTCCAAACCTTGCAGCAACATGGCTACCGGATTGGCAAATCCCAACAGACCATTTATGCGAGATTGGCTAAGGAAAAAATTGCTCACTATCTAGAAGTCGAAAAGGGGCATGCCATTTTAGCCTTAACTCAGGTCTCTTATCTTGAAGATGGGACGGCTTTCGAGTATGTAAAGAGTCAATATGTGGGCGAACGCTTTGAATTTTATCTTGAAAATAACTAGTCTAGAAAGGCTAGTTTTTTGTTTTAGATAAGATTAGAATTGTCAAAACAATCTGTCTAGGCTTGATTTTATCTATTATTTACTATAAAATGAGAAGGAAAAACGTCAAACTTTTATATTGCAAATAGGAGAAAAAATGACAAAAACATTAAAACGTCCTGAGGTTTTATCACCTGCAGGGACTTTAGAGAAGCTGAAAGTAGCTGTTCAATATGGTGCGGACGCAGTCTTCATCGGTGGACAGGCCTATGGCCTTCGTAGCCGTGCTGGAAACTTTACTTTTGAACAGATGGAAGAAGGTGTCCAGTTTGCTGCAAAGTACGGTGCCAAGGTCTATGTGGCTGCTAACATGGTTATGCATGAAGGAAACGAAGCTGGTGCTGGAGAATGGTTCCGTAAGTTGCGTGACATTGGGATTGCGGCAGTTATCGTGTCAGATCCGGCCTTGATTATGATTGCAGCAACAGAAGCACCAGGTCTTGAAATCCACCTCTCTACCCAAGCCAGTGCGACGAACTATGAAACGCTTGAATTTTGGAAAGAACTGGGCTTGACTCGTGTCGTTTTGGCGCGTGAGGTCTCAATGGAAGAATTGGCAGAGATTCGCAAACGCACAGACGTAGAGATTGAAGCCTTTGTACATGGAGCGATGTGTATTTCCTACTCAGGTCGCTGTACGCTTTCAAACCACATGAGTATGCGTGATGCCAACCGTGGGGGCTGTTCTCAGTCTTGTCGTTGGAAATACGATCTTTATGACATGCCCTTTGGTCAAGAACGCAAGAGTCTTAAAGGTGAAATTCCTGAAGAATTTTCGATGTCAGCCGTTGACATGTCCATGATTGACCATATTCCAGATATGATTGAAAATGGTGTGGATAGTCTAAAAATTGAAGGTCGTATGAAGTCAATCCACTATGTTTCAACTGTAACCAACTGTTACAAGGCGGCTGTGGATGCTTACCTTGAAAGCCCAGAAAAATTTGAAGCTATTAAACAAGACCTGGTAGATGAGATGTGGAAGGTTGCCCAACGTGAATTGGCAACAGGTTTCTACTATAGCACACCTACAGAAAATGAACAGTTGTTTGGTGCACGTCGTAAAATCCCTGAATACAAGTTTGTCGCTGAGGTGGTTTCTTATGATGAAGCAACCCAGACAGCAACCATTCGTCAACGGAACGTCATCAACGAAGGAGACCAAGTGGAGTTTTACGGACCAGGTTTCCGTCATTTTGAAACTTATATCGAGGATCTTCACGATGCCAAGGGCAATAAAATTGATCGTGCTCCAAATCCAATGGAACTCTTGACAATCAAGGTTCCACAACCTGTTCAAGCTGGGGATATGGTCCGCGCTCTCAAGGAAGGTCTTATCAATCTCTATAAGGAAGATGGAACCAGCGTTACAGTTCGAGCCTAGAGAAGGAAATGTGAATGAATCAAGCACAAGGTTTGTTAGTTGATGATGAAGGAAGATGTATTCATTACCATGGCAAAAAGGACATCGTTTCCCTCCAGTGTTATGAATGCAAAAAATACTACGCATGCTATCAGTGTCACAATACTATGGAGACACATGTTTTTTCGCCCTATCCCTTGGCGCTTTCTGAGGCTCGACCGATCTTATGTGGTGTTTGTAAGAGGACAATGACTTTCCAAGAATACCAAAAACAGATGGCTTGTCCTTACTGCAGTGCTCCATTTAATCCCGGTTGCAAACTTCATCTTTCATTTTATTTTAAATAGACAAAAATGGATCCAAGCTTTAAGCTTGGGCCTTTCATTTTGTTTCAGAAAATATAGTAAAATCAAGAAAAACTCGCAAACTAAAATGTAAAAACTTTCTATAGAATAGGGTAAAAATAGAAAAAATAGAAATAAATTATCTGAAACGCTTTCAACGTAAGTAAAAAGTTGACAAATCAAAATTTTAGGACTAAACTAAGGAAGTAAATTTTAAATAAAAGGAGAATTCGTCATGAATTTAACATTTTTCGGACTTTGTCTTGCCTGTATGGGTGTATCTATTGCTGAAGGAATGATTATGAGTAATCTCTTCAAGTCTGCCGCTCGTCAACCTGAAATTATTAACCAATTACGTAGCCTTTTAATTCTTGGTGTTGCCTTTGTAGAAGGTACCTTCTTTGTAACCCTAGCAATGGCATTTGTCATTAAATAGACAACTCTATTTAGAAATGGAGGTGTCAAACCATGGAAGAAAGTTTGAATCCAACCGTTAATATTGGACCAATATCCTTTGATTTGACCCTGCTTGCCATGTCTCTTGTAACTGTTTTGATGGTTTTTGCCTTTGTCTATTGGGCAAGTCGAAAAATGACCATCCGTCCCAAGGGCAAACAAAATGCTCTTGAGATGATTTATGACTTTGTGGTTAATTTTGCAAAACCAAACATTGGAGATTCATACATCAAGGACTATTCCTTGTTCCTATTTTCTCTATTCTTGTTTATCTTGGTTGCCAATAATATTGGCTTAATGGCAAAAGTACAAACAACAAACGGTTATAACTTGTGGACTTCTCCAACAGCCAACCTTGGATACGATTTATCCCTCTCATTATTGATCACTTTGATCGCTCATGTAGAAGGAGTTCGTCGTAGAGGCGTTAAAGAATATTTGAGAGCATTTGTTACACCTGGCTTTATGACTCCGATGAACATTTTAGAAGAGTTCACCAATTTTGCCTCTTTGGCGATTCGGATATACGGAAATATTTTTGCCGGTGAGGTTTTAGCAGGATTGCTATTGGCCTTGTCACAACATGCCTTGTATTGGTATCCTTTTGCCTTTATTGCAAACATGTTATGGACAGCATTTTCGATTTTCATTTCATGTATTCAAGCTTATGTATTTACCATGTTGTCATCTATGTACATTGGTAAAAAAATAAATGAAGGGGAAGAGTAAGTAGAGGAGGATTAGAAGATGGATTTAACTATTAGTACCATTATTGGTGACTTTATTCTGATCGCTGGTTCCTTCCTTTTATTGATCTTTTTAGTGAAGAAATATGCTTGGGGAAATATTATCAGTGTCTTAGATGAACGCGCTGAAAAGATTTCTTCAGATATTGATGGTGCCGAGGAAGCTCGTAAAAAGGCAGAGGAACTTGCTAGCAAACGTGAAGCTGAGTTAGCAGGTAGCCGTACCGAAGCTAAAACGATTATCGAGAATGCAAAGGAAACAGCTGAGAAAAGTAAAGCAGATATTTTAGCAGATGCTAAAGTAGAAGCAGGTCGTTTAAAAGAGAAGGCGAACCAAGAAATTGCTCAGAATAAAGCTGAAGCTTTGCAAAGTGTTAAGGGAGAAGTGGCAGATTTGACGATTAGTCTCGCTGGTAAAATCATCTCAAAAAACCTTGACAGTCATGCTCATAAGGAACTCATTGATCAGTATATCGATCAGCTAGGAGAAGCCTAATGGACAAGAAAACAGCAAAGGTCATTGAAAAGTACAGCATGCCTTTTGTCCAATTAGTGATTGAAAAAGGAGAAGAGGACCGGATTTTTTCAGACTTGGATCAAATCAAGCAAGTCGCAGAAGAAACGGGCTTACCTTCTTTTTTAGCTCAGGTGGCAGTTGATGAGTCTGATAAGGAAAAAACAGTTGGTTTTTTTCAAGACTCTGTCTCACCTTTAATGCAAAACTTTATTCAGGTTCTGATTTACAATCACAGAGCAAATCTTTTTTATGATATCATTGTTGATTGTTTGAATCGTCTTGAAAGAGAAACCAATCATTTTGTAGTCACGATTTCTTCAGCTCATCCTTTAACGGACGAGCAGAAGGAACGTTTACTTCCCTTGATAGAGAAAAAAATGTCTCTGAAAGTACGGAGTATTAAAGAACAAATTGATGAAGGGCTCATTGGTGGTTTTGTCATTTTTGCTAATCACAAGACAATTGATGTGAGTATAAAACAACAACTTCGAGTTGTTAAAGAAAATTTGAAATAGAAAGTGGTGTTCTTTTGGCAATTAACGCACAAGAAATCAGCGCTTTAATTAAGCAACAAATTGAAAATTTCAAACCCAATTTTGATGTGTCTGAAACAGGTGTTGTAACCTATATCGGGGATGGAATTGCGCGTGCTCACGGTCTTGAAAATGCCATGAGTGGAGAGCTGTTGATCTTTGAAAACGGCTCTTATGGGATGGCGCAAAACTTGGAGTCTACAGACGTTGGGATTATCATCCTTGGAGACTTTACAGATATTCGTGAAGGTGATACCATTCGCCGTACAGGTAAAATTATGGAAGTACCTGTGGGGGACAGCCTGATCGGACGTGTTGTCGACCCACTTGGTCGTCCAGTTGATGGTCTTGGTGATATCCATACTGACAAGACTCGTCCAGTAGAAGCGCCAGCTCCTGGCGTTATGCAACGTAAGTCTGTATCAGAACCATTACAAACAGGTTTGAAAGCTATTGACGCCCTTGTACCGATTGGTCGTGGTCAACGTGAGTTGATTATCGGTGACCGTCAGACAGGGAAAACAACTATTGCGATTGATACAATCTTGAACCAAAAAGGGCAAGATATGATCTGTATCTACGTAGCGATTGGACAAAAAGAATCAACAGTCCGTACACAAGTAGAAACGCTTCGTCAGTACGGTGCCTTGGACTACACGATCGTTGTGACGGCTTCTGCTTCACAACCGTCCCCACTGCTCTTCCTAGCTCCTTATGCTGGAGTTGCTATGGCAGAAGAGTTTATGTACCAAGGGAAGCATGTTTTGATCGTTTATGATGATCTTTCAAAACAAGCGGTCGCTTATCGTGAGCTTTCCCTCTTGCTTCGTCGTCCTCCAGGTCGTGAAGCCTTTCCAGGGGATGTTTTCTACCTCCACAGCCGTTTGCTTGAGCGCTCAGCTAAAGTTTCTGATGAGCTTGGTGGTGGATCAATCACAGCCCTACCATTTATTGAGACACAAGCGGGAGATATCTCTGCCTATATCGCAACCAACGTGATTTCTATCACTGACGGACAAATCTTCCTCGGTGATGGTCTCTTCAATGCGGGTATTCGTCCAGCCATCGATGCGGGGTCATCTGTATCCCGTGTAGGTGGTTCTGCACAAATCAAAGCCATGAAAAAGGTTGCTGGTACACTTCGTATCGACCTTGCTTCATACCGTGAGTTGGAAGCCTTCACTAAGTTTGGTTCTGACTTGGATGCAGCAACACAGGCTAAGTTGAACCGTGGACGTCGTACTGTAGAAGTATTGAAACAACCTGTTCATAAACCACTACCTGTTGAGAAACAAGTAACCATTCTCTATGCTTTGACACATGGTTTCTTGGATACGATTCCTGTGGATGACATTGTTCGTTTTGAGGAAGAGTTCCATACTTTCTTTGATGCTCATTATCCAGAGATTTTGGAAACCATTCGTGAAACAAAAGACTTGCCAGAAGAAGCAGTCTTGGATGCTGCGATTACAGAGTTTCTCAATCAATCCAGCTTCCAATAAGAATAGAGGTGTCAGATGGCAGTATCTCTAAATGATATTAAAACAAAAATCGCCTCAACCAAGAATACGAGTCAAATCACAAATGCCATGCAAATGGTATCGGCTGCCAAGTTAGGTCGCTCTGAAGAAGCAGCGCGCAACTTCCAAGTTTACGCTCAGAAAGTTCGTAAGCTTTTGACGGATATTCTGCATGGTAACGGATCTGGTGGTTCAACCAATCCGATGCTTATCAGTCGCCCAGTTAAGAAAACAGGCTATATCGTTATCACTTCAGACCGTGGCTTGGTTGGAGGTTATAATGCTTCCATCCTTAAAGCCGTTATGGAGTTGAAAGAAGAATACCATCCAGATGGTAAAGATTTTGAGATAATCTGTATCGGTGGTATGGGAGCTGATTTCTTTAAGGCTCGAGGTATTCAGCCAATCTATGAACTACGTGGCTTGGCAGATCAGCCTAGTTTTGATGAAGTTCGTAAAATTATTTCAAAAACGATTGAGATGTACCAAAACGAACTTTTTGATGAATTGTACGTCTGCTACAACCATCATGTCAATACTCTCACAAGTCAGATGCGTGTGGAACAAATGCTTCCAATTGTTGACTTGGATCCAAATGAAGCGGATGAAGAGTATAAC
This sequence comes from Streptococcus oralis, assembly GCF_965111685.1. Classification (GTDB taxonomy): domain Bacteria; phylum Bacillota; class Bacilli; order Lactobacillales; family Streptococcaceae; genus Streptococcus; species Streptococcus oralis_B. The sequence continues at coordinate 904,257 of NZ_OZ217340.1, forward strand.
TTGACCTTTGAGTTGGAAACGAGCCGTGATGAGATTCTAGAGCAGTTGTTGCCACAGTATGCCGAAAGTATGATTTACGGGGCTATTATCGATGCTAAGACAGCTGAGAATGCTGCAGGTATGACAGCCATGCAAACGGCGACTGATAATGCTAAAAAGGTCATCAATGATTTGACAATCCAGTATAACCGTGCTAGACAGGCGGCGATTACACAAGAAATTACAGAAATTGTAGCAGGTGCTAGTGCCTTAGAATAGGCTCTAGTCCAGCTCGTATGAAAATGAACTTATACTCAATGAAAATCAAAGAGCAAACTAGGAAGCTAGCCGCAGGCTGTACTTGAGTACAGTAAGGCGACGCTGACGTGGTTTGAATTTGATTTTCGAAGAGTATTAGGACCTAGTTGAACTAGGAACCGACAGTATCTTATATAGAATAGGAGAAGGAGATGAGTTCAGGTAAAATTGCTCAGGTTATCGGACCCGTTGTAGATGTTTTGTTTGCAGCAGGGGAAACACTTCCTGAGATTAACAATGCACTTGTCGTCTATAAGAATGACGAAAGAAAAACAAAAATCGTCCTTGAAGTAGCCTTGGAATTGGGAGATGGTATGGTCCGTACTATCGCCATGGAATCAACTGATGGTTTGACTCGTGGAATGGAAGTTTTGGACACAGGCCGTCCAATCTCTGTACCAGTAGGTAAACAAACTTTGGGACGTGTCTTCAATGTTTTGGGAGATACCATCGACTTGGATGCTCCTTTCGCTGAAGACGCTGAGCGTCAGCCAATTCATAAGAAAGCTCCAACTTTTGATGAATTGTCTACCTCATCCGAAATCTTGGAAACTGGGATTAAGGTTATCGACCTTCTTGCCCCTTACCTAAAAGGTGGTAAAGTTGGACTCTTCGGTGGTGCCGGAGTTGGTAAAACTGTCCTGATCCAAGAATTGATTCACAATATTGCCCAAGAACACGGTGGTATTTCAGTATTTACCGGTGTTGGGGAACGTACTCGTGAGGGGAACGACCTTTACTGGGAAATGAAAGAATCAGGCGTTATCGAGAAAACAGCCATGGTATTTGGTCAGATGAATGAGCCACCAGGAGCCCGTATGCGTGTTGCCCTTACTGGTTTGACAATTGCCGAATACTTCCGTGATGTAGAAGGCCAAGATGTGCTTCTTTTCATTGACAATATCTTCCGTTTCACTCAGGCTGGTTCAGAAGTATCTGCCCTTTTGGGACGTATGCCTTCGGCCGTTGGTTATCAACCAACCCTTGCTACGGAAATGGGTCAATTACAAGAACGAATCACATCAACTAAGAAGGGTTCTGTAACCTCTATTCAGGCTATCTATGTGCCAGCGGATGACTATACTGACCCAGCGCCAGCAACGGCCTTCGCTCACTTGGATTCAACTACAAACTTGGAACGTAAGTTGGTACAGTTGGGTATCTACCCAGCAGTTGACCCATTGGCTTCAAGCTCTCGTGCCTTGGCACCTGAAATCGTTGGTGAGGAGCACTATGCAGTTGCTGCGGAAGTCAAACGTGTCCTTCAACGTTACCATGAATTGCAAGATATCATTGCTATCCTTGGTATGGATGAACTCTCTGATGAAGAAAAAACCTTGGTTGCACGTGCCCGTCGTATCCAGTTCTTCTTGTCTCAGAACTTCAACGTTGCCGAACAATTTACTGGCCAACCTGGTTCTTATGTACCAGTAGCGGAAACAGTTCGTGGCTTTAAGGAAATCCTTGAAGGAAAACATGACCAGCTACCAGAAGATGCCTTCCGTGGTGTCGGTTCAATTGAAGACGTCATTGCTAAGGCAGAGAAAATGGGATTTTAAGAGGTGATCTATGGCTCATTTAACTGTCCAGATCGTGACACCAGATGGCCTCGTCTATGATCACCATGCCAGCTTTGTATCGGTACGAACTCTGGATGGTGAGATGGGGATCTTGCCACGACATGAAAATATGATTGCGGTTTTAGCGGTTGATGAAGTAAAGGTAAAACGAATCGATGATGATACTCATGTGAACTGGATTGCAGTGAACGGAGGAATTATCGAGATTGCCAATGACATCATTACCATTGTAGCTGACTCAGCAGAGCGTGCTCGTGATATCGATATCAGTCGGGCGGAACGCGCGAAACTTCGAGCTGAACGAGAAATCGAAGAAGCTCATGACAAGCACTTGATTGACCAAGAACGTCGTGCAAAAATCGCATTGCAACGTGCTATCAACCGTATCAATGTCGGAAATAGACTATAAAAAAATGAACTTGAAACTCAAGTTCATTTTTTTAATGTGGGAAGTTGATGCAGACTGCTTCAGGGACATGGAAGTCGTTAGAAAGTTCTGCAAGACGACCACTTTTAGGATTGCGCTTAAAAACGGTTGCGTTATCAGAATCTTGATGAACAGCAATGAGAAACTCTTGATCAGGACTTAGGTCGAAATCACGTGGATTTTTACCATGGCTTGGTACAATCTCTAATAATTCTAAACTACCATCAGCTAGAATTGTATAGACTGCAATGGAATCATGACCTCGGTTGGATGCATAGAGGTATTTGCCATCTTTTGAAAGACGAATGGCAGCAGTAGCATTAAAGCCTTCGTATCCATCTGGTAAGGTTGAAATAACTTGCATGCGTTCAAATTCACCAACCCCATCATAAATCAAGACCTCTATCGTACTATTAAGTTCGCAGATGAGATAGGCAATTTTATAGTGGTGGTGGAAAACGATGTGGCGAGCACCTGCTCCAGCTTGGCTGTGATAAGTGTAGAGTATACTTAGTTTTCCTTCTGGACTAACATCGTAGGTCGTTACTTCATCCGTACCTAGATCACAGGTGACGAGGTACTGATCAGGTGTTAGATCTGTATAGTGTACATGTGGGGAAGTTTGGTTTTCATGAGGACCTTGTCCGCTATGCTGATCTAGATCCGTTTGGATGAGGCTACCATCTGCTTGACGTTTATAGACTAGAACTTGACCTTTATGATAGTTGGCTCCATAAACGAGATTACGCTTTTCATCCACTGCAACATAGCAATGGGGAGCGCCTTCTTCAACCACATGATTTAGCAAAGCGCCATCTGTCTTGTAAGCAGCGATTCCACCTAAGCCATCCTGGTTCCCTACAGTGTATAAGTGTTGCTGTTGGTCAAAGGCAAGGTAGGTCGGACCTGGTTCAGCAGCAAAAAGTTCAAGATTTGCAAGCTGGCCTGTTTCTGTATCAAAATCTGCCTTGTAAATCCCTTTAGATAAGCGACGAGTGTAAGTTCCAAAATAAACAGTTTCTTTCATGTCCATACCTCTTAATAATGATAAGTTCATTATACCACAAAATGGCAGTCATGAAGCACTAGATTCATCCATGTAAGCACTTTAAAAAAGAGTTATTTTAGTCTAAAAATGGTATAATGAGAGAACGACAGAAAGGATGTATTTATGGAACATAAAGAGAAACATTTTAGCCTATCTTGGTTCTTCAAGTGGTTTTTAGATAACAAAGCAATCACTGTATTTTTAGTAACCTTGTTACTGGGGCTGAACATTTTCATTCTAAGTAAGATTAGTTTTATCTTTTTACCCGTTTTAGACTTTTTAGGGGTTGTCATGTTGCCAGTTATTTTATCTGGTTTACTTTATTACCTCCTCAATCCGATTGTTGACTGGATGGAGAAGCACAAGATCAATCGTATCCTTGCCATTAGTATTGTTTTTGTTATTATCGGACTCTTTATCATTTGGGGATTGGCAGTCGCAATTCCTAATCTGCAACGCCAAGTCTTAAATTTTGCGAAGAATGTACCGACATACCTGGAAGATGCTGATAAGGTAATCAATGACCTTGTAACCAAACGCTTGCCAGATGATTTTAGACCACAGTTGGAGCAGGTTCTTGCCAATGTTTCTAGTGAAGCGACCATGTGGGCCAGCAAAATCTCTTCTCAAGCCGTTAACTGGGTTAGCGCCTTTATCAGTAGCGTTTCCCAAGTTATTGTTGCGGTAATTATCGTACCATTCATGCTCTTTTATCTCTTGCGCGATGGAAAAGGTCTACGAGACTATTTGACTAAGTTTATTCCAACCAAGTTAAAAGAACCTGTGGGTGAAATCCTATCAGATGTCAATAAACAGCTGTCAAACTATGTTAGAGGACAAGTTACAGTTGCTATTATTGTAGCTATCATGTTTACTATTTTCTTTAAGATTATCGGTTTACGCTACGCTGTCACTCTAGGTGTAACGGCTGGTATTCTAAATCTAGTCCCTTATCTAGGTAGTTTCCTCGCCATGCTACCTGCTTTGGTTTTAGGCTTGATTGCAGGACCTGTGATGCTTTTGAAAGTGATTATTGTCTTTATTGTTGAACAAACGATTGAAGGTCGCTTCGTTTCTCCGCTTATTTTAGGTAGTCAGCTAAACATCCATCCAATCAATGTCCTCTTTGTTCTCCTAACTTCAGGTTCTATGTTTGGTATTTGGGGAGTCTTGCTGGGAATTCCTGTCTATGCTTCTGCCAAGGTTGTTATCTCAGCTATCTTTAACTGGTATAAAAAAGTCAGCGGTCTGTATGAAGAAGAAGGTGAGGAAATCAAGAGTGAACAATAGTCAACGCATGCTCCAGGCTTTGGATGAACAGGATTTAACCAAGGCGGATCAGTATTGTCACAAAGCCCTCGAAACTGATTCAAGTGAAGTTCTTTACGAACTAGCAAGCTATCTAGAGGGAATTGGATTTTATCCTCAAGCAAAAGAAATTTACCAAAATATCATTACAGAATTTCCAGAAGTGAATCTGAACTTGGCCAGCATTGCTAGCGAGGATGGCAATGTTGAGGAAGCCTTTGCTTACCTTGAGGAAATCACATCTGAAAGTGACTGGTACGTATCGGCCTTGGCCCTAAAGGCCGACCTCTATCAGTTGGAAGGATTGACAGATGTAGCGCGTGAAAAGTTACTAGAAGCCTTAAATTACTCAGATGATGCCTTATTAGTTTTTGGTTTGGCTGAGTTAGATAGTGAGTTAGGAAATTATCAGGAAGCCATTCAGGGCTATGCTCAGTTAGACAATCGCTCAATTTATGAGCAAACTGGTGTCTCAACCTATCAGAGAATTGGCTACGCTTATGCCCAGTTAGGCAAGTTTGAAGCCGCAACTGAATTCTTAGAAAAAGCTATAGAACTAGAGTACGATGACCAAACTGCCTTCGAACTGGCTAGTCTTTACTTTGATCAAGAAGAGTATCAAAAATCTGTTCTTTACTTTAAGCAGATTGATACCATTTCACCTGATTTTGAAGGATATGAGTATGGTTATAGTCAAGCCTTGCATAAGGAACATCAGGTGGAAGAGGCCCTTCGTATCGCTAAACAAGGTTTGGAGAAAAATCCGTTTGAAACTCGGCTCTTACTAGCTGCTTCACAGTTTTCGTATGAATTGCATAATCCTAGTGGTGCTGAGCAGTTTCTTCTTACTGCCAAAGAAGATGCAGAGGATACAGAAGAAATATTCCTTCGCCTTGCAACCATTTATATGGAACAAGAGCGGTATGAAGATATCATTGCTCTCCAAAGTCAAGAACCTGAAAATTTCCTGACCAAGTGGATGATTGCCCGTTCTTACCAGGAAATCGAGGATTTAGATAAGGCCTATGAGCTCTATCAACAACTATCGTCTGACCTCAAGGATAATCCTGAATTTCTGGAGCAGTATACTTATCTCCTGCGTGAATTGGGGTATTTTGAAGAAGCCAAGATACAAGCTGAAGCTTATTTAAAAATCGTTCCAGATGATGTTCAGATGCAAGAACTCTTAGAAACACTTTAAAAGTTATCTCTCTAAAAAAAAACGTATCCGTCAATTTGGCAGATACGTTTTTTGAGGGAAAATAGAATTTTTTTGCAAAAACCCTTGCTAAATTGTTTATTTATGCTATAATAGGAACAATAATTTTTAGGAGGTGCAGTATGTCTTATATGTTTGAGATATTACCAAGTTTATTGAACGGTGCAAGTATGACTCTTCAAGTCTTTGCTCTGGTTTTAATTTTTTCAATTCCTTTAGGTATTGTCGTTGCCTTTGCTTTACAAATCCGCTGGAAACCCCTCCATTATCTGATTGACCTTTATATTTGGGTGATGCGAGGAACTCCCTTGCTCTTGCAATTAATCTTTATTTACTATGTTATCCCTAGCATTGGAATACGTTTAGATCGTCTTCCTGCTGCTGTGATTGCTTTTGTATTAAATTATGCAGCCTACTTTGCTGAAATCTTTCGTGGTGGGATTGAAACCATTCCAAAAGGGCAGTATGAGGCTGCAAAAGTGTTAAAATTTAGCCCCTTTGCTACAGTTCGCTATATCATCCTTCCTCAAGTGACAAAGATTGTCTTACCGAGTGTTTTTAATGAAATTATGAGTTTGGTCAAGGATACTTCTTTGGTTTATGCCCTTGGGATCTCAGATTTGATTTTAGCTAGTCGGACAGCAGCCAATCGAGATGCCAGTCTTGTTCCTATGTTTTTAGCTGGAGCGATTTATTTGATTATGATTGGTCTCGTAACCATTGTAGCGAAAAAACTTGAGAAGAAGTACAGTTATTACAGATAGGAGGATTGCTATGTTAGAATTACGAAACATCAACAAGGCCTTTGCTGGCAAACAAATCTTAACCAACTTCAGCCTATCTATTCCCGAAAAGCAAATCCTTGCAATCGTAGGTCCATCAGGAGGCGGAAAGACCACCTTGTTACGTATGCTAGCTGGATTGGAAACCATCGATTCTGGGGAAATCTACTATAACGGAGAATCGCTAGCTATAGACGAACTAGAAAAGCGCAATCTTCTGGGATTTGTTTTCCAAGATTTTCAACTCTTTCCGCATTTGTCAGTTCTAGATAACTTAACCTTGTCGCCCATAAAAACGATGAGTATGGAGAAGGAAGTTGCAGAGAAGAAGGCGCGTGGCTTGTTAGAACAACTTGGGTTGGCAGGACATGCAGATGCCTTTCCATTCTCACTTTCAGGTGGGCAAAAACAACGGGTAGCCTTAGCGCGCGCCATGATGATAAACCCAGAAATTATTGGGTATGATGAGCCTACATCAGCCTTAGACCCAGAATTGCGATTAGAAGTAGAAAAACTTATCCTTCAAAATAAAGAACGTGGGATGACCCAGATTGTTGTGACGCACGACCTTCAGTTTGCAGAAAATATTGCTGATCAGATCCTTAAGGTTGATCCAAAGTAGGAGGTGTCTATGAAGAGAAAGAAAATTGCCCTTGTACTTGCTCTGCTCTGTAGCTTCTTCCTGATGGCTTGTACTCAGAAGGCAAGTGATCCAAATCAGGATAACTGGGCCAAATATCAAAAGCAGGGTAGCATTACCATTGGCTTTGACAATACCTTTGTTCCCATGGGATTTGAGGAAAAGAATGGCCAGTATGAGGGCTTTGATATTGACCTAGCCCAAGCTGTCTCTGAAAAGCTAGGGATTCAGATTAAATTTCAACCCATCGATTGGGATATGAAAGAAACCGAACTACAAAATGGTACCATTGATGCCATTTGGAATGGCTATACAGCTACAGATGAACGGAAAGAGAAGGTTGCTTTTACCATTCCTTACATGGAAAATCAACAAGTTTTGGTCTCTAAAAAGTCTCAAAATATTCACTCAATTCAGGATATGACAGACAAAATTTTAGGGGCCCAGGCTGGATCTTCTGGCTATTTGAATTTTGAACGACAACCAGAACTACTCAAGAATCGAGTGAGAGATCAGAAGGCCAATCAATACCAAAGTTTCAATGAAGCCTTGATTGATTTAAAAAATGATCGGATTGATGCCCTGTTGATTGACCGAGTATATGCTAATTATTATCTCCAGTCTGAAGGGATATTAGGTGACTACAATGTCTTTTCAGCTGGATTTGAAAGTGAAGCTTTTGCAGTGGGTGTTAGACCTGCTGATAAAACATTGCTAGCTGCATTGAACCAAGCCTTTATCTCACTATACCAAGAAGGAAAATTCCAGGAAATCAGCCAGAAATGGTTTGGGGAAGATGTAGCCACCAGTCAAGTTAAAAATCAAGAATAAGAAAAGAGATTGAGTTTTTCCTCAGTCTCTTTTTGCATCGAAAAATCCTCTGGAAAGTACCAGAGGATAAGGGTTTATACTCAATGAAAATCAAAGAGCAAACTAGGAAGCTAGCTGCAGGCTGCTCAAAACACTGTTTTGAGGTTGTAGATAAGACTGACAAAGTCAGGAATATATATATACGGCAAGGCAACGCTGACGTGGTTTGAAGAGATTTTCGAAGAGAATTATTTCATTGTTGGGAAGAGCAATACATCACGGATAGTAGTTGTATCAGTAAGGAGCATGCAGAGACGGTCGATACCGATACCCAAACCACCTGTTGGTGGCATACCGTATTCAAGGGCCTCGATGTAATCGTAGTCAATACCAGTTGCTTCGTCGTCACCAAGTTCTTTGGCTTTTGCTTGGGCTTCAAAACGGCTAAGTTGGTCGATTGGGTCGTTCAACTCAGTAAAGGCATTACCGTACTCCTTAGTCATGATGAAGAGCTCAAAACGGTCAGTAAAGCGGTCGTCTTCAGGATTTTTCTTAGCGAGTGGAGACACAGCTACTGGATGTCCGTAGACAAAGGTTGGTTGGATTAAGGTTTCTTCAACAAATTCTTCAAAGAAGGCATTGATGATGTGACCAACTTCAGTGTAGTGTTTCTCAACTGGAACTTTCTTCTCAGCAGCGATAGCTTTAGCTTCTTCCAAAGTCATATCTTGCCAGAAATCAACACCAGTAATTTCCTTGATAGCATCCACCATGTGAACGCGTTTAAATGGTTCGTTGATTTTGATTTCAGTCCCTTGATAGTTTACTGAACCATCCCCCTTAACTGCCTTAGCAGCGTGTTGGATAATACCTTCCGTCAAGTCCATGATATCTTGGAAATCTGCATAAGCTTGGTAAACCTCGATAGAAGTAAACTCAGGGTTATGAGTAGCATCCATTCCTTCGTTACGGAAGATACGGCCAATTTCATAGACACGTTCCATACCACCAACGATAAGGCGTTTCAAGTGAAGCTCAGTCGCAATACGAAGCACCATGTCAATGTTTTGTGCATTGTGGTGAGTGATAAATGGACGAGCAGCAGCACCACCAGCTTCGTTGTGAAGAACAGGTGTTTCCACTTCAAGGAATCCTTTTTGGTCCAGGTAACGACGGATTTCAGAGATAATTTTTGAACGAGTAACAAAGCGTTCAAAGCTTTCGCGGTTAGAAATCAAGTCAAGGTAACGTTTACGGTAAATTGTTTCAACGTCTGTTAAACCGTGGAATTTCTCAGGAAGTGGGCGAAGGGCTTTAGACAAGTGAGTGATGTGTGTAGCCTTAATAGATAGTTCTCCCATATCGGTACGCATGACTTCACCTTCGACACCAAGGAAGTCTCCGAGGTCAGCCTTTTTGAAGATTTCGTAGTTTTCTTCACCGACTTCGTCTTTACGAACGTAGATCTGGATTTGACCTTCTCGGTCTTGAAGATGGGCAAAGCCAACTTTTCCTTTTCCACGTTTAGTTACTAAGCGTCCAGCGATAGTAGCAGTTTCATTTAATTCATGTAATTGTTCTTTATCAAGTTCTGCAAATTTGTCTTTAAGCTCTTGTGAGTTAGCAGTACGTTCAAAACGTTTACCGAAAGGATCGATTCCTTGTTCACGGAGCGCAGCCATTTTTTCACGGCGAACGATCTGCTGGTCATTTAGTTCTTCCATATGTTCTGTAGACATGGGTTCCTCCTAATTTTACTCAAAATTTGATACGATGAGTCATTTTTTGCGATACTCCCATTTTATCATAAATAGCAGAGAAATTCACGGATATTCTTTGAAAACTAAAAAGAACTTGACTATTAAGATCAAGTTCCATTATTTTCTTTGATAGGAAGTGTCATTCCATCTTTCCAGAGTGAAGGATTCAAAATCCTCAGTGTCCAAAATTGTCAAACTAGCATTGGCTAAGCCCCCATCTTTGCGAAGGTGAGCCTCTTTATAACCTAGAAGTGTCCGTAGGCTAGCAGTGAGATTTGCACCATGACCCACGATCAGGATTCTTTCAGCCTCGCTCTCTTTCAGAGATTTGATAAACTGAATGGTCCTCTTGGTAGTACTGTAAAGGGATTCCGCTTCAAACATCCTCGTATCAAACTGAGCCAGATTAGAGCGAAAGGCCTTGATTTGTTGTGGGTAGATGGCATTGAGCGTAGCGATTTTTAATCCCTCTAGTTTGCCAAGTTGCCATTCACGTAGGTCAGGAATGCTCTTTAAAGGACAAGGGGACTGGAGTTGACTTTGGATAATTTCAGCAGATTTGACTGCTCTGGGTAAATCACTTGAATATATCTTATCAAAAGGAATATCCTTAAGATACTGGCCAAGTTGTTTTAGGGTGTCAATGGCTTCCGGAAGAAGGGGTGAGTCGCCACTAGCACCTTGAAAACGTCCTTCAAGATTCCAGAGAGTGCGACCATGACGAACAAAATAGAGTTTCATTACTTACTTTCCTCCAAGATATCAGCAAAATCCGCTTTTACAAAGCTGGCTAAGTCTTGGGGAGCAATGATAATACTATGCCCGACTTCCCCAGCAGAGACGATCATTTGGTCCAAATCCAAAGCAGTCTTATCAATAAAAATTGGATAATTGTGTTTTTGGCGAATGCCGACAGGGTTATTTGCCCCATGAATGTAGCCTGTCGTTTTTTCTAGATCTTTTTGTGGAATCATGTCCACTTTTTTATTGCCAGAAACCTTTGCTAGTTTTTTCTCGGCGAGGTGTTCTGTTATGGGAACGATTCCGATGATTGGACCTGTCTTGTCTCCCAGTAGAGCCAAGGTTTTAAAGATTTGGTTTCTGTCGTATTCAGGAGGAAGTTCTCCTTCAAGCGCATTAATTTGAATACCAGTATGGTCAATACCTGCCTTGGTCAAGATTTGTTCGACCAAGGTTTTTTTTATCTTGACTTTTTTTGCCATTATTTATACTTATCCTCCAATTGACTCATCCAGATACCAAGCCAGATACCAAGCGCAAAGAAGAAGGCAACCAGAACATAGCTCACAATGGAAAGTCCAGAGTATTGGATACTTTCAGCATTTCCAGCATTTGGAATCAAAATTAAAAGAGTACTTGAAAGAACAATACCGATGATAAAGTGATAAACACGGGAGTGATAGTTGTTCAAGGCGTGGTCCATTAATTTTGAAAAAATGATGAGGGTTGCACCTGCACCAATTCCGATAGGAAGGAAGGTTCCAAATAAATCAAAGCTCTTAAAACCAGTGAGCATTGGAGCGTACAGTCCCAAAATCAAGAGTAGATTTGACGGACTTAAACCAGGTACCAAGATACCAAGTGCCAACAGAGCCCCCGCTAAGATGAAGCTAGCGAAACTGGCACTGAGTGAACCAACAACAAAGTTTAGCACGTAGAGTCCTAGGCCTGAAAGGATAAAGGTAGTCCAGAACCAAACTAGGTCGATCTTATCACGATCAGATTCTCGAGTAGATTCTTTAAGGAGGCTTGGAACTGTACCGATGATAGCTCCAGCAAAACTCCATAAAACATAGACCTGGTAATTTTCTAGCAGATACTCGATTGGATAAGAAAACAAACCAATGCCTAGCAACATCCCGATTGCTACTGGGATAAAGTATAGGACATTCGCTTTAAAATCCTTAAAGGGATGAGCCAGAAAGCTAATCATTCGCTCGTAGATCCCCAAAATCGCTGCTAAAACACCACCTGAAATTCCTGGTAAGATAAATCCTAAAGCGATGACAATTCCTTTAATAACTCTTGCAATCCATGAAAACATCATAAAATCCTCAACTTGATAAAATTCTTTCTCTATTCTATCAATTATAACACAGACGAGAAGAAAATGAAAAAACAAGTGAAAAAGAGAGCAATTTTCACTTGTCTTATGGTCTTAAAAATAGTTTTCTGAAGGTTTCTTCTTTTTCCTTCAAGGTAGAAATGAGATTAATATCTAAATGATGCTCGAATCCAGCAATTCTTCCTTTGGAAGTATACTGATGGAGGTCATAGTCTAAATCAGTATTAGGCGTGGTTTCAAAGTAACCTGAATTCGTTCCATAAGATGGAATCCAGACAGCAGAGAACTTATCTGTATTGATACTATGCTCTTGCATAAAATAAACACCGATGTAAATTCCGATATTTTTGGCGCCAAGGGCTTCTAGTTTAGCCCTAAAAGCTTCAACACCTTCGTTCATATCGGACATTGTTTTTTCTTCAACATCGAGCCAATAGTAACTAGGGTTGTATGGAGAAGCAGCATTGTAGAAAACCTCAGCAGCTTTTTCCATTTTTTCCTTACTAGTACCTGCTAGATAGGCATAAACAGCAACTGGAACATTGCGCTTTTGAAATTCTGAAATGTGATTTATATAGGCTTTATCGACACCATTGGAATATGCGGCATTATTTGTTTCAGTATGCTGACCCCCATTGTGGACACGAACAATAACACCAGAAATATTTTGAGATAAGGTATCGTAGTTGATTTCCTCAGGTATTTGCCAGCCAGAGACGTCAATAATAGGTTTGTCAAGATTATGCAAGGCCTGATTTTCAACCTGGACTGCATTGGGTTTTGACTTGATAGGATGGTCTTCATAAGTTGGTCTATTGAGGATCAAAATAGCTATAAAAATAGTAAATAAAGTAAAAATAATAGCTGGATGAATCTTTTTTCTCATATTTAAATAGTTTAACGTAAATAGATAAAAAAATCAAAGAAAACATCGAAAAAAGTGAATAAATGGGCGCCTTTTCCCTATTTCTCTGTTTGTTTACTCCTAAGAAACCAAATTATGGTATAATATAAGGGAATTTCTAGAGAAAAGAGAAGATTATGTCAAATTATGCCATTATTTTAGCAGCGGGTAAAGGTACTCGCATGAAATCAGATCTTCCAAAGGTACTTCATAAAGTAGCTGGAATTTCGATGTTGGAACATGTTTTTCGTAGTGTTGGTGCTATTCAACCTGAAAAAACAGTTACTGTAGTTGGTCACAAGGCTGGGCTAGTTGAGCAAGTATTGGCTGGTCAGACAGACTTTGTTACACAATCAGAACAACTAGGAACTGGGCACGCTGTCAGAATGGCAGAGCCTATTCTCCAAAATCGTACTGGCCACACCTTGGTTATCGCTGGGGATACGCCTCTGATTACGGGTGAAAGCTTGAAAAATCTCTTGGATTTCCATATCAATCACAAAAATGTTGCGACGATTTTAACAGCTGAAGCGGCAAATCCTTTTGGATACGGTCGAATTGTTCGAAACGATAATGCAGAAGTTCTTCGCATTGTGGAGCAGAAGGATGCGACTGATTTTGAAAAACAAATCAAGGAAATCAATACAGGAACTTACGTTTTTGATAACCAACGTCTTTTTGAAGCTCTTAAAAATATCAACACCAATAATGCTCAAGGAGAGTACTATATTACAGATGTGATTGGTATCTTCCGTGAGGCTGGTGAGAAGGTTGGTGCCTATACTCTGAAAGATTTTGATGAAAGTCTCGGAGTAAATGACCGAGTTGCTCTTGCGACTGCAGAAGCAGTGATGCGACGCCGTATCAATCACACTCACATGGTTAACGGCGTCAGCTTTGTCAATCCAGAAACAACCTACATCGACATTGATGTTGAGATTGCTCCGGAAGTCCAAATCGAAGCCAACGTTACCTTAAAAGGTCAAACGAAGATTGGGGCCGAGACTATTTTAACAAATGGAACTTATATCGTAGATAGTACCGTTGGAGCTGGAGCCGTGATTACGAATTCCATGATTGAGGAAAGTAGTGTTGCGAACAGTGTGACAGTCGGTCCTTATGCCCATATCCGTCCAGGTTCAAGTCTTGCTTCTCAGGTTCATATTGGTAACTTTGTTGAAGTAAAAGGATCTTCAATTGGTGAAAATACCAAGGCGGGTCATTTGACCTATATTGGAAACTGTGAAGTGGGTAGCAACGTTAATTTTGGGGCAGGAACTATTACAGTCAACTACGATGGCAAAAACAAATACAAAACTGTCATTGGCAATAATGTCTTTGTTGGATCAAACTCAACTATTATTGCTCCTTTAGAACTTGGGGATAATTCTCTTGTTGGAGCGGGTTCAACCATTACTAAGAATGTACCTGCGGATGCTATCGCAGTTGGACGTGGACGACAAGTTAATAAAGATGAGTACGCAACACGCTTACCTCATCATCCGAAGAACCAGTAGGAGTCGATTATGGAATTTGAAGAAAAAACGCTTAGTCGAAAAGAAATCTATCAAGGTCCTATCTTTAAATTGGTGCAAGATCAGGTTGAACTGCCAGAAGGAAAGGGTACTGCCCAACGTGATTTGATTTTTCACAATGGAGCTGTTTGTGTTCTAGCTGTGACAGCTGAGGATAAAATTGTCCTCGTTAAGCAATATCGGAAGGCCATCGAGGCTGTTTCTTATGAGATTCCCGCAGGAAAACTGGAAACTGGTGAAAATGCAGACCCAATGGCAGCGGCTCTTCGGGAATTGGAAGAAGAGGTTGCCTACACAGCTAAGTTAGAACTCTTATACGATTTCTATTCTGCAATTGGTTTTTGCAACGAAAAATTGAAACTCTACCTTGCAAGTGATTTGACTAAGGTAGATAATCCTCGTCCGCAAGACGATGATGAAACCTTGGAAGTTCTAGAAGTGAGTCTAGAGGAGGCCAAGAACCTGATCCAGTCAGGTCATATCTGTGATGCCAAGACCATTATGGCAATCCAGTACTGGGAACTACAAAAGAAATAGAGGAGCAACCCATGGGAAAACCTTTATTAACAGATGAAATGATTGAACGTGCCAATCGTGGTGAGAAAATCTCAGGACCACTTCTTCAAGATGATGAGGAAACAAAAATTCTGCCAACTGCATCACAACATTTTGGTTACTCACGTTCTAGAGACCACGGTTTTAGTCAAGATACACTTACAATCGAAGTAGAACCAACGATTCATAAGAGCCGTCGTATTGAGAACACTAAAAGAAATGTTTTTAATTCGAAACTCAATCGTATCTTATTTGCAGTCATCCTACTCTTAATTTTGTTAATTTTAGCGATGAAACTCTTGTAATTGAAAGGACTTGAAATGAAAATTGGAATCATTGCTGCCATGCCAGAAGAACTCCTATATTTGACTCAGAATTTGGATAAACCTCAAGAAGTCCAAGTCCTCGGAAATACATACTACACTGGCTCTGTTGGCAATACAGAAGTCGTTCTAGTTCAGAGTGGGATTGGGAAGGTCATGTCGGCTATGAGTGTAGCTATTCTAGCTGACTATTTTCAGGTAGAAGCTATCATCAATACAGGATCAGCAGGTGCTCTTGCTGAAGGGATTGCTGTTGGTGATGTCGTGATTGCAGATAGACTAGCTTACCATGATGTGGATGTGACTGCTTTTGGTTATGCTTATGGCCAAATGGCGCAACAACCGCTTTATTTTGAATCAGACAAAACCTTTGTAGCCAAAATCCAAGAGAGTCTATCTCTGTTGGACCAAAACTGGCACCTAGGCTTGATTGCTACAGGAGATAGCTTTATAGCTGGGGATGATAAGATTGCTAGTATCAAGTCCCACTTTCCAGATGTTTTAGCAGTTGAAATGGAAGGGGCAGCCATTGCTCAAGCGGCTCAGGCTCTTAGCCTACCTTTCCTAGTGATTCGTGCTATGAGTGACAATGCCAATCACGAAGCCTCTATCTCTTTTGATGAGTTTATTATCGAAGCTGGACGTCGTTCTGCCCAAGTCTTACTAGCCTTTTTAAAGGCCTTAGATTAAGCGGAAATTTGACAGTTTATCTAGCTTATGATAAGATTTAAATAAAGAAAAGCTAGAAAACGTTTCAGAGGATATTATGAGTATTGAAATGACCGTCAGTGAGATTGCAGAGGTCTTAGGACTATCTCGCCAAGCAATCAACAATCGTGTCAAAGAACTTCCAGAAGAGGACACGAAAAAAAATGACAAAGGTGTAACTGTAGTTACTCGAAGTGGCTTGATCAAGCTAGAAGAAATCTATAAAAAAACAATTTTTGAAGATGAGCCTGTCAGTGATGATGTCAAACAACGTGAACTGATGGAAATCTTGGTTGATGAGAAAAATGCTGAAATTCTTCGTTTGTACGAGCAGCTCAAGGCAAAAGACCGCCAGTTATCAGAAAAAGATGAACAGATGCGTATCAAGGACCGCCAGATTGCTGAAAAGGACAAACAGTTGGACCAACAGCAACAGTTGACTCTTCAAGCGATGAAAGATCAAGAAACCTTGAAACTCGAGTTGGACCAAGCAAAAGAAGAAGTCCAAGCAACCAAAAAAGGCTTTTTTGCTCGCCTTTTTGGAGGAAAATAAAGAAGCTGTTTGGGTTACTCACTAACCTAATGGCTTCTTTTATTATTTATAGTTTAGTTTGGGTAGTAATTGAGGTAAATAATGGAAAAATTAAGAGATTATATCGCCTTTGATTTGGAATTCAATCAACACGAGGGAGTTACCCATTTAATTCAAGTATCAGCAGTCCGCTTTCAAGATGGACAAGAAAGTGCTGCTTTTGATTCTTATGTTTATACTACAGCACCATTGAAGAGTTTTATCAATGGTTTGACTGGAATCACAGCTGAAACCTTGAAAGATGCGCCAAAAGTAGAACAAGTTTTAAAGGACTTTCAAGCATTCGTTGGCGACATACCTATCGTTGGTTACAATGCAGCTAAGAGTGATTTGCCTATTCTCTTGGATCATGGTATTGATTATCGTGACCAGTATAAGGTTGATCTATATGAGGAGGCTTTTGAACGCCGTAGTTCTGATCTACACGGCATAGCCAATCTTAAATTGCAAACTGTAGCGAATTTTTTAGGCTTTCACGGGAAGTCTCATAACAGTTTAGAGGATGCCCGCATGACGGCGCGTGTTTACGAAGCTTTTTTGGAATCAGATGAAGGAAAGCTATTAATAGAAGACCAGAGTAGTTTTTCGATGAATCCTTTCGGTGGCTTAGATTTATCCCAATTTTTAGACTAGGAGTGCTTATGAAACCTGAAAAACCTAAAAAGCTAGGTTTTAGGAAGATATACTATAACCTAGATAAGATTTTATTTCTATTTTTCTTGATATTTATGATGGTTGAGTTTGTCTGGCTACCATTAAATTCATGGATTGCTGGCATCCTTCTGAGACAAACCGGCTATTTGTTTATCTCCTACAATAACTTTTGGGCGATTATACAAGGCTCGCCTTTTATCAGTTTAGCCTTTCTCATCTTAATTGCAATCAATCTCCTGGTTGCCTATTTCCAGATTTGTCTTTTGTTTATCGGGGCTCGTCACCTTCTCTATCATGAAAAGAGAACTTTAATTGAGTATAGTAGAAAAGTATTTCACCAGAGCTTTCTATTCGTTAAGCGATTGAGCTTTTGTAAGATGGCTTTTGTCTTTTTTTACATTGCTATGCTTTTCCCGTTCATCCGTAAGATTTTAAAAATCTATTACCTCAACAAAATTATTATCCCTGATTTTATTGTGAATTATTGGGAAGATAAGCATTGGCTGGTAGGTCTGATGATCATATCATCCGCTTGGATCTTTCTCTACATCTCTGTCCGATTTATGTTTGCCCTGCCTAAAATTCTCTTTGAAAGAAAGACCGTAAGAGAAAGTGTGAAATATAGTCTCCAAAAGACGAAGAAAAACGTTCTTTTCTTCTCTTGGCATCTTTTACTCATTATCATTAAAACGTATCTCTTCTTCTTTGGTTTGTTAATTCCCTTGCTTTTTGCGCAAGCAGTGATGGATAATTTTACTCAAAAAGAATCCTTGATTCTCGGTGTGATTAATTTTGTCTTGATTAAAAATTTCCATTACATGACTCTGACTTATTTCCTAGTGAAGTTTGTTTCCTTCCTGACAGGAGAAGAGCTAGAGATTATGCCAAGGCGAAAGAAAGATCATCTGATGAGATGGGGGGTCATGGGGTGTGCAAGTATCATTTTTGCCATAGAAGGCTACGTTTATCTGGAATCTCCAGATACCAATACACCTTTAGTGATTTCGCACAGAGGAGTAAGCAATAAAAACGGTGTTCAAAATACTGTGCAGTCTTTGGAAAAAACAGCTCAACTAAAACCAGATCTCATCGAAATGGATGTCCAGGAAACCAAGGATGGTCAGTTTGTAATGATGCACGATGCCAATCTGAAATCACTAGCAGGAATCAATGCTGCCCCTCAAGATTTAACACTTGAAGAATTAACCAATATTCAAATCTCGGAAAATGGTTATCAGACAAAGATTTCAAGTTTCGACTCTTACCTGGAACTTGCCAATGCATTAAACCAAAAATTACTGATTGAGATTAAAACCAGTAAAAAAGATAGTCCGCAAATGATGGATCATTTCCTCGAAAAGTATGGGGCGACTATCAAGAAATACGGGCACCAGATTCAATCACTAGACTATTATGTGATTGATAAAGTGTTGACTTATGATTCTGAAATTCCAGTTTACTTCATTCTCCCCTATAACAGTATCTTCCCAAGAACCAAGGCGACTGGTTACACTATGGAGTACTCAACTTTGGATGAATACTTTGTAAATAAACTCTGGACAACTGATCAGAGACTCTACGTTTGGACCGTAAATGGTTCTGAGGCATTTGATAAAGCCGTTCGCCTCGGCGCAGATGGCATGATTACTGATGATCTTGAAATGGTCCAGTCACAAGTCACAATGGCTCAAGACGATCCGGAATATACGGAATTACTCTTAAAGAAAGCCATGGGATTTTTTGACTTCTAAGAAAAAAGAGAAACATTTGTTTCTCTTTTCTTATGGATTAGAAAGGCAATTTTCCAGCGAAAGCACCAAGTTTCTTCTTAGTCGTTTCATCAATTTGTTCAAGTGCTGCGTTAATTGCTTGCGCAGTCATGTCAGAAAGGGTTTCGAGATCTTCTGGATCTACAACTGCTGGGTTGAAGTCAATACTGACAACTTTTTTGTCTCCAGTTAGGGTTGCTTGGACAAGGTCCTGAGCTGATTTTCCAACAAATTCCATGGCAGCGAGTTCTGCTTGGCTCTGTTCCATTTGTTTTTGAAGTTTTTGTGCTTGACGCATCATGTTTTGCATATTCATCATGGCGGTTTACAATTTCCTTTTATAATTATTTTCTTTCTTATTTTATCAATTTTAGGGGCAAAAGTCTATTATTTGTTTAATTCATTAGATATATGAACTTTTATAATGAGTCCCTCAAACAACTTTTAAGAAATTTACTATGCACACCTAGTATTCTTTGCTAAACAAATAATATCATTTAAGTTTTCTTTAAGGTTTGTGTTATATTCTAAAGAACTCTATGTTAACCGAACGTTAAATGGATAATATAGAGGATAACCTAATTTTATTTCTTAATTTGTTATGGTCTTTCCAGATTTAGTGACACATTGTTCACTTTTTATCCTAAGTAGTGTGTTGATTAGACTATATGACGCTCTGTCTTTTCTTCATGATAAAGATAGATTGTGATATAATAGATGGTAATGAGTTTTTTAGAATAAACAAAGGAGAAAATATATGATCTATGCAGGAATTTTAGCTGGAGGAACTGGCACACGCATGGGAATCAGTAATTTACCAAAACAATTCTTGGAGTTGGGTGATCGTCCTATTTTGATCCACACAATTGAAAAATTTGTTTTAGAACCAAGTATTGAAAAAATTGTAGTTGGAGTTCATGGAGACTGGGTGTCACACGCTGAGGACCTAGTTGACAAGTATCTTTCTCTCCACAAGGATCGCATCATCATTACCAAGGGTGGGGCTGATCGCAATACCAGTATCGAGAAGATTATAGAAGCCATTAATGCCTATCGTCCAATCACTCCAGAAGATATCGTGGTTACCCACGACTCTGTTCGTCCTTTTATCACACTTCGCATGATTCAGGACAATATCAAGCTTGCTCAAGATCATGATGCAGTTGACACAGTAGTAGAAGCGGTTGATACCATTGTTGAAAGTACCAATGGTCAGTTTATCACAGATATTCCAAATCGTGCTCACCTATATCAAGGTCAAACACCTCAGACTTTCCGTTGCAAGGATTTCATGGATTTATATGGTTCCTTATCTGATCAAGAAAAGGAAATCCTGACGGATGCATGTAAGATTTTTGTTATCAAAGGAAAAGATGTCGCTCTAGCTAAAGGGGAATATTCAAATCTTAAAATCACAACTGTGACAGACTTGAAAATCGCGAAAAGCATGATTGAGAAAGACTAAGGCTATGATTAATCAAATTTATCAACTGACAAAACCAAAGTTTATCAATGTAAAATACCAAGAAGAGGACATTGATCAGGAAAATCATATCCTGATTCGTCCAAATTATATGGCGGTTTGTCATGCGGATCAGCGTTACTATCAAGGGAAGCGTGATCCAAAGATATTGGCTAAAAAACTTCCGATGGCCATGATTCACGAGTCTTGTGGAACTGTTATTTCAGATCCGACTGGGACTTATGAAGTCGGTCAAAAGGTGGTCATGATTCCAAATCAACCGCCTATGCAGAGTGACAAGGAGTTCTACGAGAACTACATGACAGGAACCTACTTCCTATCTAGTGGCTATGATGGCTTTATGAGAGAGTTTGTTTCTCTTCCGAAGGATCGTGTTGTGTCTTATAATGACATCGAGGACACAGTTGCCGCCATTACCGAGTTTGTGAGTGTCGGTATGCATGCCATGGATCGATTCCTACATCTTGCTCATAGCAAACGAGAGCGCATCGCAGTTATCGGAGATGGTAGTTTGGCTTTTGTGGTTGCAAATATTATCAATTATACCTTGCCGGAAGCAGAGATTATCGTCATTGGTCGCCATTGGGAAAAGCTGGAGCTCTTCTCTTTTGCAAAAGAGTGCTATATCACGGATAAAATCCCAGAGGATTTGACCTTTGATCATGGATTTGAGTGTTGTGGTGGCGATGGTACAGGACCAGCTATCAATGATTTGATTCGTTACATTCGACCGCAGGGAACGATTCTCATGATGGGAGTGAGCGAGTACAAGGTTAATATCAATACTCGAGACTCTTTAGAAAAAGGTTTATTATTGGTCGGTTCGTCTCGATCTGGACGTATTGATTTTGAAAATGCAATACAGATGATGGAAGTTAAAAAGTTTGCGAATCGTCTGAAAAATATCCTTTATCTTGAAGAACCCGTGAGAGAAATCAAGGACATTCATCGTGTCTTTGCTACAGACCTAAATACTGCTTTCAAAACAGTGTTTAAGTGGGAAGTTTAAGAGATGGAGGCTAATTGTGGAGAAACTCATCAAAGAAAAAATTTCTTCTTTACTATCTGAAGAAGAGGAAGTACTCAGTGTCGAACAGCTGGGAGGCATGACCAACCAAAACTATTTGGTTAAAACAACCAACAAACAGTATATTGTGAAATTTTTTGGTAAAGGGACTGAAAAACTCATCAATCGTCAAAATGAAAAGTACAATCTTGAACTTTTAGAGGATTTAGATTTAGATGTCAAAAATTATCTATTTGATATTGAGTCAGGGATTAAAGTAAATGAGTACATCGAATCGGCAATAACTCTTGATTCAACATCTATCAAGTCCAAGTTTGAAAAGATTGCACCAATTTTACAAACCATCCACGCTTCAGGGAAAGAATTAAGAGGAGAATTTGCTCCCTTTGAGGAAATCAGAAAATATGAATCCTTGATTGAAGGACCTATCCCTTATGAAAACTATGAAGCTGTAAAAAAAGATGTATTTTCACTAGAAAAGAGATTGACTGATTTGGGTGTTGATAGAAAGTCCTGTCATATCGATTTGGTACCAGAAAACTTTATCGAGTCACCACAAGGTCGTTTGTATTTGATTGACTGGGAATACTCTTCTATGAATGATCCGATGTGGGATTTGGCAGCTCTTTTCTTAGAGTCTGAATTTACAAAGCAAGAGGAAGATGCTTTCCTTTCCTATTATGAAAGTAACAAAACGCCAGTATCACGTGAGAAGATTCGTATCTATAAAATCTTGCAAGATACTATCTGGAGTTTGTGGACAGTGTACAAAGAAGCTCAAGGAGCTGACTTTGGAGATTATGGTATCAACCGTTACCAAAGAGCTGTCGAAGGTTTGACTTATTATGGAGGTTAGGATGAAGAATAAAAATGGTGTTTCTTTTGGTCTGCTCTCTGGTATCTTCTGGGGATTAGGTCTAACGATTAGTGCTTATATCTTTTCAATTTTTACAAATCTTTCGCCTTTTGTTGTGGCTGCCGCTCATGATTTCTTGAGTATCTTTATCTTGTTAGCTTTTCTTTTGGTAAAAGAAGGAAAAGTTCGCCTCTCTATTTTCTTAAATATTCGAAATGTGAGTGTTATAATCGGTGCTTTGCTAGCTGGACCAATTGGTATGCAAGCCAATCTTTATGCGGTTAAATATATTGGTAGTTCTCTAGCTTCATCTGTATCTGCTATTTACCCGGCAGTTTCAGTTTTACTCGCCTTCTTCATTTTGAAACACAAGGTATCTAAGAATACTGTGTTTGGTATTTTGTTGATTATCGCTGGTATTATTGCCCAGACTTACAAAGTTGAGCAGGTTAATTCTTTTTATATTGGAATTCTCTGTGCATTAGTTTGTGCCATCGCCTGGGGAAGTGAAAGTGTTCTTAGTTCCTACGCCATGGAAAGTGACTTGAGTGAAATCGAAGCACTATTAATCCGCCAGGTAACCTCATTCTTGTCATACCTTGTCATTGTCCTCTTTTCTCATCATTCATTTGCAGAAGTGGCAGATGGGCAATTGCTCGGTTTGATGTTAGTCTTTGCAGCATGTAATATGATTTCATACTTAGCTTACTATATTGCTATCAACCGTTTACAACCTGCAAAAGCAACTGGATTGAATGTAAGCTATGTCGTATGGACAGTATTGTTCTCAGCAATGCTTTTAGGTACACCACTCGATATGGTGACCATTATTACATCGCTTGTTGTCATGGCTGGTGTTTATATTATTATTAAAGAATAAAGGAGAATAGCGTGAAAGCAATTATCTTGGCAGCGGGGTTGGGAACTCGTCTGCGCCCTATGACTGAAAATACCCCTAAAGCCTTGGTTAAGGTCAACCAAAAACCTTTGGTTGAATACCAAATTGAATTTTTGAAAGAGCGTGGAATTGATGAGATTATCATCGTTGTCGGTTACCTCAAGGAACAATTTGACTACCTAAAAGAAAAATATGGTGTTCGTTTAGTCTTTAACGACAAGTATGCTGATTACAATAACTTCTACTCACTTTTTCTAGTAAAAGAAGATTTGGCTAACAGCTACGTCATCGATGCAGATAACTATCTTTTCAAAAATATGTTTCGAAACGATCTTAAACGTTCTACCTATTTTAGCGTTTATCGTGAAGACTGTACGAACGAATGGTTCTTGGTTTATGATGATGACTACAAGGTTCAAGACATCATTGTTGATAGCAAGGCTGGTCGCATTCTGAGCGGAGTTTCATTCTGGGATGCACCAACTGCTGAGAAGATTGTTGGCTTTATTGATAAAGCTTACGAAAGTGGTGAATTTGTTGATCTCTACTGGGATAACATGGTTAAGGATAATATCAAAGAACTAGATGTCTATGTCGAAGAATTAGAAGGAAATAGCATCTATGAAATTGATAGTGTAAAGGATTACCATAAGTTAGAAGAGATTTTATCTACTATTAAGTAAGGAAAGAGAAGAAGGCTTGGGCCTTCTTTTTTGTGGATTTTATGACAAGAATGTTTGATATTGATTGTATTCTTTAAATAAAACAAAAATAACAAAAAATGAACAAAATAAAACAAAAAATTATTGACAACGATTTCATATAGTGTTATACTTATAGCATAAAAGTTAATTGAAAGAAGGGAAAATGTTATGGGATTAGATCATTTCTTTGACAAAAACCTGGTGTTTTGCTTAGAAGCGGATAATCAAGAACAACTCTTTGATCAGGTAGCAAGCTTGTTGGAAGAACGAGAAATTGTCACTCCAACTTATCGTGAAGCCTTGATCACGCGTGAAAAGTCATTTCCAACTGGCTTAGATATGGAATTTCTGGGGAAAGATTTGCCTAATGTAGCGATACCTCATACAGATATTGTTCATAATCTAGCTGAGAAAGTAGTGGTTGTTCGATTAGAAAAACCAGTAACTTTTCACAATATGATAGCTCCTGATAAGGAAGTAGAAGTATCCCTACTCTTCTTTATCATTAACAACTCAAGTTCAAGCCAAACAAATATTCTGGCTCAGTTGATGGACTTTTTCACAGGAAATGGACATCTGGAAGAACTATCAAAAATTTCCGAACCAGAAAAACTTTATGCTTACGTTGCTGAAGCAACCGCTTAATCTTGTCTATTAAAATATAAAATCGGAGGAATTCCAAATGATTAAAATTCTTGCTGCCTGCGGTGCAGGTGTTAACTCAAGTCACCAAATTAAAAGTGCTCTAGAAGAAGAACTTTCAAACCGTGGTTATGATGTTCACTGTGATGCAGTCATGGTGAAAGATGTAAACGAAGACCTTATTAAGGGCTACGATATCTTTACTCCAATCGCTGCAACTGACCTTGGTTTTGAACCAGGTATTCCAGTAATTGAAGCTGGACCAATCTTGTTCCGTATTCCAGCGATGAGCGCTCCAGTATTTGACAATATTGAAGCAGCTATCAAAGAACACGGACTAAGCTAATTTATTCTTTATCTTGTTAACATTCATATAACTAAAAAAAAACGGGAGGAACTATTATGGATGTCATTATCAATCTGGCCAACGATATCTTCAAACCTATCTTGGATATGGGTGGACCAATCATCATGCTGATCATTTTGACAGTATTGGCTCTACTTTTTGGAGTGAAATTCTCCAAAGCGCTTGAAGGTGGTATCAAGCTTGCCATCGCCCTTACAGGTATCGGTGCCATCATCGGTATGCTCAACGGAGCTTTCTCAGCATCACTTGCGAAATTCGTCGAAAACACTGGTATCCAATTGAACATCACTGACGTTGGTTGGGCACCACTTGCAACCATCACTTGGGATTCTGCATGGACACTTTACTTCTTGCTTGTAATGTTGATTGTTAACATTGCGATGCTTGCAATGAAGAAAACAGACACACTTGATGTTGATATCTTCGATATCTGGCACTTGTCAATCACTGGTCTTTTGATTAAATGGTACGCAGACAACAATGGA
Source organism: Streptococcus oralis (assembly GCF_965111685.1). Classification (GTDB taxonomy): domain Bacteria; phylum Bacillota; class Bacilli; order Lactobacillales; family Streptococcaceae; genus Streptococcus; species Streptococcus oralis_B. The sequence goes on from NZ_OZ217340.1 coordinate 929,716, forward strand.
GTTAGCCAAGGGGTTTCACTTTTCATCGCAACTGCAGCAGTTGTCCTTGTAGGTGTTTTGAAGATCATCAACTCTGACTTGATGAAACCAACATTCGACGACCTTCTTAACGCACCAAGTTCATCACCAATGACTTCAACACACATGAACTACATGATGAACCCAGTTATCATGGTTTTGGATAAGATTTTTGAAAAATTCTTCCCAGGTCTTGATAAATATGACTTTGATGCTGCTAAATTGAACAAAAAAATCGGTTTCTGGGGATCTAAATTCTTCATCGGTTTCATCCTTGGTATTGTTATCGGTTTGATGGGTACTCCACATCCTGTTGAAGGACTTAAAGATGCTGCAAACTGGCAAGAAGTTATTAAAGGTTGGTTGTCTCTTGGTTTGACAGCCGGTGTAGCTTTGGAACTCTTCTCACTTATCGGATCTTGGTTCATCGCAGCCGTAGAACCACTTTCACAAGGTATTACAAACGTTGCTACTAAACGTCTTCAAGGACGTAAATTCAACATCGGTCTTGACTGGCCTTTCATCGCTGGTCGTGCTGAAATCTGGGCTTGTGCTAATGTACTTGCTCCAATCATGCTAGTAGAAGCAGTGCTTCTTTCAAACGTAGGAAATGGTATCTTGCCACTTGCAGGTATCATCGCCATGGGTGTGACTCCAGCTCTCTTGGTTGTTACACGTGGTAAATTGCTCCGTATGATTATCTTCGGAACACTCTTGTTGCCTCTCTTCCTTCTTTCTGGTACTCTTATTGCACCATTCGCAACAGAACTTGCTAAAGGTGTAGGTGCCTTCCCAGAAGGTGTGAACCAATCTCAATTGATTACTCACTCAACTCTTGAAGGACCAATTGAAAAACTATTTGGTTGGGCAATCGGTAATGCTACAACAGGTGATATCAAAGCAATCCTTGGTGCAGCAGTCTTCCTTGTATTCTATGTAGGTATCTTTGCTTGGTATAGAAAACAAATGATCAAACGTAACGAAGAATACGCAGCAAATGCTAAATAATTCGCTCCTATAAAATGTAAATTGTGAAAACTAGGTTGTCAGTTTCCTAATGTGGAGTGACAGCCTAGTTTTTTATAAACTATCAAGAAATCGGAGAAAATAATGGTAATTGAAATAAAATCAAAGCAATTGACGGTCCAATTTAAAACTTTTGGTGGTGCCCTGTCGTCAATCAAGGATCGAGATGGCGTTGAGTACTTGTGGCAAGGAGATGCCACCTATTGGAGTGGGCAAGCTCCAGTACTTTTCCCAATCTGTGGCTCTTTAAGAGAAGATACAGCCTTATACAGTCATGCAGATGGAACGGAGACGAAAGGAAACATTCCTCGTCATGGTTTGGTCCGTAAAAATGAATTTAACTTAGTTGATCAAACTGAAAATAGCGTAACTTTTGCTTTCGAAGATGATGAGAATACATATCAAAACTATCCTTATCATTTCCGCCTTGAAATCACTTATCTAGTGACTGGCAAGACTGTTCGTACTCAATACAAAGTTTTCAATAAAGAAACTAGTAAGGTCATGCCATACTTTATTGGTGGACATCCAGGCTTTAATTGTCCTCTACTAGATGGCGAAACTTATGAAGATTACTATTTAGAGTTTGAGAAAGAAGAGACTTGCTCTGTTCCACGTCCTTTGCCAGAAACTGGACTCTTAGACTTCCAAGATAGAAGTCCATGGTTGGATTCACAAAAGGAAGTGGATCTCAGTTACGATCTGTTTAGTGTTGATGCAGTGACTTTAGATGAGTTGCAATCCAGAACAATTTCTCTTCGTTCTCGTAAACATGAGAAGGGATTAAAAGTACACTTCCAAGAGTTTTCAAATCTCATCATTTGGTCTACCCTAAATAAAGGTCCTTTCATCGCTTTTGAACCCTGGTCAGGTTTATCAACTTCACTTGAAGAAGGAAATCATTTAGAAGATAAGAAGAATGTTCGTCTCTTAGAACCAGGTCAGGTTGATCAGATTGGTTTTGAGATCGAAATCTTATAATTTTAAAAAATATAACACAGAAACAAACATTTACTGTTGACTTTTACGTAAAATAGGAGTATATTATGTTTGTAAGCAACAAATGATGTTTGTAACGAACAAAAAATCACTTGTTATATTCTTTCTGATTGAGGGAGTATCATTTCTAGGAACTTGATTTCCTAGACTTGGATAAGCTATCGAACAGCTTATTCAATTAAGTTGTCAATAAACTGCTAGAAAGCCTTTTGTACTTATAATACTAGCTATAAAAGTCTTTACTGGCCTAGAAAAATAAAAAGGAGTATACAATATGTCTATTGTTATCGGTGCAGATGCTGCAGGTTTAAGATTGAAAGAAGTTGTGAAAGACTTCCTAGAAAAAGAAAACTTCCACGTAGTGGATGTTACAGCAGAAGGCCAAGACTTTGTCGATGTGACTCTTGCTGTTGCTGCAGAAGTAAACAAAGAAGAACAAAATCTTGGTATCGTGATTGATGCTTATGGTGCTGGTCCTTTCATGGTCGCAACTAAAATCAAAGGAATGGTTGCTGCTGAAGTTTCTGATGAACGTTCAGCTTATATGACTCGCGGCCACAATAACTCTCGTATGATCACTATGGGTGCACAACTTGTTGGTGATGAATTGGCTAAAAACATTGCTAAAGGTTTTGTTAATGGTAAATACGACGGTGGACGTCACCAGATTCGTGTCGACATGTTGAACAAAATGTGTTAATTAGATTACAGTAAGAAAGGTAAGTTAAAAATGAGAATTGCAATCGGATGTGACCACATCGTAACAAATGAAAAAATGGCGGTTTCAGAATTCTTGAAATCAAAAGGACATGAAGTCATTGACTTTGGTACTTACGATCATGCGCGAACACACTACCCAATCTTTGGTAAAAAAGTAGGGGAAGCAGTTGTTAGCGGACAAGCTGATCTTGGGGTATGTATCTGTGGTACTGGTGTTGGTATCAACAACGCTGTCAACAAAGTTCCAGGAGTTCGTTCTGCCTTGGTTCGTGATATGACAACAGCTCTTTATGCCAAAGAACAATTGAACGCCAACGTTATTGGTTTTGGTGGTAAAATTACTGGTGAATTGCTCATGTGTGATATCATTGAAGCTTTCATCAATGCTGAATACAAACCATCAGAAGAAAACAAAAAATTGATTGCGAAAATTGAGCACGTTGAAACTCACAATGCTCATCAAGCAGATGCAAACTTCTTTACAGAATTCCTTGAAAAATGGGATCGCGGTGAATACCACGACTAAGAGGTGACCTATGATTTTAACAGTCACAATGAATCCATCCATTGATATTTCTTATCCTTTGGATGAATTGAAAATTGACACTGTCAACCGTGTGGTCGACGTGACCAAGACAGCTGGTGGTAAAGGACTCAATGTTACACGAGTTCTTTCAGAATTTGGTGATTCTGTTGTTGCTACTGGTTTGGTCGGTGGTAAACTTGGTGAGTTTTTAGTAGAGCATATCGACGATAAAGTAACGAAACGTTTTTTCTCGATCAAAGGAGAGACTCGTAACTGTATCGCTATTCTACACGGTGAAAACCAAACAGAAATTCTTGAGAAAGGGCCTGAAGTTCTAGAACAAGAAGGGCAAGATTTCTTGGCTCATTTCGAAAATCTTCTTGACACTGTGGAAGTAGTTGCTATCTCTGGTAGTCTGCCAGCAGGTCTTCCAGTTGACTACTATGCAAGCTTAGTAGAACTTGCTAATCAAGCAGGCAAACCAGTTGTTCTGGATTGCTCAGGTGCGGCTCTTCAGGCGGTTCTTGAATCACCACATAAACCAACAGTAATCAAACCAAATAACGAAGAATTGTCTCAGCTTCTTGGGAAAGAAGTTTCTGAGGATTTGGATGAATTAAAAGAAGTTCTTCAAGAGCCTCTATTTGCAGGGATTGAGTGGATTATCGTTTCACTTGGTGCAAATGGTGCTTTTGCAAAACATGGTGATACTTTCTACAAGGTAGATATTCCGAGAATTCAAGTAGTTAATCCTGTCGGATCTGGAGATTCTACTGTTGCAGGTATTTCATCAGGACTTCTTCATAAGGAATCGGATGCAGAACTCCTCATCAAGGCTAATGTTCTTGGTATGCTCAACGCTCAAGAAAAGATGACAGGTCATGTCAATATGGCCAACTATCAAGCTTTATATGATCAATTAATAGTAAAAGAGGTATAAAATGGTTTTAACAGAACAAAAACGTGCACGCTTAGAAAAACTTTCAGATGAAAATGGAATCATTTCAGCTCTTGCCTTTGACCAACGTGGTGCTTTGAAACGCCTCATGGCTCAATACCAAACAGAAGAGCCAACAGTTGCTCAAATGGAAGAACTCAAAGTCTTGGTTGCAGATGAATTGACAAAATACGCATCCTCTATGCTCCTTGACCCTGAGTATGGACTTCCGGCTACAAAAGCGCTTGATGCCAATGCTGGACTTCTCCTTGCTTATGAGAAAACTGGTTACGACACAACTAGCACTAAACGCTTGCCAGACTGCTTGGATGTTTGGTCTGCCAAACGTATCAAAGAACAAGGCGCAGATGCTGTCAAATTCTTGCTTTACTACGATGTAGACAGCTCTGACGAACTCAACCAAGAAAAACAAGCCTACATCGAACGTATCGGTTCTGAGTGTGTGGCGGAAGACATTCCATTCTTCCTTGAAATCTTGGCTTACGATGAAAAGATTGCGGATGCAGGTTCTGCAGAATACGCTAAAGTAAAACCACACAAGGTTATCGGTGCTATGAAGGTCTTCTCAGACCCACGCTTCAACATCGATGTCTTGAAAGTAGAAGTTCCAGTCAACGTCAAATACGTTGAAGGCTTTGGTGATGGTGAAATCGTCCATACTCGCGAAGAAGCAGCAGCCTTCTTCAAAGCGCAAGACGAAGCAACAAATCTTCCATACATCTACTTGAGTGCAGGTGTATCAGCTAAACTCTTCCAAGAAACACTTGTCTTTGCCCACGAATCAGGTGCAAACTTCAACGGCGTTCTTTGCGGCCGTGCAACCTGGGCTGGATCGGTTGAAGCTTACATCAAAGACGGTGAAGCAGCAGCTCGTGAATGGCTACGTACAACAGGTTTTGAGAACATTGACGAACTCAACAAGGTTCTTCAAACAACAGCGACTTCATGGACTGAACGTGTATAAGTTTTCCCCTAATCTTAGGAACATCGATCTAAATAAAAATTTTTAAAAAAGTTGAATGTAAAGGTTTACAAAAAAAATTACTTGTGCTATACTTAAATCACAAGTTAATACAAGGTGAGTGTTACTAAGTAATATTAGGCATGATCACAGGTGGATTAGAAATCAAAGGATTTTCTAGTTCATTTGTGGTCATTTTTTTTACTCATATACCTTTAAGAGATAAAAGGAGGTTGCCATGTATCGAATTCTAAACCCAATGAATCATAACGTCTCGCTTGTCAGAAATGACAAAGGAGAAGAAGTGATTGTGATTGGTAAGGGGATTGCATTTGGAAAAAAGAAGGGGGATTTGATTGCTGAACATCAGGTTGAGAAAATCTTTCGAATGAAGACCGAAGAGTCAAGAGAAAACTTTATGGCTCTCCTCAAAGATGTTCCGCTTGATTTTATCACAGTGACTTATGAGATCATTGACAAGCTATCAAAGAAATATCATTATCCGATTCAAGAGTATCTCTACGTAACCTTGACAGATCATATTTACTGTTCCTATCAAGCTCTAGCACAAGGAAGGTACAAGGATAGTAATCTGCCAGATATTTCTGCCAAGTATCCTGTCGCTTTTCAAATCGCAAATGAAGCCTTTGAAATCTATCGTCAGAAGTTGACAGATCATTTCCCTGAGGATGAAATTATTCGGATCGCTTATCATTTCATCAATGCCGAAGGGGAGAATGAAGTTCAAGTGGTTGAGTCGATTGATAAGAGGAAAGAAATTCTCAGGAATGTTGAAGAAGTGCTAAAGGGTTATGCAATTCAACGAACCAAAGAGAATAATCATTTCTATGATCGTTTTATGATTCATTTGAATTATTTCTTGGATTATTTAGACAGATCTAGAGATGATAACCAATCACTTCTGGATATGGAAGACCATATCAAACAATCCTATCCAAAAGCGTTCGAGATTGGTTCCAAAATCTATGATGTGATTACGCAACATTCTGGTCTTGATTTGTATAAGAGTGAGCGAGTTTATCTAGTTCTACATATACAACGTTTACTGTCATAAGATTTATCAAACAATATATAAGGAGGACTCTATTATGAATAGAGAAGAAGTAACATTGTTAGGTTTTGAAATCGTAGCCTATGCTGGCGATGCTCGTTCAAAACTATTGGAAGCCTTGAAGGCTGCTGAAGCTGGCGATTTTGCGAAAGCTGATACTCTCGTAGAGGAAGCTGGTGGCTGTATCGCCGAGGCACACCACGCGCAAACAAGTCTATTGACCAAGGAGGCAGCTGGTGAGGATTTGGCTTATAGTGTAACCATGATGCACGGTCAAGACCACTTGATGACAACCATCTTGCTTAAAGATTTGATGCACCATTTAATCGAACTTTACAAGAGAGGAGTTAAGTAATGAACAAACTAATTTCATTTATCGAGAAAGGAAAGCCTTTCTTTGAAAAACTGTCTCGTAATATCTACCTTCGTGCTATTCGTGATGGTTTCATTGCAGGGATGCCAGTTATTCTCTTTTCAAGTATCTTTATCTTGATTGCCTTTGTACCAAACTCATGGGGTTTTAAATGGTCTGATGATGTTGTTAATCTCCTCATGAAACCTTATAGCTATTCAATGGGGATTCTAGCTCTCTTGGTAGCTGGTACAACTGCCAAGTCATTGACGGACTCAGTAAACCGTAGCATGGAAAAAACCAACCAAATCAACTATATGTCGACACTTTTGGCTGCGATTGTTGGTTTGTTGATGTTGGCAGCTGATCCGATTGAAGGTGGCTTTGCAACAGGTTTCCTTGGAACAAAAGGTTTGCTTTCAGCCTTCCTTGCTGCCTTTGTTACAGTAGCCATCTATAAGGTCTGTGTTAAGAACAACGTTACCATTCGTATGCCTGACGAAGTTCCACCCAATATCTCACAAGTTTTTAAAGATGTGATTCCGTTCACTCTTTCAGTTGTTTCTCTATATGTTCTTGATTTACTAGCTCGTCATTTTGTTGGTGCAAGCGTAGCTGAATCAATCGGTAAATTCTTTGCACCTTTATTCTCTGCTGCTGATGGTTATCTAGGTATTACGATTATCTTTGGTGCCTTTGCCTTCTTCTGGTTTGTTGGTATCCATGGTCCATCTATCGTTGAACCAGCAATTGCAGCTATTACCTATGCAAATGCCGAAGTCAACTTGAACCTTCTCCAACAAGGTATGCACGCTGACAAGATTCTTACTTCTGGTACACAAATGTTTATCGTTACCATGGGTGGTACTGGTGCGACACTGGTTGTTCCATTCATGTTCATGTGGTTAACAAAATCAAAACGTAACCGTGCAATCGGACGTGCTTCAGTAGTTCCAACTTTCTTTGGTGTAAATGAACCAATCTTGTTTGGTGCACCGCTTGTATTGAACCCGATTTTCTTTATTCCATTTATCTTTGCGCCAATTGCCAACGTATGGATCTTTAAATTCTTCATTGAAACGCTTGGCATGAACTCATTTACTGCCAACCTTCCTTGGACAACACCAGGTCCGCTCGGTATTGTTCTCGGAACAAACTTCCAATTCTTATCATTTGTACTTGCTGCTTTGTTAATCCTTGTTGACGTAGCCATTTACTATCCATTCCTCAAGGTTTATGATGAACAAATTCTTGAAGAAGAGCGTTCAGGTAAAGCCAATGATGAATTGAAAGAAAAAGTAGCAGCAAACTTCAATACTGCCAAAGCAGATGCTATTCTTGAAAAAGCAGGTGTAGAAGCAGCGCAAAATACAATCACAGAAGAAACAAATGTTCTCGTTCTCTGTGCAGGAGGAGGTACAAGTGGTCTCCTTGCAAATGCTTTAAATAAAGCAGCGGAAGAATATAAAGTTCCTGTCAAGGCAGCAGCTGGTGGCTATGGTGCTCACCGTGAAATGTTGCCTGAGTTTGATCTGGTTATCCTTGCTCCTCAAGTTGCTTCAAACTTTGAAGACATGAAGGCCGAAACCAACAAACTTGGTATCAAACTTGCCAAGACAGAAGGTGGCCAATACATTAAATTGACTCGCGATGGAAAAGGCGCTCTTGCATTCGTACAAGCTCAATTTGAACAATAAAATTTTAGAAGTGAGATGGAGAATAAAGCCTCACTAGCCTCCTCTCCATCTTATTTCTTTTTAATTGAAAGGTGAAATTCATGTCAAAAACATTACCAAAAGACTTTATTTTCGGTGGCGCAACAGCTGCCTATCAAGCAGAAGGTGCTACACATACTGATGGTAAAGGACCAGTAGCGTGGGATAAATATCTTGAAGATAACTACTGGTACACTGCAGAACCAGCCAGTGATTTCTATCACAAATACCCAGTTGACCTCAAACTTGCAGAAGAGTATGGTGTCAATGGTATCCGTATTTCAATCGCTTGGTCACGTATTTTCCCAACAGGTTATGGGGAAGTCAATGACAAGGGAGTTGAGTTCTACCACAAGTTGTTTGCAGAGTGTCACAAGCGACATGTTGAGCCCTTTGTAACTCTTCATCACTTTGATACGCCAGAAGCTCTACATTCAAATGGAGACTTCTTAAACCGTGAAAACATTGAACACTTTGTAGACTACGCGGCTTTCTGTTTTGAAGAATTCCCAGAAGTAAACTATTGGACAACATTCAATGAAATTGGACCAATTGGTGATGGTCAATACTTGGTTGGGAAATTCCCTCCAGGTATTCAGTACGACCTTGCCAAAGTCTTTCAATCTCATCACAATATGATGGTTTCTCATGCGCGTGCAGTCAAGCTATATAAAGATAAAGGTTATAAAGGTGAAATTGGTGTGGTTCATGCCCTGCCTACTAAATATCCTCTAGATCCTGAAAATCAAGCAGATGTTCGCGCTGCTGAGCTGGAAGATATCATCCACAATAAATTTATCTTGGATGCAACTTATCTTGGACGCTATTCAGATGAAACAATGGAAGGCGTCAACCATATTTTATCCGTCAATGGTGGTAGCTTAGATCTTCGTGAAGAAGATTTCACAGCATTAGAAGCTGCAAAAGACTTGAACGACTTCCTTGGAATTAACTACTACATGAGTGATTGGATGCAAGCTTTTGATGGCGAAACAGAAATAATTCATAACGGTAAGGGTGAAAAAGGAAGCTCTAAATATCAGATTAAGGGAGTCGGACGTCGAGTGGCGCCTGACTATGTCCCACGTACGGACTGGGATTGGATTATCTATCCTCAGGGTTTGTATGACCAAATCATGCGCGTGAAGAAAGATTATCCTAACTACAAGAAGATTTACATTACTGAAAATGGCCTCGGCTATAAAGATGAGTTTGTTGATAACACTGTTTATGATGATGGTCGTATTGATTACGTGAAGCAACACTTGGAAGTTTTGTCTGATGCGATTGCAGATGGAGCTAATGTAAAAGGTTACTTCATTTGGTCATTGATGGACGTCTTCTCATGGTCAAACGGTTATGAAAAACGTTACGGTCTCTTCTATGTTGATTTTGAAACCCAGGAGCGCTACCCAAAGAAATCGGCTCACTGGTACAAGAAACTTGCTGAAACACAACTTATTGAATAAATTCAACAAAAATTCCCCACCTTTTGGCGGGGAATTTTTATGGTTTCGATAAAAGAATGGTTGTTTGTTTCGAAAGATCTTCAAATGTCTCCTGATTCAGTTTAGAATCTGAAACGATCGTATCAATCTCTGAGATATTGTAGAAATTGTAAAAATCAAACTTATTAAACTTACTGTGGTCTGCCAGTAAGTATTTTTTATTAGCATTATTCAAGGCGATTCGTTGCGCTTCGCCCTCTTCTTCACTGAAAGTAGCAATTGCCTTATCCTTAATACCATTACAGCTAACAAATGCCTTAGAAAACTGAAGGTTTGTCAAATCCTGCAAGGTAAGTGTCCCTACAAAAGCACCAGTGACAGAGCGATAATTTCCGCCAATCAAGATCAAATCTGTTAGTTTTCGTTCGTTTAGGATGAGAAAAACAGGAAGACTGTTTGTTACAACACGAATGTTATCGATAGGGAGCTCACGAGCAAAACATTCTAAGGTTGTACCTGGCCCAATAAAAATGGTTTCACCTTCGTCAATCAAATGACCAGCAAAACGGCTAATTTCCTGTTTTTCAGCAATCTGCAAGCCTTGTTTTTCAACATTTGAGCGTTCGTTGTTTAAGAGAGAACCTGTACGAAGTTTTTCAGCGCCACCGTGCACACGAACCAGCAAATCCTTATCTGCTAATTCTTGTAAGTAGCGGCGAGCTGTCATATCTGATACATCAAGACTCTCCATAATCTCTTTTACAGTAATGGTGCCTTTTGTGTTTACTGCTTCTAGAATACTATCTAGTTTTTCTTGCTTTAGCATCCTTATCACCTCGATTTCTACTATTATTATCTTACCATAAAACGCTCAATCTTTCAAATAGAAAAAAACAAAATAAAACAAAAACAAAAATATAATGGTTGTTTTAAACAAACCATGATATTTTGAATGATTGGTCAAATTAGTCTAAACCGTAGTTATAATCTTCGTCCTGCATAGCTTCAACTTCACCAAGGAGGTAACCATTTCCGACTTGGGAGAAGAAGTCGTGATTGGATGTTCCAGTTGAGATTCCGTTCATGACGATAGGATTGACATCATCAGCCGAATCTGGGAAGAGTGGATCTTGTCCAAGATTCATAAGAGCTTTATTAGCATTGTAGCGAAGGAAGGTTTTAACTTCTTCAGTCCAACCAACACCGTCATAGAGACTTTCTGTATAACCTTCTTCGTTCTCGTAGAGAGTGTAGAGCAGGTCGTACATCCATTCTTTAAGCTTTTCTTGCTCTTCTTCGGGCAATTCGTTAAAACCAAGTTGGAATTTGTAACCAATGTAAGTTCCATGAACAGACTCATCACGAATGATCAGTTTGATGATTTCCGCAACGTTGGCCAGTTTGTTGTTACCGAGATAGTAAAGTGGTGTAAAGAAACCAGAGTAGAAGAGGAAGGTTTCAAGGAAAACGCTGGCAACTTTCTTTTCTAGCGGGCTACCATTGAGGTAGATTTCGTTGATAATTTCAGCTTTTCTTTGTAGGTAGGGATTTGTGTTGGTCCATTCAAAGATTTCTTCAATTTCAGCCTTGGTATTCAAGGTCGAAAAGATAGAAGAGTAAGATTTTGCGTGGACAGATTCCATAAACTGGATGTTGTTAAAAACAGCTTCCTCATGCGGTGTACGGATGTCTGAGCGAAGCGCCTGAACTCCTGTTTCAGATTGCATGGTATCCAAAAGGGTCAAACCACCAAAGACTTTTCCTACTAGGTCTTTTTCCTTGTTTGATAGTTTTCTCCAGTCGTCTAGGTCATTTGACAAGGGGATACGCGTATCAAGCCAGAATTGCTCTGTCAGCTTTTCCCAAGTTGATTTGTCGATGACATCTTCGATGGCATTCCAGTTAATGGCTTTGTAGTAAGTTTCCATTTGAAATCTCTTTCTGTATGTAATAATGCGATTGTCGAATCCTCTTTATTTTATCATAGTCTGAGAAGAGTATCGCACAAAAAGTCGGAAGCCCGACTTTTTAGTTTTTCATAGTATTTAAGATACTTATCAAGTTTTGTATGACGGGTAACTTAATCAGTAGTCTGAGAAAATGTGGTTGCCTTTGACTAAAATTAAATCACACAGCTTTCACATTGGTTAGCACCAACTTCCCCACCGTCGTCTGTAAAGGTACGGACGTAGTAGATAGACTTGATACCCTTGTTAAAGGCATAGTTACGAAGGATAGATAGGTCACGTGTCGTTTGTTTGTTTTCTTTCTTCCATTCGTAAAGACCTTTTGGAATGTCGCTACGCATGAAGAGGGTGAGTGAAAGTCCTTGATCCACGTGCTCTGTCGCAGCAGCGTAAACATCAATCACCTTACGCATATCCATGTCGTAAGCAGAAGTGTAGTAAGGGATAGTATTTGTTGACAAACCAGCAGCAGGATAGTAGATTTTACCGATTTTCTTCTCTTGGCGTTCTTCAATACGTTGCGTAATCGGGTGGATAGAAGCAGAAACATCGTTGATGTAACTGATAGAACCATTTGGAGCAACAGCTAGACGGTTTTGGTGATAAAGACCATCTGCTTGAACCTTTTCTCGAAGTTCCGCCCAGTCAGCAGCACTCGGGATAAAGACGTCTTTGAAAAGCTCTTTGACACGGTCTGATTTTGGAACAAATTCGCCTGTCACATACTTGTCGAAGTAGCTTCCGTCAGCATAGTCTGATTTTTCAAAGTTGTGGAAGGTGATACCACGTTCACGCGCGATGTTATTAGATTCTACCAAGGTCCAGTAGTTCATAAGCATAAAGTAGATGCTTGTAAATTCAACTGACTCAGCTGATCCATATTCGATCAGTTGTTGGGCAAGGTAACTATGAAGCCCCATGGCACCAAGACCAAAGGTATGAGCCAAACTGTTTCCGTGGTCGATAGTAGGGACAGCTTCGATGTGCGAACTATCTGTAACAAAAGTCAAAGCACGTACCATAGCACGGATAGAACGACCAAAGTCAGGTGAGGTCATCATGTTGACCACATTGGTTGAACCAAGGTTACATGAGACGTCTGTTCCCATTTGAAGGTATTCTTGAGCATCGTTGATCAAGCTTGGTTCTTGAACTTGAAGAATCTCAGAACACAAGTTACTCATGATAATCTTTCCATCAACAGGATTCGCACGGTTAGCTGTATCGATGTTGACTACATAAGGATAGCCAGATTCTTGTTGCAATTTAGAGATTTCAGTTTCCAAATCACGAGCTTTGATTTTTGTCTTTCGGATATTTGGATTTGCTACTAATTCATCATATTTTTCAGTGATGTCGATATAGTTGAATGGCACACCATATTCAAGCTCTACAGAGTATGGACTGAAGAGGTACATTTCTTCATTTTTGCGAGCCAATTCGTAGAATTTATCTGGTACCACTACACCAAGTGAAAGGGTCTTAACACGAACTTTTTCATCGGCATTTTCTTTCTTAGTGGAAAGGAAGGCGATGATATCTGGGTGAAAGACGTTGAGGTAGACAACCCCAGCACCTTGACGTTGACCCAATTGGTTTGAGTAAGAGAAACTGTCTTCAAAAAGCTTCATAACTGGAACGACACCAGAAGCGGCTCCTTCATAACCTTTGATAGGTGCACCCGCTTCGCGAAGGTTGCTTAGGGTAATTCCCACACCACCACCGATACGAGAAAGTTGAAGGGCAGAGTTGATGGAACGTCCGATAGAGTTCATGTCATCCGTCACTTGGATCAAGAAGCAAGATACCAACTCTCCACGACGCGCACGACCAGCATTCAAGAAGGAAGGAGTAGCAGGTTGGTAGCGTTGGTGGATGATTTCATTGGCAATATCAGTCGCAATCGCCTCATCCCCGTCTGCAAAATAAAGTGCGTTAAAGAAGACACGGTCTTCCATGCTTTCAAGATAGTATTCCCCATCGTTAGTCTTCAAGGCATATTGATTGTAAAACTTATAGGCAGCCATGAAAGACTTGAATTGGAAGTTTTGATCTTTAATAAATTGAGACAATTCTTCCAAGAATTCTGGGCGGTATTTCTTGATAAATGCTGTTTCAATGTAATTGTGTTCAATGAGGTAGTTGATTTTATCAGTGATTGAATCAAAAACCATAGTGTTTGGAACTACATTTTCTTTAAAGAAAGCATCCAAGGCTTCTTTATCTTTATGAAGCATGATTTGTCCATTAACTGGACGGTTGATTTCGTTATTGAGACGGAAGTAGGTCACGTCCTCAAGATGTTTTAATCCCATAAAATTTCCCTTATCTAATTACAAAAGAAAGGCTTCTAAGTTAGCCCTAGAAGCAGTTTCTTCTGGATGATGTACTAAGATTATGCTAACTGTTTCAGTTTTCCTGGTTGGAAACCTGAAAAGACTTCAGTTGGTGTTTGGATAACAGGAGCTGCGCTGAAACCGAGCTCTTTAACTTGATCGATGTACTCTGGTTGCTCATCGAGATTGATCTCACGATAAGCGACATTGTTGCTGTCCAAGAAACGCTTGGTCATCTTACATTGGACACAGTTGTTTTTAGAATAAACGGTTACCATTTTCGTAACTCCTCTTTCAAAATAGATTACTTTCTTAAGTATATCAGAAAAAAAAACTTTGTCAAACTTTTTAAACTAAATCTTGTGCTAAAAAGTTACAGTTTCAAAAACAAAGCACAAGATATAGTGTTTTGTCAGAGTGTAAAATTGGATTTTCATTGAACTATCAAAGTTTATCAAAACAAAAAAACTACATACTGTATACTGGTAAGATAAATAGAAGATTTTCAGCAAGTTATCAGAAAGGAAATAGAAGAAAGTCCATAAAACACTTGAAAAATAATCTAGAAGGTGATATAATACAGTCTTGTAAGGGTTATCACATATAATCCAAAAAAGAAAAAACTAAAGGAGAGTCAAACTATGGCTTCTAAAGATTTCCACGTAGTGGCAGAAACAGGTATTCACGCACGTCCAGCAACATTGTTGGTTCAAACAGCTAGCAAATTTGCTTCAGATATCACTCTTGAATACAAAGGTAAATCAGTAAACCTTAAATCTATCATGGGTGTTATGAGTCTTGGTGTTGGCCAAGGTGCTGATGTTACAATTTCAGCTGAAGGTGCAGATGCTGACGACGCAATCGCTGCTATCACTGAAACTATGGAAAAAGAAGGATTGGCATAAGGGAAATGACAGAAATGCTTAAAGGAATCGCAGCATCTGACGGTGTTGCAGTTGCAAAAGCATATCTACTCGTTCAACCGGATTTGTCATTTGAGACTATTACAGTCGAAGATACAAACGCAGAAGAAGCTCGCCTTGATGCCGCTCTACAGGCATCACAAGACGAGCTTTCTGTTATTCGCGAGAAAGCAGTAGGTACGCTCGGTGAAGAAGCAGCTCAAGTTTTTGACGCTCACTTAATGGTTCTTGCTGACCCAGAAATGATCAGCCAAATCAAAGAAACAATCCGTGCTAAGAAAGTGAATGCAGAGGCAGGTCTGAAAGAAGTTACAGACATGTTTATCACTATCTTTGAAGGTATGGAAGACAACCCATACATGCAAGAACGTGCGGCGGATATCCGCGACGTGACAAAACGTGTATTGGCAAATCTTCTTGGTAAAAAATTGCCAAACCCAGCTTCTATCAATGAAGAAGTGATCGTGATTGCGCATGACTTGACTCCTTCAGATACAGCTCAATTGGACAAAAACTTTGTAAAAGCTTTTGTAACCAACATCGGTGGACGTACAAGCCACTCAGCTATCATGGCGCGTACACTTGAAATTGCTGCTGTACTGGGTACAAACAACATCACTGAAATCGTTAAAGACGGTGACATTCTTGCTGTTAACGGTATCACAGGTGAGGTTATTATCAACCCGACTGAGGAGCAAGCGGCTGAATTCAAGGCTGCTGGTGAAGCTTATGCGAAGCAAAAAGCTGAATGGGCACTCTTGAAAGATGCACAAACAGTAACCGCTGATGGCAAACACTTTGAATTGGCTGCCAACATCGGTACTCCAAAAGACGTTGAAGGTGTCAATGACAACGGTGCTGAAGCTGTTGGTCTTTATCGTACAGAGTTCTTGTACATGGATTCTCAAGACTTCCCAACAGAAGACGAGCAGTACGAAGCTTACAAGGCTGTACTTGAAGGAATGAACGGTAAACCTGTTGTCGTTCGTACAATGGATATCGGTGGAGATAAGGAACTTCCTTACTTCGATATGCCTCATGAAATGAACCCATTCCTTGGATTCCGTGCCCTTCGTATCTCTATCTCTGAAACTGGAGATGCTATGTTCCGCACACAAATCCGTGCCCTTCTTCGTGCGTCTGTTCACGGTCAATTGCGTATCATGTTCCCAATGGTTGCACTCTTGAAAGAATTCCGTGCAGCGAAAGCAGTCTTTGATGAAGAAAAAGCAAACCTTCTTGCTGAAGGTGTTGCAGTTGCGGATAATATCCAAGTTGGTATCATGATCGAGATTCCTGCAGCGGCTATGCTTGCTGACCAATTTGCCAAAGAAGTTGACTTCTTCTCAATTGGTACAAACGACTTGATCCAATACACAATGGCAGCAGACCGTATGAACGAACAAGTTTCATACCTTTACCAACCATACAACCCATCAATCCTTCGTTTGATTAACAATGTTATCAAAGCAGCTCACGCTGAAGGGAAATGGGCTGGTATGTGTGGTGAGATGGCTGGTGATCAACAAGCTGTTCCACTTCTTGTCGGAATGGGCTTGGATGAGTTCTCTATGTCAGCAACATCTGTACTTCGTACACGCAGCTTGATGAAGAAACTTGATACAGCTAAGATGGAAGAGTACGCAAACCGTGCCCTTACAGAATGCTCAACAATGGAAGAAGTTCTTGAACTTCAAAAAGAGTACGTTAATTTTGATTAATCGAAAAGTCCTTGCAACGCAGTTGCAGGGATTTTTTTGATATTCTTAAAAGAATTTTCAAGAAAATCTTTCTTATAGAAAGTCCAATCTTGAAAAAATAGTGGTCAGAACAAAAAAATACTTAACTGGTTCATAAAATTCTTGACAAGTTGGAAATTTAGGAGTAAACTATTAACCAGTTAAGTAATAGAGAGGAGTTTCTGCAATTTAGAAATGAATTGCAACTAGAAATATCAAATAGAAAGAGAGTTTCAATGAAAATTAATAAAAAATACCTTGCTGGTTCTGCGGCAGCTTTAATTTTAAGTGTTTGTTCTTACGAGTTGGGACTGTATCAAGCTAGAACAGTCAAGGAAAATAATCGTGTGTCTTACGTTGATGGAAAACAAGCAGCACAAAAAACGGAGAATCTGACTCCTGATGAGGTCAGTAAAAAAGAAGGAATCAACGCAGAACAAATCGTCATCAAGATCACTGATCAAGGTTATGTGACCTCTCATGGAGACCATTATCATTACTATAATGGCAAAGTTCCTTATGATGCTATCATCAGTGAAGAACTGCTGATGAAAGATCCGAATTATCAGTTGAAGGATTCAGACATTGTCAATGAAATCAAGGGTGGTTATGTTATCAAGGTAGATGGAAAATACTATGTTTACCTTAAGGACGCATCCCATGCGGATAATGTCCGTACAAAAGAAGAAATCAATCGGCAAAAACAAGAACATAGTCAGCATCGTGAAGGAGGGACTTCAGCAAATGATGGCGCGCTAGCCTTGGCACGTTCACAAGGACGTTATACCACAGATGATGGATATATCTTTAATGCTTCTGATATTATAGAGGATACTGGTGATGCTTATATCGTCCCTCATGGCGATCACTTCCACTATATTCCTAAGAGTGAGTTATCAGCCAGTGAATTAGCTGCTGCTCAAGCCTTCTTATCTGAAAAAGGCGGTCAATTAAGTACGGCTGAATATCGTACAAGCATGGGAGGAGCAAGATCTAGTGTAAGAACGAGTCCATCTGAGACTCCTCAAAATCCTACAACAGCTCCTGAGAGTCAAAATGAAGATTTAGCTAGTCTCCTTCAAGAATTGTACGCTTTGCCACTTAGCCAACGTCATGTGGAATCTGACGGCTTAGTATTTGACCCAGCACAGATTACAAAACGAACAGCCAATGGTGTGGCAGTCCCTCATGGAGATCATTTCCATTTCATTCCTTATTCGCAAATGTCTGCCTTGGAAGAAAAATTGGCTCGAAATCTGCCAATTGGAGGTCAGCCAGTTCAAAGTCATTCTGACAATACGAAACTAAGCAGTCCTGAGAAACCAAGTTTAACATCAAGTTCAACGATTAAACCAAACTTTAATCTCAATACGCAAGCATCAAATCGAAAAACTGGAGGAGCCTATACAACAGATGATGGGTATGTCTTTAGTCCGACAGATGTGATTGAAGATACAGGAGATGCTTTTGTTGTACCGCACGGCAATCATTTTCACTATATACCTAAGAGTGATTTGTCAGCAGGAGAATTGGCTGCAGCCCAAGCCTATTGGAATGGTAAACAGGGCTCACATTCTTCTACAAGCTCAAGTAAACCAAGTAGTGATAATGCTAAACCAGCTCAACCCAGTTTATCAGAAACTCCAAATCTAACTGTCACTCCAGCTTATCATCAAGACCAAGGAGAAGATATTTCAACACTTTTACGTGAATTGTATGCCAAGCCTTTATCAGAACGCCATGTAGAATCTGATGGTCTAGTCTTTGATCCGGCGCAGATTACAAGTCGAACAGCTAGAGGAGTTGCTGTACCTCATGGTGACCATTACCATTTCATCCCTTACGAACAAATGTCTGAATTGGAAGAACGAATCGCTCGCATCATCCCGCTTCGCTATCATTCGAACCAATTGGTGCCGGATTCAAGACCAGAACACCCAAGCCCACAACCAACTCCGGAACCTAGTCCAAGCCCGCAACCTGTACCAAATCCTCAACCAGCTCCAAGCAATCCAATTGACGAAAAATTGGTCAAACAAGCGGTACGAAAAGTAGCTGATGGCTATGTCTTTGAGGAGAATGGAACCTCACGTTATATTCCAGCCAAGGAACTTTCGGCAGAAACAGCAGCAGCCATTGATAGCAAACTAGCCAAGCAAGAAAGTTTGTCTCATAAACTCGGAGATAAGAAAACCAACCTCCCATCTGCTAATCGAGGTTTTTACGACAGGGCTTATGATTTACTAGCAAGAGTTCATCAAGACTTACTTGATAATAAAGGGGGCCAAGCTGATTTTGACGCTTTAGATAAACTGTTGGAACGACTCAATGATGCCTCAAGTGATAAGGTCCAGTTGGTGGATGATATCCTGGCCTTTCTAGCACCGATTCGTCATCCAGAACGTTTAGGAAAACCAAATGCGCAAATTGCCTATACTGATGATGAGATTCAAGTGGCCAAGTTGGCAGGCAAGTATACAACAGAAGACGGTTATATCTTTGATCCTCGTGATATTACCAGTGATGAGGGGGATGCCTATGTAACTCCGCATATGACCCACAGTCATTGGATTAAGAAAGATAGTTTGTCTGAAGCCGAGAGAGCGGCAGCCCAGGCTTATGCTAAAGAGAAAGGTTTGACTCCTCCTTCGACAGACCATCAGGATTCAGGAAATACTGAGGCAAAAGGAGCAGAAGCTATCTACAACCGCGTGAAAGCAGCTAAGAAGGTGCCACTTGATCGTATACCTTACAATCTTCAACATACTGTGGAAGTCAAAAACGGAAGCTTGATTATTCCTCATTATGACCATTACCATAACATCAAATTTGAGTGGTTTGACGAAGGTCTTTATGAGGCTCCTAAGGGGTATACTTTAAAGGATCTCTTTGCGACTGTGAAGTACTATGTCGAACATCCAAACGAACGTCCGCATTCAGATAGTGGTTGGGGAAATGCAAGTGACCATGTTCAAAGAAACCAAAATGGTCAAGCTGATACCAATCATACGGAAAAACCATCAGTAGAGAAACCTCGTACAGAAAAACCTGAGGAAGAAAAACCGCGTGAAGAGAATCCGCAGAGTGAGAAACCAGTGTCTCCAAAACCAACTGAGGAGCCAAAAGAAGAATCGCCAGAGGAACAAGAAGAACCTCAGATTGAAACTGAAAAGGTTGAAGAAAAACTGAGAGAAGCTGAAGATTTACTTGCAAAAATCCAAGACCCAATTATCAAGTCTAATGCTAAAGAAACTCTCACGGGATTAAAGAATAACTTGCTATTTGGCTCCCAAGACAACAATACTATTATGGCAGAAGCTGAAAAATTATTGGCTTTGTTAAGGGAGAGTAAGTAGTTGTAACAACATTTGCTAACTCCTAAAAACAGGATAGGAGAACAGGAAAACGAAAAATGAGAGCAGAATGTGAGTTCTAGTTCTCATTTTTTTCATGAAAATGTGCAAAATATCTTGACATATAGTGTAAATAAAGATAAACTATTTACTAGTTAATTAAACAGTTAAATACTAGTTAAGGAGTAATGATGAAAAAAAGAACATTTCTATTATTAATGGCAGGTCTGTTGGTTCTTGTCTTAGGAGCATGTAGCCAAAAAGAAAAACAAGAAGCAAAAGGGATGAAGATTGTCACAAGTTTTTACCCAATCTATGCCATGGTAAAAGAGGTATCAGGGGACTTGAATGATGTACGGATGATTCAGTCAAGTAGTGGGATTCACTCCTTTGAACCGTCAGCAAATGATATTGCTGCCATTTATGATGCGGATGTCTTTGTCTACCACTCTCATACACTGGAGTCTTGGGCGGGAAGTCTGGATCCAAATTTGAAAAAATCAAAAGTTAAAGTTTTAGAAGCCTCTGAAGGGATGACCTTGGAGCGTGTACCAGGTTTAGAAGATGTAGAAGCTGGTGATGGGATTGATGAAAAAACACTCTACGACCCTCACACTTGGTTAGATCCTGAAAAAGCAGGTGAAGAAGCGCAGATCATTGCGGATAAACTTTCGGAGCTTGATAGTGCCAATAAGGAAACTTATCAAAAGAATGCCAAAGACTTTATCGCTAAAGCTCAAGAATTAAGCAAGAAATACCAACCTATTTTTGAAAAAGCAAGTCAAAAAACTTTTGTTACGCAACACACAGCCTTTTCTTATCTTGCTAAACGCTTTGGTTTAAAACAACTTGGGATTGCTGGTATTTCCCCTGAACAAGAGCCGAGCCCGAGACAGTTGACAGAAATCCAAGAATTTGTTAAAACTTACAAGGTTAAAACCATCTTTACTGAGAGCAATGCTTCTTCTAAAGTCGCTGAGACCTTGGTCAAATCAACAGGAGTTAGTTTGAAAACACTGAATCCTTTGGAAGCAGATCCTGAAAATGATAAAACTTACTTAGAAAATCTAGAAGAAAATATGAATGTTCTTGCAGAAGAATTAAAATGAGGAGATGATGAAAATGAAGAAGAAATACCTTGTAGCAGGATCGGCTCTTGTCCTTTCCCTAAGCCTTTGCATTTATGCATTGAACCAACACCAGGTAGAAGGAAACAAAGATAATAATCGTGTGTCTTATGTCGATGGGAAGCAAGACTCTCAAAAAACAGAGACTCAGACACCAGATCAGGTTAGCCAGAAAGAAGGAATTCAGGCTGAGCAAATTGTCATCAAAATTACAGATCAGGGCTATGTGACGTCACACGGTGATCACTATCATTACTATAATGGGAAAGTTCCTTATGATGCCCTCTTTAGTGAAGAACTCTTGATGAAGGATCCAAACTACCAACTTAAGGATGGAGATATTGTCAATGAAGTCAAGGGGGGGTATATCATCAAGGTAGATGGAAAATATTATGTCTACCTGAAAGATGCAGCTCATGCTGATAATGTTCGAACTAAGGATGAAATCAACCGTCAAAAACAAGAACATGTCAAAGATAATGAGAAGGTCAACTCTAATGTTGCTGTAGCAAGGTCTCAGGGACGCTATACAACAGATGATGGTTATGTCTTTAACGCTTCAGATATCATTAAAGACACAGGTGATGGTTATATAGTACCACATGGTGGTCACTATCATTTCATTCCTAAGAGCGACTTGTCGGCAGGTGAATTAGCAGCTGCAAAAGCATATTTATCAGGGAATACTACAGCTCTCAGTCAACCTTTGTCAGTGACACCGAATAATGGTGTTACCGCAGCAGATGATGGTTATGTCTTTAATCCTAATGACATTGTCAGAGATACAGGTGATGCTTATATAGTAAGACATGGTGACCACTATCATTATATTCCTAAGTCATCTCTAAACAATCCTCCATCACACTCTAACACGGAAGAGGGAGGAATTTCTTCTAGTTCTGTATTAAGTAATCCGTCACCACATGTCCACCACGAGGAAGAAGATGGTCATGGTTTCGATGCCAATCGAATTATAAGTGAAGATTCAGAAGGTTTTGTCATGACTCATGGCGACCACAATCATTACTTCTTTAAGAAAGATTTGACGGCAGAACAAATCAAGGCGGCACAAGATCATTTGAAAGGTGTAAGAACAGGAACACCAACTCCATCTCATGATGACGATCATGATGAAGATGCACATGGTCATCACCATGACGAACATGGTCATGATTTTGATGCCAATCGAATTATCAGTGAAGATGCGGTAGGCTTTGTCATGTCACATGGCAACCACAATCATTACTTCTTTAAAAAAGATTTGACACCAGAACAAATCAAGGCGGCGCAAGATCATTTGAAAGGTGCAAGCTCAGCAACACCAAGTCCAGCCCATGATGACGATGATGATCATGATGAAGATGCACATGGTCATCACCATGAAGACCATGATCATGGTTTTGATGCCAATCGCGTTATCAGTGAGGATGCGGCAGGATTTATCATGAGTCACGGTGACCACAATCATTATTTCTTCAAGAAGGACTTGACAGCTGAACAAATTAAGGCCGCACAAGACCATTTGAAAACACATCATGATGCAGAGCCTGTAAAACCTCTTGCTAAAACGGTAGAGTCTTTCTCAAGAGATGCTAGCGATGAAGAAAAGATTGCTTATATTTCTAAGACCTACGGTGTTCCACTTGAAGCTATTAAAATTTCAAACGGATTCTTTGTCTTTGGAAATCCAGACCAAGCCTATGATCCAACTCATATCCATCCATATGCTGTTCGTAAGGAACATGTGCGTCTTCCGCTACAAACTGGCAATCCAGAACTTGATTTCCTAAATGAACTCTATACCACTGCTTTGCGAGATGGTGTGTCTCCTTATAGCTTACAGGTAGAAAATGGTAGTTTTGTGATTCCTCATGGTGACCACAATCACTACATCAAGGTTCAAACTAAGGGCTATGAAGTGGCTTTGAAAAACAAGATTCCAGCTCTCCAATCCAACTATCAACCTGGAGCTTTTGATGAAAAGGCAGTCTTGGCGAAAGTAGATCAACTTCTGGCTGAAAGTAGATCGCTCTATCAAAATCAACCAATCAAACAAAGACAGATTGAGTTAGCTTTAGGTCAGTTTACTGAAAACATGAAGAAATTGGCAACTAACTCTACAGCAGGTTATCTTGCGACACTGGATCTCTTTGATAAGCAATATATCCATATTGATGAAAGTGTTAAACCAGTTGAAACAAGCGCTCTAGATAAGAAATATCAGGCCTTGATTGATAAAATCAATACCTTGGATACAGACTCTTATGGCCTTCCAAAGAAAGATCTTCTCGTTCGACTCCAAGAATCTAAATTGGCTAAAGATGAGGCTGGTTTAGCAGCGGTTGAATCACAACTTCAAGCCTTGCAAGACTTTAATGATCGAACAGGTGTTACAACTGTAGAATACATCAAGTATTTCTACGAACACGTAAATGATGGTCGTTTGAGTGATGAACTGCGAAATAAAGTAGCTCAGTTGACTTGGACCTTGTATCAATCTCAATCCTTCCTTAAGGCAGCAGAATTGAACAAATTATTCCCAAGCATCTATCAGGCAAAACAAGAAGTGGAAGAAGCTTTGAAAGCTCAACCAACTACTGCTAAATTGACTCAGACTGTTCTAGATACTGAAAAAGTCGATAATCAAAGTGCCAAAACAGCTATTTATGGCTTCTTGAAAGAATTGTACGGAGACTTTATGCCTGAAGAACATGTCAATCATGTTAGTAAGGAAGAAGTAGAAAGCCTCTTGAGCAAGGCAAATCAACTCTTGGAGCAAATCCAAGAAGAAGGAATCAGACAATCCTTGGCAGAAGAAGTAGAAAATCTCAAAGCTGCTACAAACAAGGCTGATGCAGACTTGGATGAAGTAAATAGTCAGGTGAAAGATGTCTTGACTCGTATCGCTAGCGCTCTTCAACAAGAGAAGGAAAATGCTGAGCAAGACCCTCAGACACTTGTGCTCTATCAAAAACTTTACGATATTCTTATGTCACTTCACTCATATTTAGAAAATAATAAGGGTTCTGATGCAGACTTTGATAAGGTTGATGCTCTACTAGATCAGATTTCTGCTAAGAGTAAAGATAAAGCCGCTTTACTTGAATTGACAAAAGCTATTCTGGTCTTGAATGAAGAAATCAAGTCAAAATCAAGCGCAGGTGAAGAAGCAACCCCAGCAAGCAATGCTGAAGCAAATAGTAGTAAGACAAGTACCGAAACTGAAACATCAGCAACTGCAGAATCTAATAGCGAAACTGCCAGCGACGAAAACAAACCGAGTAATGCAACAGATTCTAAACCAGCTGAATCAACTTCAGAAAAGGAAACAACAGAATCTAAAACAAGTACCGGAAATCAAGAAAAACCAGTAGAATAAAAAGAAAGGCGAAGTAGCTGAGCTACCTCGTCTTTTTTAGTCTTTATAGGATACAATGCCAATAATGGTATCTACCGCACGCTCCATAGTCTGAAGGCTAACGTATTCAAAACGTCCATGCATGTTTTCACCACCTGCAAATATATTAGGAGTTGGGATTCCCATAAAGGAAATCTTAGAGCCGTCTGTCCCGCCACGAATTGGTTCGATAATAGGCGTAATCCCTAAATCTTCCATAACAGCTTTAGCAATGGTAACGGGCGTCATGTCTTTCTCGATGACTTCTTTCATATTGTAGTACTGGTCTGTCAGAGTCAAGGTCACGCGATCATCCCCAAGTTCTTGATTTATCTTGTCAGCAATGGCTTGCATAGCTGCTTTACGCGCTTCAAAGGCATCTTTTTCAAAATCGCGAATGATGTAGCTTGCACGCGCCTCCTCGACACTACCTGACACATCCATAAGATGATAGAAACCTTGGTAACCATCTGTCAATTCAGGTCGGTCACTCTCTGGAAGTTGATTATGAAAATCAATCGCTAGCTGAAGGGCATTGACCATCTGTCCTTTAGCAGTACCAGGATGAACATTGCGCCCTTGGAAATGGAGTTCAGCAGCAGCTGCTGAGAAAGTTTCGTACTGAAGTTCACCTAGTGGGCCACCATCAACAGTGTAAGCAAAATCAACGTCAAAATCTTCTGCATCAAACTTGTTAGCTCCAACACCAATTTCTTCATCGGGACCAAAACCAACACGAATCTCACAGTGTTTGATTTCAGGATGAGCAGCCAGATATTCAATAGCAGTCATAATCTCAGCAATCCCTGACTTGTCATCAGCACCCAACAAGGTCCTGCCATCAGTTGTGATAAGGGTTTGGCCTGGATACTTCTCAAGGTTCCTGAAATCAGCAGGATCGAGTTTAAAACCAGAATCGCCTAAGTCGATAGCTCCACCATCGTAATTTTCGATGACTTGCGGATTAACTCCCTCAGCATTAAAATCGGCTGTATCCATGTGGGAAATGAAGCCAATCTTGCGTGTCAAGCTTGGATCATTAGCTGGTAAGGTTCCAATAGCAAAACCATTTGGAAGGTAGTAGACGTTTTGCAGACCGACACGTTTCATTTCGGGAATAAGAACATTGGTCGAAAAATCTACCTGGCTTTGCGTACTTGGAGTAGTAGTAGAGTGTTCATCAGAACGCGTATTGACCTTAACGTAGGTCAAGAAACGATCTAAAAGGTTCGGATAAGTCATAAAAACTCCTTTTACAATTAAAAATAGAATGCTATCTTCAGAAAAAACTAATTCCGAAAGTTTTATGATTTAAAAAATATAATAACTCAAATCCATAATAATCTCAAATAGAAATACGGTTATTCTATTCTTTTTTTCATTTTACCATAGAATAGTTTAAAAGACAAAGAAGAATCATAATTGCGCGCCGTTTAGTTACACTGTTAGCTATTCTCTTTTTGTGTGCTCCGATAAGTCTGTTAAATGCAGATTCTATTACAGAACCTCAGACAATTCTTCACAAGACAATTACTCCGATATCAGGACAGGATGACAAGTATGAGTTGTCATTGGATATCACTTCCAAACTGGGAACAGAAACTCAAACGGATCCCTTGGATGTTGTTTTAGTAGCAGACCTCTCAGGAAGTATGAGCAAGAGAGATGTTCCTTCTTCTACTGGCCGAACAATTACAAGACTGGATACTTTAAAAAAATACCCTTAAAGGAACTCGAGATCGTCAGGGCTTAATTGATACGATTTTATCCAATTCAAAGATTAGAAAAATTTTACGAAATCAGATGGGAGAAGAATCATTCAAGCTAATCTTTTCAGCCCACAGTGTTCCCATTTTTGCCTTAGACTATGGAGATCCATATATCGATCAGATTTTCGATAATACCAAGCTAATCACTGAACAACTCGGCCTAACAGCCGACCAGTATACCAATATTTGGCAGAGCGAAAGCGATATTGGAATCCCTTGGATCAAGTCCGATGTTTTAGAATATTTACGAGAACAAAAGCAACATCCCGAGCATTATATTTTTGTCCCGATTAGTTTTATCAGTGAGCATATCGAAGTCTTGTTTGACAACGATGTAGAATGTTATGAGTTGTGTCAAGAATTAGG
Organism: Streptococcus oralis; assembly: GCF_965111685.1. Taxonomy (GTDB): domain Bacteria; phylum Bacillota; class Bacilli; order Lactobacillales; family Streptococcaceae; genus Streptococcus; species Streptococcus oralis_B. Next base: position 956,488 of record NZ_OZ217340.1, read on the forward strand.
TGTCACCTACCATCGTCCACCTATGCCCAATACGGATAGCCGTTTAATTGACGCTTGAGTTGCTACTGTAAGAGCCAACGAAGACAAAGAATTTAAAGCTTTTCTCCCAGAAGAAGAAACCTTTGATGAGTTAGCGCCTTCGGCAACTACCAAGGACATCATGGAGGAGACAGACGACCTTCAGATGCCAGAATTTGTCAAAAAGCTCATTGAGAAAAAAGGCCGTGATAATGTGAAGATGCCTTACTTGATTAAGAAAATGCTCGAAAAGACTGGGAAGTTACCAAAAGAGTAAAGAAAAAAGGATTTAGCTTTAAGCTAGATCCTTTATCTGTTTTATTTTTTCTCAAGAAGAGCTTTGATTTCTTGAAGAACTTCAAGTTCAGTTGGAGCAGCAGGTGCTTCCTCAACCACTTCCTCTTTCTTACGAAGGTTTTGAGCTTTTTCCATAGCTTTAATAACAAAGAAAAGCACAGTTCCTACAACGAGAAAGTTGATAATAGCACTCAAGAATTTACCATATGTAACACCATTCCATGCAAGCTCAGCGATGTTTTGTACTTTCGCAGCTTCCAAAGCTGGGTTCAATAGGAGTGGAGTGATGATATCATTAACAAATGAAGTAACGATAGCACCAAAAGCAGAGGCAATGATCACACCGACAGCAAGGTCAACGACATTACCACGAAGCAAGAATTCTTTAAGATCCTTTAACATTTTCATAAATTCCTTTCATAATTTTCTAATTTATTATATCCTAAATTGTGATAAAAAGCAACTTGAACGCTGAAAGTGGTCAGTTGCTCCCTTTAAAAATATAGATTTTACTGAAAATATAGTTTAAAATGATAATCAAAATTTGTGCTAGGATAGTTTCAATCGTATTAACTCTATCTATATTATATTCAACAAACTGGCCAATAATATCAGGAAAGGTTGTAACAAAGATATAAGTTAAAAGAATGTCAAGACCAAGTGTAGAGAGACGAGCTAAGAAAAATTTAGCCAGACGGGTTGGCCAATTCCTTCTCTCTTGTTTAAAGACGATTGTATCATTTGTGAGAAAGGCAAAGAGAATCCCGATAATATTAGCGAGGGCAGTTGCGAGGATTTCCTGGTGGCTGATATGGTAAATAACCAAACGTGATGAAATAGAAACCAGAGTCGTAGCACCACCGAAAAATAGGTAGGAGAGAATCTCGTTAACAAAGAAAGATCTTATTAGTTTTTTCATGATTTTAGTATAGCATAAAGCTGGCTAATGTGCTATAATAGTAAGGTTGATAATCTCAACCCTTGGTGCTTAGCTTCTTTCACCAAGCATATTTTACGCGGGAAAACGCTAAAGGAGAAAACATGAAAAAATTAACTGTTCGTGACATGGCAGACATCGCTATCGTTGCTGCTATCTATGTAGTTTTGACTATTACGCCACCGATCAATGTTCTTAGTTTTGGGGTGTATCAGTTCCGGATTTCAGAAATGCTGAATTTCTTGGCATTTTACAACCCTAAATACATTTTCGGTGTGACAATTGGATGTATGATTGCTAATTTATTTAGTAGTTTTGGCCTAATAGATGTCTTTGTCGGTGGAGGTTCTACCCTAGTTTTCCTTAGTCTAGGTGTATGGCTCTTTGGAAAATACAGCAAAGATTACCTCTTTAACGGATTGATTCGAAAAGATCATTTCTTCTTTTCAATCCTCTTCTCCATTTCAATGATTACCATTGCAGCTGAACTCCATATCTTGACAGAAGCTCCCTTCTTCTTCACATGGTTCTCTACAGGGATTGGAGAGTTTGCATCACTTATCGTAGGTGCGATTTTGATAGGTAAACTGGGACAGCGAATCGATCTAACAAAATAAGAAGGTTATAAGCTAGATTCTTGATAAATCTAGCTTTTTTCATTTCATAAATTAAAAGAGAGCGCTTGACAAGAACATAGAACTATAGTATACTTTTTAGGTAAGCTGATTTAGCTCAGTTGGCAGAGCGCATCCATGGTAAGGATGAGGTCGCCGGTTCAATCCCGGCAATTAGCATGATAGAAACAAATTGACCTTGGGAGACCAAGGTTTTTCTTATACCTCTATGAAAATGAAGCCCAAGAGTTTTGGATGTTGACAAAAGTGACTCTATCTAGTAGAATAGTAGGTGCGATGAGTCGATAGGCAGTCTTCGGACTGCTATTGAGCATAAGGAGGTCATAACGCAGGAGCGGACCTTGATGAGTTGTGTGAACCTGCTCATCACATGAAGATGCCTCTTAGTCCCTGGTCAATGACTAGGGATTTTTAATTTTCAGAAAATATAACCCAAAAATGCTTTTCAATTTCTTGAAAAAGTAGTATAATACATCTATTATAGAAATTTTTAGAAAATTCCGAAAGAGGTTATTTATGGGATATACAGTTGCTGTAGTCGGCGCGACAGGTGCTGTCGGCGCTCAGATGATAAAAATGTTGGAAGAATCAACACTTCCAATCGATAAAATTCGTTACCTTGCTTCTGCACGTTCAGCAGGCAAGACTTTGAAATTTAAAGACCAAGATATTACGATTGAAGAAACGACTGAGACCGCTTTTGACGGTGTTGATATTGCACTCTTCTCAGCAGGTGGTTCGACATCAGCTAAGTATGCACCATATGCAGTTCAAGCTGGGGCGGTAGTAGTAGATAACACATCTTATTTCCGTCAAAATCCAGATGTACCATTGGTTGTCCCAGAGGTCAATGCGCATGCACTTGATGCCCACAACGGAATCATTGCCTGCCCTAACTGTTCAACAATCCAAATGATGGTGGCGCTTGAGCCTGTTCGTCAAAAATGGGGCTTGGACCGTATCATTGTTTCAACTTACCAAGCGGTTTCAGGTGCTGGTATGGGAGCGATTCTTGAAACACAACGTGAACTTCGTGAAGTCTTGAATGACGGTGTGAATCCACGTGATTTGCAAGCGGAAATCTTGCCTTCAGGTGGTGATAAGAAACACTATCCTATCGCTTTTAACGCTCTTCCACAAATCGATGTCTTTACTGACAATGATTACACTTACGAAGAGATGAAGATGACCAAGGAAACTAAGAAAATCATGGAAGATGATAGCATCGCAGTGTCTGCAACATGTGTGCGTATTCCAGTCTTGTCAGCTCACTCTGAGTCAGTTTACATCGAAACAAAAGAAGTGGCTCCAATCGAAGAAGTGAAAGCAGCTATCGCAGCCTTCCCAGGTGCTGTTCTTGAGGATGACGTAGCGCATCAAATCTATCCGCAAGCTATCAATGCTGTTGGCTCACGTGATACCTTTGTCGGTCGTATCCGTAAAGACTTGGATACTGAAAAAGGAATCCACATGTGGGTTGTTTCAGATAACCTCCTCAAAGGTGCTGCTTGGAACTCAGTTCAAATCGCAGAAACGCTTCACGAACGTGGATTGGTTCGTCCAACAGCGGAATTGAAATTTGAATTAAAATAGTCATATCGTTTAGGAGTTCAGATGAACTCCTTCTTTGAAATAGAGAGGTGTTTCTCATGTCTTATCAAGATTTAAAAGAGTGTAAAATCATCACGGCCTTTATTACCCCTTTCCATGAGGATGGTTCCATCAACTTTGATGCTATTCCAGCCTTGATTGAGCATTTATTGACCCATCATACAGATGGAATTCTTCTAGCTGGAACGACTGCTGAGAGTCCGACTCTGACCCACGATGAAGAGTTGGAGCTATTTGCGGCTGTACAAAAGATTGTCAATGGACGTGTTCCTTTGATTGCAGGTGTAGGTACCAATGATACACGTGACTCGATTGAATTTGTCAAAGAAGTCGCAGACTTTGGTGGCTTCGCTGCTGGACTTGCTATCGTACCGTACTACAACAAACCTTCTCAAGAAGGAATGTACCAGCACTTTAAGGCAATTGCGGATGCTTCTGACTTACCTATTATCATCTATAACATTCCAGGGCGTGTGGTAGTGGAATTAACTCCAGAAACCATGCTTCGTTTGGCTGACCATCCAAATATCATCGGTGTTAAAGAATGTACCAGCTTGGCCAATATGGCTTACTTGATTGAACACAAGCCAGAAGAATTCTTGATTTATACAGGTGAAGATGGAGATGCCTTCCATGCCATGAACCTTGGTGCGGATGGGGTTATTTCTGTTGCCTCCCATACAAATGGAGATGAGATGTACGAGATGCTCACTGCCATTGCAGAAAGCGATATGAAGAAAGCAGCAGCTATTCAACGTAAATTCATTCCTAAGGTCAACGCCCTCTTCTCTTATCCAAGTCCTGCACCTGTTAAGGCGGTTCTTAACTATATGGGATTTGAAGCTGGACCAACTCGATTACCTCTAGTTCCAGCACCAGAAGAAGATGCCAAACGCATTATCAAAGTTGTCGTAGATGGCGACTACGAAGCAACTAAGGCAACTGTAACTGGTGTTTTAAGACCAGATTACTAATAACTACAATAAAATCCATGACCGCAAGAACGATCATGGATTTTTTTATTTTCCTAAACAGAATTGGCTAAAGAGTTGGGTGATAAGTTCATCAGGAGCAGCATCTCCAGTGATTTCTCCGAGGATTTCCCAAGTACGGGTCAAGTCAACTTGCAACAAATCAACTGGCATACCCAGCTCAAGACCTTCATTAACTGCTTGTAGGCTTTCAACTGCTTTTTCAATCAAGGAAATGTGACGGGCGTTAGATAGATAAGTAGCATCTTGCTCGACCAAACCAGCATTTTCAAAGAAGAGGTTGTTAATACGCTCTTCAATCTTATCGATATTTTGATTTTTAAGAACTGAAATACGGATAACATCTTCAGGCAGTTCCGAAGTTTCAATCGCTTCAGGAAGATCAGTTTTATTAAGTAGAATAATGCGGTTGGTATCCTGACTGATTTCTAAGAGTTGTCTGTCTTGTACTGTTAGCGGTTCACTGGCATTGAGCACCAGTAGAACCAAGTCAGCTTCCTTGAGAGCTTTTTTGGAACGCTCGACACCGATTTGTTCGACGATGTCATCTGTTTCACGGATACCCGCAGTATCAATCAACTTAAGGGGAACACCGTTGATGTTGACATATTCTTCGATGACATCTCGTGTAGTACCAGCGATATCCGTCACGATAGCCTTGTCTTCACGTAAGAGGTTGTTGAGGAGGCTGGATTTCCCAACGTTGGGGCGTCCGATGATGGCAGTTGAAATTCCCTCACGAAGGATTTTACCTCGACGGGCTGTTCGAAGGAGATTGGTTAGCAATTGCTCAAACTCCATAGTCTTCTCACGGACAACAGCAGTAGTGGCTTCCTCAACATCGTCGTACTCTGGATAGTCGATATTAACTTCTACTTGGGCAAGTGTATTGAGGATTTCTTGGCGAGTATTATTAATGAGGTCAGAAAGAGAACCGTCCAATTGTTTGACTGCGATATTCATGGCTTTGTCAGTCTTGGCACGGATGATGTCCATCACCGCCTCAGCCTGTGTCAAGTCCACACGACCGTTTAGAAAGGCACGCTTGGTAAATTCACCAGGTTCTGCCAACCGAGCTCCTTCACGGATAGCTAGCTGGAGAATTTCATTGGTCACCGCAATCCCACCGTGGGTGTTAATCTCGATAATGTCCTCGCGAGTGAAGGTCTTTGGAGATTTCATAGCCCCAACCATAACCTCGTCCATGACCTTACCAGTTTGAGGATCAACGATGTGACCGTAGTTAAGAGTATGGCTGGCAACCTTACTCAAATCCTTGCCTTTAAAAATCTTTTGCACAATGGCAAAACTGTCAGTTCCGCTCAAACGGACAATACCAATGGCCCCTTCACCTAGTGGAGTAGAGATAGCAGCGATGGTATCAAATTCACGTGTAATCATACTAATTCCTTTTGTAATTCTTTTCTTAGGATAGGTATCCAAGCATCTCTTCAAATTGTAACAAAATTAGACTGATTCTTCAATGGATGCTACTTGGAGATTGAAAAAGCCTAAGCAATTCTGCTTAAGCTAGCTTATTTGGTGCGCATTTCCCCTTGTGGGAAGTAAGTTCCTTCTGGCATGTCATTGATGATGACATGGACAGCAGATTGAGGTGCTCCAGTATTGCGGACAACAGCTTCCGTTACTTCCTTAGCAAGAGCTTTCTTTTGATCAAGCGTGCGTCCTTCAAACAAATCGATGCGAACAAACGGCATAATTGATTCCTCCATTAACTGAATGATTTCTTCTATTTTACCATATTTTGCCATTTAAAGCTTTCGGAAAATATGATATACTAGAATGAAGCAAAAAATTAGAAATGGACGTGAAATAGAAGCATGGCACAGTTGTATTATCGTTATGGGACTATGAACTCAGGTAAAACGATTGAGATTCTCAAGGTAGCCTATAACTATGAGGAGCAAGGAAAAGGTGTTGTCATCATGACCTCTGCTCTGGATACACGTGATGGTGTTGGTTATGTATCTAGTCGAATCGGCATGAAGCGACCAGCTCTTGCGATTGAAGATGATACAGATATCTATGGCTTAATCCGAGATTTGGAAGTCAAACCCTACTGTGTCTTAGTCGATGAGGCCCAGTTTCTCAAGCGTCACCATGTTTACGACCTAGCTCGTGTTGTCGATGAGTTAGACATACCCGTCATGGCATTCGGATTGAAGAATGACTTTCGCAATGAACTCTTCGAAGGTTCCAAACACCTTTTGCTCTTAGCAGACAAAATCGACGAAATCAAGACCATCTGTCAGTACTGTAAGAAAAAGGCGACTATGGTGCTGCGAACTCAAGATGGTGTGCCAGTCTATGATGGCGAACAAATTCAGATTGGCGGTAATGAAACCTATATCTCAGTCTGTCGTAAACATTATTTTGCGCCAATGATAACATCTAACCAGGAGCACAACTATGACAATTGAACTGAGAGATGTTACAATGGAAAATTATTTTGATGTTTTAAATTTGGATGTCAAGGAATATCAAAAACAATTCATTGCAACCAACGCAATTAGTTTAGCTGAAGCATATGTCTACACTAAAAATGGAGATTTTGTAGCTCCATTGGCAGTTTATGATAATAATGCAATTATAGGTTATGTGATGATAGCTTATGATAAAAAGATCGGAATTAGTAGTGAAAATTATTTACTATTTCGTTTTATGATTGATAAGAATTTTCAAAATCAAGGATATTTTAAACCAATTATGGATAAAGTGCTAGACTATGTTTGGACAGCGCCAGCAGGTTTAGGCAATAAACTTTGGTTGTCTTATGAGCCAGAAAATGAACATGCAAGATCTTGTTACCTCAGTTATGGATTTAAAGAAACTGGGGAAATATTTGAGAACGAAGTAGTAGCAATCTATGATTTAACAATTGAGAAATAAGGAGAAAAAATGAACATCTATGATCAACTACAAGCTGTAGAAGACCGTTATGAAGAATTAGGAGAATTGCTCAGTGACCCTGAAGTGGTATCTGATACCAAACGCTTCATGGAATTGTCCAAAGAAGAAGCTGGGACACGTGATACAGTAACGGCCTACCGTGAGTACAAACAAGTTCTTCAAAACATCGTTGATGCTGAGGAGATGATTAAGGAATCAGGCGGAGATGCGGACTTGGAAGAAATGGCCAAGCAAGAGCTCAAAGATGCCAAGGCTGAAAAAGAAGAGTACGAAGAAAAACTAAAAATCTTGCTTCTTCCAAAGGATCCAAACGATGACAAGAACATCATCCTTGAAATCCGTGGAGCAGCTGGTGGAGACGAAGCAGCGCTCTTCGCTGGAGATTTGCTAACTATGTACCAAAAGTATGCGGAAGCCCAAGGCTGGCGCTTTGAAGTCATGGAAGCTTCTATGAATGGTGTCGGTGGTTTCAAGGAAGTGGTTGCTATGGTTTCAGGTCAATCTGTATATTCTAAGCTTAAGTACGAATCAGGTGCTCACCGTGTGCAACGTGTCCCTGTGACAGAAAGTCAAGGCCGTGTTCATACCTCGACAGCGACAGTTCTAGTCATGCCTGAAGTGGAAGAAGTAGAGTACGATATTGATCCAAAAGACCTTCGTGTTGACATCTACCACGCATCAGGTGCTGGTGGACAGAACGTCAACAAGGTTGCGACTGCTGTTCGTATCGTTCACTTGCCAACCAATATCAAGGTTGAGATGCAGGAGGAACGTACCCAGCAGAAGAACCGTGAGAAGGCTATGAAAATCATTCGTGCGCGTGTGGCTGACCACTTTGCTCAGATTGCTCAAGATGAACAAGACGCTGAACGTAAGTCTACTATCGGTACTGGTGACCGTTCAGAACGGATCCGTACTTACAATTTCCCACAAAACCGTGTCACAGACCACCGTATTGGCTTGACCCTTCAAAAACTAGATACCATTTTGTCTGGTAAATTGGATGAAGTTGTGGATGCCTTGGTTCTTTATGACCAAACACAAAAATTAGAAGAATTAAACAAATAATGAAATTAGCTCAATTATTTTCAGATTTTGAAGAAGAGTTGATAAGACAAGGAGAGGAAGCTGAAAGCCTCTCTTTTGTCTATCGTAGCCTGAAAAAACTCTCTTTTACAGACTTTGTCTTTGCACTCCAGCAAGAAGTAACAGAGGAAGAAAAACAATTTGTAGTGGAAATTTACCAGCAGTTAGCGTCCCACAAACCAGCTCAGTATATCATTGGTCACGTAGATTTCTTTGGAATGCAGTTAAAAGTGGATGAGCGAGTTTTGATTCCTCGTCCAGAGACAGAAGAGTTGGTGGAACTCATCCTAGCTGAAAATCCTAAAGAAAATCTCAAGAACTTGGATATTGGTACTGGAAGTGGTGCCATAGCCCTCGCACTAGCAAAAAACAGACCAGATTGGTCAGTGACAGCAGCAGATATTTCACAAGACGCCTTAGAGCTTGCATCAGAGAATGCTAAAAATCAAAATCTTAATATATTTTTTAAAAAATCTGATTGTTTTACAGAAATTTCTGAAAAATATGATATAATTGTATCCAATCCACCCTATATCTCTCGTGAAGATGAGTCAGAGGTCGGTTTGAATGTTTTGCATTCGGAGCCTCATCTAGCTCTCTTTGCAGATGAGGATGGCCTAGCTATTTACCGCAGAATTGCGGAAGATGCAAAAGACTATCTCACAGATGGTGGTAAGATTTACCTTGAAATTGGATACAAGCAAGGTCAAAGTGTTCCTGCGCTTTTTAAGAAACATTTTCCTGAAAAACGAGTACGAACACTCAAAGACCAATTTGGTCAAGATAGGATGGTTGTAGTTGATGATGGACAGGATTAGACAAGAGTTGGAAAAGGGCGGAGCTGTCATTCTGCCTACAGAGACGGTTTACGGTCTTTTTGCTAAGGCCTTAGATGAAAAAGCTGTCGACCATGTTTACCAACTCAAACGTCGTCCTAGAGATAAGGCGCTCAATCTTAATGTTTCTTCTCTAGAGGACATCTTGCACTTCTCAAAGAATCAGCCAACTTATCTCCAAAAGCTTGTAGAGGCCTTTTTACCGGGTCCCTTGACCATTATCCTTGAAGCCAATGACCGAGTTCCCTATTGGGTCAATTCTGGTCTTACAACAGTGGGATTTCGGATGCCGAGTCACCCCATTACACTTGATTTGATTCGAGAGACAGGACCCTTGATTGGGCCGTCTGCCAATATCTCGGGTCAGGCGAGTGGAGTGACCTTTGCTCAAATTCTAGAGGATTTTGACCAAGAGGTTCTGGGTCTGGAGGACGACGCTTTTCTAACTGGACAGGATTCGACGATTCTGGATTTGTCTGGAGACAAGGTGAAAATCTTACGCCAAGGGGCGATTAAGCGAGAAGATATTCTTGCTCGGTTGCCAGAGATTTCTTTTGAGGAGGAGTGAGATGCTAAGAGATTTGCAAGAAACAGATGTGAATGCTATATGTGAGATTAACCAAGAGGCTTTGGGCTATTCTTTTAGTCTAGAGGACACAGCTAGTCAACTAGCTAGATTATCTCAGGATTCCCATCATTTCCTACTTGGTTATGAGGATGAAGCCAGCCATACCTTGCTTGGGTATGTCCATGCTGAAGTTTATGAATCCCTCTATTCCAAAGCAGGATTTAATATCTTAGGCTTAGCGGTTTCACCTCAAGCACAAGGGCAAGGTATCGGTAAAAGCTTACTGCAAGGGTTGGATCAAGAAGCAAAAAGACGGGGCTATGAGTTTATCCGCTTAAACTCTGCCGATCATCGTCTGGGTGCTCACGCATTTTATGAAAAAGTTGGTTATACTTGTGATAAAGTGCAGAAACGGTTTATTCGCATCTTTTAGTATATTTTCTTAAACTAAAAGACCTGTCATATTATAAAGGAGAAGACCTATGATTTTTGACAAAGACGATTTTAAAGCATACGATGCTGATCTCTGGAATGCTATTGCCAAAGAAGAAGAACGCCAACAAAACAATATCGAGTTGATTGCTTCGGAAAACGTGGTTTCCAAGGCTGTTATGGCAGCTCAAGGGTCTATCTTGACAAACAAATATGCCGAGGGGTACCCAGGACGCCGTTATTATGGTGGAACTGATGTAGTAGACGTGGTAGAAACTCTAGCTATTGAACGTGCAAAAGAAATTTTCGGTGCTAAATTCGCCAATGTCCAACCTCACTCAGGAAGCCAAGCTAACTGTGCGGCTTACATGGCCTTGATTGAGCCAGGTGATACCGTTATGGGGATGGATTTGGCAGCAGGTGGACACTTGACCCACGGAGCTCCAGTTAGCTTCTCTGGTCAAACATACAACTTTGTTTCTTACAGTGTGAATCCTGAAACGGAACTCTTGGACTTTGATGCTATCTTGAAACAAGCCCAAGAAGTAAAACCAAAACTAATCGTAGCAGGTGCTTCAGCCTATTCTCAAATTATCGACTTCTCAAAATTCCGTGAAATCGCAGATGCTGTTGGGGCTAAGCTCATGGTGGACATGGCTCATATCGCTGGTTTGGTGGCAGCCGGACTTCACCCAAGCCCAGTGCCATACGCTCATATCACTACAACAACGACCCACAAAACCCTTCGTGGACCACGCGGTGGTTTGATTTTGACTAATGACGAAGAACTTGCTAAGAAAATCAATTCAGCTATTTTCCCAGGTATTCAGGGTGGTCCTTTGGAGCATGTTGTGGCAGCTAAAGCTGTTTCTTTCAAAGAAGTTTTGGATCCAGCCTTCAAGGAATATGCTGCCAATGTTATCAAGAACAGCAAGACTATGGCAGATGTCTTCTTGCAAGATCCTGATTTCCGTATCGTCTCAGGTGGTACTGAAAATCACCTCTTCCTAGTGGATGTGACTAAGGTTGTTGAAAACGGAAAAGTTGCTCAAAACTTGCTAGATGAGGTTAATATTACCCTAAATAAAAACTCAATCCCTTACGAAACCTTGTCACCATTCAAGACAAGTGGGATTCGTATCGGATCTGCAGCCATCACTGCACGTGGATTTGGTGAAGAAGAATGCCGTAAAGTGGCTGAACTCATCATTAAAACCCTTAAGAATGCAGAAAATGAAGCTGTCTTAGAAGAAGTGAGAAGTGAAGTCAAAGCGTTGACAGATGCCTTCCCACTATACGAGGACTAATACTTTTATGGACATTTATATTAAGAAAACTATTATCCATCAGTTCAGCCCAGACGATACCGAGCTGTTTCTAGCGGATAAGTTTCTCAATATCACTCCAAAAATCGAGGAATACCTGCGCAAAAAAATCGAACGTGTGTATTCAGATGAAGCCAAGACTGGGATTTTCGAAGAAGAAAATCCCTTCTTCAATCATATCACGGATGATTTGTTGGAGACATCAGTAACACTGGCTAATCTCTGGAAAGAGGAGTTCAGCATTTCTGAAAATCTCAAGACCAATGACTTGGTTTTTGTTCAGTTTTCTAAAGAATGCGTTGAACATTTCGCTTTCTTGCGAATTGGTCTACGTGAGACCTTGACCCACCTCAGTGGAGAAGTTGATAATCCAATCAAGCTAACTCAGAATAATCTACCTGGATTTGGAACGGGAGCTGACGAGGCCTTGGTGGTCAATCTTCAAAGTCGCAAGTATCACTTAATCGAGAAACGAATCAAGTACAATGGGACTTTTTTGAACTACTTTTCAGAGAATCTTCTTGCTGTAGCCCCTAAGATTTCACCAAAGAAGTCCATCAAGGAACTGGAAAAAACGGCTCAGAGAATTGCAGAGTCCTTTAACACAGATGATTTTCAATTTCAATCCAAGGTCAAATCAGCGATTTTCAACAATCTGGAAGAAAGCAATGAACTGTCACCTGAAAAATTGGCTAACGACCTTTTTGATAACAATCTGACAGCTCGTTTGAGCTTTATCGACCAGGTCAAGGAAGCTGTACCAGAACCAGTCCAGTTCGATGAAATTGATGCCAGTCGCCAATTAAAGAAATTTGAAAACCAGAAACTTTCCTTGTCAAATGGAATTGAGCTCATCGTTCCCAATAATGTCTATCAAGACGCCGAGTCTGTTGAGTTTATCCAAAATGACAATGGAACCTATTCTATCTTAATCAAAAATATCGAGGATATTCAAAGTAAATAATGTTTAAATTTATAAGAAGAGTGCTTGTGCTAGCAGTCTTCCTTTTCGCAGGATACAAAGCTTATCATATCCATCAGGATGTTAAACAAGTCATGACCTACCAACCCATGGTTCGAGAAATCTTGAGCGAAAGAGATACTCCAGCCAATGAAGAGTTGGTGCTCGCCATGATTTATACCGAAACGAAGGGAAAAGAGCGAGATGTCATGCAGTCTAGTGAGTCTGCTAGTGGCGCTACCAATACCATCAAAGACGATGCCTCTAGTATTCGCCAAGGGGTACAGACTTTAACAGATAATCTCTATTTGGCACAGAGCAAAGGAGTAGATGTCTGGACCGCCGTTCAAGCCTATAATTTTGGACCTGCCTATATCGACTTTATCGCTCAGAATGGCAAGGAAAATACTTTGGCTCTAGCCAAGCGTTATTCCCGAGAAACGGTCGCTCCAATCCTTGGCAATACTACTGGGAAGACCTACACCTATATCAACCCTATTTCTATCTTTCACGGAGCCGAACTCTATGAAAATGGTGGAAATTATTACTACTCGAGACAGGTTCGCTTCAATCTCTATATCATGAAATTCTTTAATTTCTTCTAAACATCTGGTTTGACCAGGTGTTTTTCACTATAAGCTTTCTTTAAGATTGTTTTATTACCCTAGAAAGGTAAAGGAGGGAATATCCCATGAGAAAGAAATTCTTTCTAACAAGTGCTGCAGTATTGTGGGCCGCAACAGCTATGACAAGCGTCCACGCAGCAACCGATGTTCAAAAAGTAATCGATGAAACCTATGTACAACCTGAATATGTTCTAGGTTCTTCTCTATCTGAAGACCAGAAAAACAAAACTCTTAGCAAACTTGGCTATGATGCATCAAAAGACACCAAAGCTATCAAAACTATGACACCTGATATCTATTCGAAAATTATGAATGTTGCTAATGATGCTAGTTTACAGCTCTATTCGTCAGCTAAGATTCAAAAGCTAGGTGACAAATCACCTCTAGAGGTCAAGATTGAAACGCCTGAAAATATCACCAAGGTGACGCAGGATATGTACCGTAACGCAGCAGTGACGCTGGGAGTGGAGCATGCCAAAATCACAGTTGCAGCTCCTATTCCAGTTACAGGTGAGAGCGCCCTTGCTGGGATTTACTACTCGTTAGAGGCCAATGGTGCTAAAGTACCGCAAGCCAATAAGGACTTGGCCCAAGAAGAACTAAAAGCCTTGTCCGATATCAATGCTGAAAACAAGGACAAGTCAGGCTACGATGCCAATAAACTCAATGTCGCTTTGGCAGATATCAAGGCAGGAATCGCAAAAGCAAAAGAAGCCAAAGGCAATCTGACAGAAGAGGATGTTCGCAAAATTGTAGAAGACACGCTAAAAAACTACAAACTCGATCAGGTTATAACAGGAAACCAGGTCAATATCATCATCAATTTTGCCCTCAACCTCTCAAAGAGTGACATTTTGAACAATGCTGATTTCACTAAAACCCTAAATGACCTCAAGGAAAGCATTGTCTCTCAAGCTGGTGATAGCTTTAAAAATATCAACCTCAACTTTGATGCCAATAAAGCGCTAGAAGACGGGGGTAACTTCTTTAGCTCCCTTTGGCAAGCCATTGTCAACTTCTTCAAGAGTTTTGGTGCTTAGGTCATTTCATGATATAATAGATGGTAACAGAAATGTTGCCGTCTTTTTTTGTCGGCCGATAGAAAGTGAAAAATATGTTAAAGAAAAATGATATTGTAGAAGTTGAAGTTGTCGATTTGACCCATGAAGGTGCTGGGGTTGCTAAGGTAGATGGTTTGGTTTTCTTTGTAGAAAATGCTCTACCAACTGAGAAAATCCTCATGCGTGTCCTTAAGGTCAATAAAAAGATTGGCTACGGGAAAGTTGAAGAATACATTACACATTCTCCGCATCGTAACCAAGACCTTGACCTAGCTTATCTACGCTCGGGTATCGCTGATTTGGGGCACCTTGCCTATCCAGAGCAGCTCAAGTTTAAAACCAAGCAAGTCAAAGACAGTCTCTACAAGATTGCTGGAAATACCGATGTAGAGGTCGCTGAAACGCTCGGTATGGAACATCCAGTCAAGTACCGAAATAAGGCACAGGTGCCCGTTCGTCGAGTGAATGGTGTCTTGGAAACTGGCTTTTTCCGTAAGAATTCGCATGACCTTATGCCACTCGAAGATTTCTTTATCCAAGATCCAGTGATTGACCAAGTTGTAGTAGCTCTACGCGATTTGCTCCGTCGTTTTGATTTAAAACCTTATGATGAAAAGGAACAGTCTGGCTTGATTCGCAACCTCGTTGTGCGTCGTGGTCACTATTCAGGACAAATCATGGTCATTTTGGTGACTACACGTCCTAAAGTTTTTCTTGTTGAACAGTTGATTGAACAAGTCATCAAGCAGTTCCCAGAGATTGTGTCTGTCATGCAAAATATCAACGACCAGAATACCAATGCGATTTTCGGCAAGGAGTGGAAGACTCTTTATGGTCAAGACTATATTACGGATCAGATGTTGGGAAATGACTTCCAAATCGCTGGCCCAGCCTTTTATCAGGTCAATACTCAAATGGCAGAGAAGCTCTATCAGACAGCTATCGACTTTGCGGAGTTAAGAGAAGATGATGTGGTGATCGATGCTTATTCTGGTATTGGAACGATTGGACTATCCGTCGCGAAACATGTTAAGGAAGTCTATGGAGTTGAGGTCATCTTAGAAGCAGTTGAGAATAGCCAGAAGAACGCTGCATTAAACAATATCACAAATGCCCATTATGTCTGCAATACAGCTGAAAATGCCATGAAGAACTGGCTCAAGGAAGGTATCCAACCAACCGTCATCTTGGTTGACCCACCACGCAAGGGCTTGACCGAGAGTTTTATCAAAGCAAGCGCCCAAACAGGAGCAGACCGCATTGCCTATATCTCTTGCAATGTCGCAACCATGGCGCGTGATATCAAACTCTACCAAGAATTAGGCTATGAATTGAAGAAAGTCCAGCCGGTGGATCTTTTTCCACAGACGCACCACGTGGAGTGCGTAAGTTATTTAGAGAAACGTAGTTAATCCTCTCACTTTTTCATTTTAGGACGAGATGCTTCAAAACTCCACTGGAGCCTTGAACATATATAAAAATAAAGTTATTGTGTGACTGAAATAATCAGGCACTTGGATAGAATAGAATCGAAAGGATTATTTGATGAAAAAACAACCGCAAATAATGGAAAAGGAACGTTTGGGAGCCTTTATTGACGCTGTGTTAGCCATTGTTATGACTATCTTGGTTTTGGAGCTGGAAAAGCCAAAAACCTTTGATTTACAAGGACTATGGGAGCTTAGAACAAATTTTCTTGCCTACGGTATTTCTTTCTTTTGGCTGGGAGCTATGTGGGTCAATATCCATTCTTCTTCGCATCTCATTAAAAAAGTTAGCCAAAAAACAGTCTGGGCAACCATTATCATGCTCTTTTTCTCCTCCCTTTTTCCCTATACCACTCAGCTCATAGCGACCCATTTCGACAATGGTAGCATGCAAGCATTCTATGGGGTAATCGTTCTACTCATTAGCTTTTCAGTATTATGGTATTACCGTACCTTGGATGAAGTGAATGATATAGCTGAGATGCATGCGTTAAGACAAGGACGAAAGCGTTGGATACGATGGGATATTGGTATTAAAATGTTAGGGCTTATCTTATCTCTGACAATCTTCCCAGCAGGAGTAGGACTGTCAGTCCTAGTAACACTTTTATTTATTGTTATCCCGAGACAATTTAAAGTCTAATCATTTAATCGACTCATCTGTTTTATTCGGGACTTAGTTGACTGCTTCCGATTCTGAGAGTTTTGAATTTGTATTGATAAGCATTGCATTCAATACTTTTCTATAGGAATTCATTGAAATAACAGTCAAGACATATGATGTGTGTGACTCAGCTTGTACAAGTTGAGATAGTCAGGAATTTGAATAATTTTTTTGTAACAGTTATAATGACAATTATGAATAAACTTGTTTAAACTTTATGTCTCTTTAGAAAGTGTGTTAACTTGAAAGAACAAATATTTTTGATGGGTGGGAATCCCCCAATAACGAAATATAGCATTGTTGATAAAATTGTATTATCAAGCAAGATTGAAAGAATTATTATTTTTACAGTTTTTCGAGATAATTGGCAACCCTATATGAAAAAGTACACGGAAGTTTTCCAAAGTCAATTTCCTAATCTAAACACTGATTACTTACTTTTGGACACTGAGCAGATTGATTTTGATAGCTATTTAGATGCTGATCAAATCATCATCGGGTGAGGAAATACGGAAAAATATTTAGCTACTTATGTCAATCAGGAGTTCAAAAAATATATCAATCATATGCTTAATAAAGGGGCAAAAGTTATAGGGTTTTCTGCAGGAGCCCTATTATTAGGAGAAAAAGTCTATGTCTCACCTAATGATAATTCAGATCATCAGATAAAGATAAAAAATGGATTAGGAGTCTTTAGTCAGTTTTTAATTAGTGTCCATTATGATTCATGGAATGATAAAGCAAATAAGAATAGAGCTGAAGAATTCGTTAATGTTCCCATAATTCCACTAAATGATCATTCCTGTCTTGTATTGGATAAACTTGGAAATATCATAGAGAAAATTGACTAGTTTTAATCATGCGAATCTGAATCTACGAAACTAAAGTATTGACGAAATGAATAATGAAAAGCCTTGATTGTAAGGCTTTTTTGTGTTTTTATGATAGAATATAGGTAGTTATAATCGAGAGCAACTAAGAAGCAGTAACAAATATTACATATAAAATAATCAAAATAAGGAAGATAAAATGACAGAAATTGACAAAAAGAATTTAAAAAATTATCTTTGTTTTACATTTGGAATTACTTATATAGCTTGGGGGCTTCTTGCCATCTTTACTCAATCTTATATTTTGGGATTAGAAACATTTATAGGGAGAATGTTACATATAGTAGGTGCACTTGGTCCAGCTATTGCAAGTGGCTTTTATTTGAAAAGGAATAATATAAAATTTAAACATTTTGTATTTACTAAAAGAAAAAGTAGTAGTATTTATTTCATTTATCATATGTTAGCAATTTTGATACTATTTTCTGTATCTTCCTTAGAATTAAATGAAGTATCAATTTATCTGATGCCACTATTCTTTATTCAATTAATTTTTTTTGGTGGCGGACATGAAGAATTAGGATGGAGAGGCATACTACAACCCTTACTTGATAAAAAATATACTTATTGGCAATCTAATTTGATTGTAGGTTCAATCTGGGGAATTTGGCATCTGCCTTTATGGTTTATAGTTGGAGAAAGTCATCAGGGATTTCCTTTTATTTTATTTTTTATATATACATTATTTTTAAGTTTTGTTTTAGGACTTCTTTACCGTCAAACGAAATCTGTGGGATACTGTATATTATTTCATGCGTTCGCAAATTTGTTAAATCTCTATTTTGTGTTAAAAATTAATCTTATTTTTATTATCATTTTTATTGCTTATTTGATTTATACTATATTGGCGAGTAATAGAATTAGTAAGGAAACAACATTTTAAAATTTAGATCAGGATATCCATTATTGAAAGTAACGTGTGGTCATTCTAGATAATCAATGTTAGAGACTTTTCTATTTGATGAGGCATCACTGCTTGTTCAAACTGATTTAACAAGTATTTATCTAGTGAAAGTCCTACAGTAAGGAGTTTAAACATGAAATTCCATGAATTTGGTAATAAGAATTTGCCTCCTATTTTACTGATACATGGTGGTGGCAGTTCTTGGTGGAATTATCTTCGTCAAGCACGAATCTTGTCAAAAGAATACCGTATTATTCTACCAACTTTGAATGGCCACGGCGAGGAATATCAACTTGATTATGTTTCTACTGAAGATTCTGCTTTGGAGATTCTAGACTATATCAAAGCAAACTGTGGTGGGAAATTGTTTGCAATCGGTGGTGTTTCACTTGGTGGTCAAATTGCCATGGAGCTTTTGTCTTTAGACAGTGAAATTGCTGAGAAGGCCATCATAGATGGAAGCCTCTGCATTCCTCAACCAAGGTTAGCTAAAATCAGCATCTTTCTAGTGTCTCTATTTGGTAAACTGATGTTCAATAAATTCTCTTGCAAACTTCAGTTAAGCATGATGAACAAACTCTATCCTAAACTGGCTTATCCAGAGGAAATAAAAGCTTATTATTTAGAGGATTTGCCAAGGACGCCTGTCAAAACATTGGTGACCATTTACAAAACCTATATGGGGCATTACAAGCTAAAGGATACGATTTCTGCTAGCAAGGCTCAGGTTCTGTATACCTATGGTGAAAAAGAATTGAACTGTGTGAAAGAATCAGCGAAATTATTTCATCAGCTACATTCAAATACAATTTTGTATGAAGCAAAGGGCTATAACCACGGCTATTTATCAGCTTACTTGCCTTATGAGTGGATTGATTTGGTGGTGCCATTTTTAAAGAGTGATTCATTAGAAATGTGTAACGAATCTGATATGCCATAAGGAGGAATACCATGCTAGGGGCAATTATTGGAGACATTGTAGGTTCAGTTTACGAATGGAACAATATCAAAACGAAGGATTTTCCCTTGTTTAGGGATGACTGCTTTTTCACAGATGATACGGTTATGGCCTGTGCTGTTGATGGTAAAAACGTATAAACCTGTGATGAAAGTGATTAAGAAAAGCCTTGATTGTAAGGCTTTTTGTTATATTAAAAATTGAAATTGAAAAGTAATCAATTTAAACGATAATATGGCTCATACAGATTGTTAAATATTGAACTAATATAACTGTTATGGTATAATATAAACAGGTAAAACAGATGGATAGTTAGGAGGATATGGAGGGTGAATATACAAATTGATAATTCAAGTGATAATCCGATTTATTTACAGATAAAAAATCAAATAAAGGCTCAGATTATTTCGGGAGAATTAAAGGTTGGCGAGCAATTGCCATCAATCAGATTCTTAGCTAAAGAACTTCGAGTGAGTATGATAACTGCTAAAAGAGCTTTTGATGAACTGGAACTTGATGGTTTCATTAATTCAGTTCAAGGTAAAGGTAATTTTGTTGCAGCTCAAAATAAAGAGCTTATTCGAGAAGAATATTTGAAACGAATCGAATCAAAGATGCAAGATATTCTTGAGCTTTCAGCGATTGCAGGTGTTACCAATGATGAATTGGTAGAGATGTTTAGTAGTTATATGGAGGGAAAATATGAGTGATTTTGCTATTGAAATCAAAAACTTGGTTAAAAAGTTTGATGACTTTACATTAGGACCGATAGATTTTGCTATTCCTAAAGGCTCTATTGTCGGATATATTGGCCAAAACGGTGCTGGTAAAAGTACAACCATAAAATTATTGTTAGGATTACTTAAGAAAGATTCAGGAGAAATTAAAATTTTGGATTATGATAATCCTAATAGTCTTGAATTGAAAGATAAAATCGGAGTAGTGTTTGATGATTTATTAGTGCCGGAAGAAATGACACTTGTTGATTTGGAAAAATTCTGTTCAAGGGTATATTCAAAATGGGACAGAGAATTTTTCTATCAATTAATAAAAAAATTTAATTTATCTGAAAAACAGGCTATTAAAAGTTATTCTCGTGGAATGAGAATGAAATTATCGATGGCAGTAGCTTTATCTCATAAAGCAGAAATTCTCATTTTGGATGAAGCTACGAGTGGATTGGATCCGATTGTAAGGGAGGAAATTTTAGATTTTCTTCTTGACTTTATTCAAGATGAGAATCATACAATTTTAATATCGTCACATATCCTATCAGATTTAGAGAAAGTGGCGGATTATATTGCTTTTATCAATGATGGTAAAGTTCTTTTTGTTGAACCAAAGGATGAACTCAAAGAAAACTATGGTATCTGTACTTTATCTAATGAAGAAGTTGAAAATCTTGATGAGGAAGCCATAATTGGAAGAAGGATACACTCATTCGGACAAGAGTTGCTTGTTAAAAGAAATCTTGTTCCAGATGGAATCAGATTACAAAAACCGTCTATCGAAGATATTATGATATATTTTGTGAAAGGAGGTAAAAGATAATGACTGCATTGATATTAAAAGATATAGCTACTTTAAAGAAAACACTACTATTAACAACTGCTCTCTGTATTGCCCTCATTGTGTATGGTGTGTATGAAAATGAAATTTTTATGATACCGCTTATTTGTACAATGATGCCGTTAATTTTAACTGCAATCGCTTTTGGTTATGATACGAAATCGAAATTTGAACAATTTGCCTTTTCAATGCCGATTAAAAAGAGTAGCTTTGTATTAAGTAAATTGTTTTTTGCGTTTGTTTTTGGATTAGTAGGTTCAGTTTGTTTATTTGTTCAATTGGTAATAAAAAAAGAGATGTTAATAGACAGCATCATATTTATCTCACTAATTACATTAGTTGCAAGTATTATGATATCAGCTATTCAACTTCCGTTTATCCTTAAGTACGGTGCTGAAAAAGGTAGGCTAATCATGGTTATAACATACTTTACAGTATTTGCTCTGTCTAGTTTTTTTAAAGCAAAATCAGATTTACTGACTAATGTTGTAGAGTTTTTCTTAAAGAATTCGAGATTAATGATTTTAATTGGAATGGTTTTTGTCAGTATTGTTATCATAGGAATTGCTATAAAAATATCTATTTTAATTATGGAGAAAAAAGAATATTAGAAAAGTTGAGAGTAGATTATAAAAACTTAGAAGGTGGCAAATCTTATGCTAGGGCAATTATTGGTGACATTGTAGGTTCAGTTTACGAATGAAACAATATCAAAACGAAGGATTTTCCTTTATTTCGTGAGGATTGTTTTTTTACGGATGATACGGTAAGTCCGAACCGCTGAATATGTAAGCTTGTTAGTGAAACGTAGTTAATCCTCAAAATAAAGAAACTAAAACTCCATTATTTCGAGATGACAGCCTAAATTGGCTTTAAGGAGGTGTTATATTGATAGAGAGCAGACCTGAGTTTGAAAAAATCTTATCCTTTGATGAATTTAATAAATACTACTGGTATCGTGATGAACTTTCACATATATGCAAGTCATTAGAGCTTGAATATAGAGGTACAAAACAAGAACTCAATGATATTATTGAGCAGTACTTTAAGGGGAATTTGATTAAAAAATCATCAATAAAAAGGAAAAAGAAACAAGTAGAAGTCCTTATCTTAGATACGCCCTTACTTGAATGTGGATTCTCCTTTAATGCAGACTTTAGAGAATATTTCTCAACTTTAACAGGTGTTTCGCCCTTTAAATTTACTGCTAATATGGCCACTGCTTGGAGAAAAGTAAAAAAAGAAAATGATTTGAGATTTACAATTCAAGATATGCTAAAAGTTTATTATGGAAATTCAGATTATGCCAAGTATGACCATTCGGTTTGTCAATGGAATCAGTTTTTAAAGGATTTCTGTGCAGACGAAAATAGTGCCAACTACTCGAATAAACTAAAAGTAGCTTCTATTCTTTGGAAAGAAGTTAGAAATTCAAAAAATGAAAAAATTTATTCAAAGAATCTTTTGACTGAATATGCTGATAAAATAAAAGAGTATGGCGAGTAGGATATTATTTATTTGCTTAACAAACAATTTTAAAAAAGCCAATACAAAAAAAGTAAAACAAATAAGGTCTTTGATATAAGAATCAATTTAACTCTGAAAAGGTTCGAAAGGTGACTATGAAAGTAAAATTTAAAGAAACGAATAGAGTATTTTTCAAAATAGTAGAAGTAGAGGGAGAAAAGTATATTCTAGATTTGACGACCGTTAGTCCCAAATCCTATTTCTGGGGTTCTCTTCCCGATGAAATTACTGCAAAAATGCAAAAGTTAGATAAAAGAGATACGCGTTTTGAAAGTGTGGCTCCAACTATGAGTAAATCAATTGGGGTTGCAATTGGTGTAGCAATAGGGGGATCTGGCTATCGACTTGTGACAAATTTTTTTAGAAACAATGGGATTAGTCACAACCTTCCTTTAAAGATAGGATTTTATGGTCTGTTTATCTTCCTTGCTTACCTAGTTTTCTGGATCATTGCCATAAGAGCTCGTCATAGTGTCCAAAAAAGACTTGAGAATAAAGTTTCAAACTATCAAATAACCTTTAAACCGGTTGGAAATAAACGTCAATTAAAATATTACAAACTTCTTCCTTTTATCCTTGTTCCGACTCTTGGATGTTTTGCATTCTATCTATATACTGTTAATGGAACTGAGGGAGCCCTACTTGTTATTAATAGTATTCTATTATTGGGATTTTTTACAGTGATTTTAGGCATGTCACCACTCCGAGAAAGTGTCGAAAAGCAAGAGATTGTTTTTGATAGAATAGAGAAGTTATAAGTTAAAATGAAAGCTGTTTTATGATCCTCTTTTGCAGGTCACATTGGGTTATTTTATCAGAAAAAATTATGTAATAGAGAAGAAAGTGTTTATGTTGCTCAATGACTCATTTAAGGTTTAGAACAGCTTTCGTAATGACATTTTATAATTTAGAAAAGGAGTAAAAATGAATTATTTAGAGATACGCAAGAAATATGGATTTTATAGAAAAGTCGTGATTGTTTTGGCTGTTCTTCTCATTCTTTTTGTAGCTTGGATGGTGAAAGATAGGTCTATTCTATTCTTTTGTATTATACTCATAAATGTACTCTTATTCCTTTCGATCTCGATAATCAGAAGAGGGTATATAAGAAGTGGTACTAAGTTACTGTATATGGACTTAGATTTACCATCTTGGAAGCAATACATTGAATTGAAGAAAGTTGCAAAAAGAGCTATTATAAAAATGGATGTGACACTAACATCTGTTGGGTATTCCTATATGATTGGTGATTTCGATGCTGCCATTAAGGAAGCCTCTGAAGCACTGACGAATCAAAAACTGAAGCCGAAATATAGGGATTTCTTTGAGAGTTACCTCGTTCGCTCGACAGTTCTTGCAAATCCTAACCTGACCAAGAACGAGCTTAATCTTATGCTAAACAAAATGTCCATATCAGATCCATCCCTAGCTGAGAAAACAAAAAGCGTGAGTATTGCGCTTTACGATTTAACAATTGCTCATCAATCCAATGATTACTTTGAAGACTTGGAAAACGAATTTAAATATCAACAATTGGAAATCACTTACTATCAAGCTTTGAACTCTAGATTAAAAGGAGATATGACCAGGGCGAATGAGTTGTTTAGAAAGCTTGCTGAAGAAGATGAACAGCTCTATATCGTACGGAAGTCTAAAGAATTTTTAAACAGTGAATCTATAAATTAGCGATAAATAAGTATAGTAAAGAATAAAAAGGATTTGGTATGAAATCAAATAAAGTATTACTAACAATGACCATTCATTTTTGCTTCAATTATTGTTAGCATTTACTACATTGCCGTCTCGATTTTAGCTAGTGGATTCGATTTTTCAAGCATTTGGATGGCGTTTATATAACTCAAGTGATATAATTAGTTACTAATAATTTTGTAACTATTTAAGGAGTACTATTAATGAAAAAAGCAATGTTAATTATCAACCCTACCTCTGGTGGGGAAAAGGCTTTGGACTATAAGGTCAAGCTGGAGAATAAAGCCAAAGATTATTTTGAGCAGGTGGAAACCAAAATTACCGAAAAAGCACTGGATGCAACACACTTTGCTGAGGAAGCGTCTCGTGAGGAGTACGATGCAGTGGTTGTTTTCGGTGGAGACGGGACTGTCAATGAAGTCATTTCGGGTATTGCTGAGAGAGACTACATTCCTAAGTTAGGGATTATCCCAGGTGGGACGGGTAACCTCATTACAAAACTTTTGGAAATCAATCAGGACATCGATGGCGCGATAGATGAACTCGATTTTAACTTAACCAACAAGATTGATATTGGTAAAGCGAATGATAACTATTTTGGTTATATCTTTAGTATCGGTTCTCTGCCTGAGGCGATTCACAATGTTGAAATCGAGGACAAGACAAAATTCGGTATTTTAGCCTATGCTGTAAATACCATGAAGTCTGTTATGACGGATCAGGTCTTTAATATTAATGTCCAGACAGAAAATGGTAATTATGTTGGTGAAGCTAGTCATGTTTTGGTTCTCTTGACAAATTACTTCGCTGATAAGAAAATCTTTGAAGAAGACAAAGATGGCTATGCCAATATTTTGATTCTAAAAGATGCTTCTATATTTTCTAAATTATCTGTTATTCCAGATTTACTAAAAGGGGATGTTGTCGGTAATGATAATATTGAGTACATCAGAGCGCGTAATATTAAGATCTCTTCAGATAGTGAATTGGAGTCAGATGTTGACGGCGATAAATCGGATAACCTACCTGTAGAAATCAAAGTCCTAGCTCAACGAGTAGAAGTATTTTCAAAACCGAAAGAGTAGAAGGTAGAAATTAGTTTATTTTTTACAATGAAATCAAGTTCTATATCAACGATTGGAGGAGGAATGAATTCTCTATTTGATGAATTTCGAACAATTTGTTCTCATTTAAACCAAGTCGGAATCACACCGACGCTCATGGGGTCTTTGGGTTTTGAATACCGTTCAAATGAAGAATGGCAGCCGTCTGACATTGACATTCATGTGCCTGGTGACCCTAGAGGTTGGGATGCACCTGATCATCTCAGAATTTATGACTGGGACAAGATAATGAAAGTGATGAAACACTTAGGATATGCCTTAATAGATATTCATGAGCATGAATTCCAAAAGGATGGTCTGAGTGTTGAGTTTGGAAGTATCGATTCTTTACCTGATTTTGCAGGAGTTTCGGAATCGAATATAGAGCTGATTCATCTCGATGACATTACGTTTCGCGTTCCAAGTTTGGAACAGTTTTTAAGTATTTACAAGGCTTCTTCCCAAGATTCTTATCGAAATAACCATAATAACAATAATGATTTTAAAAAAATAGAATGGCTGAAAAGACATTTGTAAATCATCAATCAGAAAGTAGTAGGTATTAAGACTTACTGCTTTTTATTTTCAAAAACAATCCACTCGAAACTGCGGACAAGCCTTGCAAATAAAATACGAAAGTAGTATACTAGAGTCACGATTATGAAAACGTTTGCGTAACGAGATGAATCAAAGTAAACTAGGAGACAGAACAATGGAATTAACAGCCATTTACCACAGACCAGAGTCGGAGTATGCTTATCTTTATAAAGACAAGACAATGCACATTCGTATCCGGACCAAGAAAGATGATATTGAAAACATCAACTTGCATTATGGAGATCCTTTTATCTTTATAGAGGACCGTTATGAAGCAAGCAAGGCGATGGTCAAAGTGACTTCCGATGCCTTATTTGATTACTGGCAAGCGGAAGTTACGGTTGGCTATGCCCGACTCCAGTATCTCTTTGAACTTAAAGATAAGCAAGACCAGAGTATCTTATATGGCGACAAGGGATGTGTTGAAAACACGCTAGAAAACCTTCATTATGAAGGAAATGGATTTAAAATTCCTTATATCCATGAGATTGATGCTTGCCATGTTCCTGACTGGGTAGCAAATACAGTTTGGTATCAGATTTTCCCAGAACGCTTTGCTAATGGCAATCCTGAGATTTCACCTGAAGGTGCGCTAGCTTGGGATTCCTCTATCAAACCAAAGACGAGCGATTTCTTTAGCGGTGATTTACAAGGTATTATTGATCATCTGGATTACTTGCAAGACATAGGGATTACAGGACTTTATCTCTGTCCTATCTTTGAATCCCCAAGCAATCACAAGTATAATACGACGGATTATTTCGAAATTGACCGTCATTTTGGAGATAAGGAAACTTTCCGTCAACTGGTGGACCAAGCCCATCAGAGAGGCATGAAGATCATGCTGGACGCCGTTTTCAACCATATCGGTGACCAATCGCCACAGTGGCAAGATGTTCTCAAATATGGTGAAGATTCCGTTTACAAAGATTGGTTCCATGTTCAAGAGTTCCCAGTGACCAAGGATAAGCTGGGTGACCCAAGAAAGCTCCCTTATCATACCTTTGCTTTTGCCAGCTATATGCCTAAGCTCAATACGGCCAATCCTCAAGTGAGGGACTATTTGTTGAGGGTTGCAACCTACTGGATTGAAGAGTTTGATATTGATGCTTGGCGACTAGATGTGGCAAATGAAGTAGACCATCAATTTTGGCGAGATTTCCGTAAGGCTGTCTTGGCTAAAAAGCCTGACTTTTACATCCTTGGAGAGGTCTGGCACACTTCACAGCCTTGGCTAAATGGCGATGAATTTCACGCAGTCATGAACTATCCCCTCTCTGACAGTATCAAGGATTATTTCTTGCGTGGGGTTAAGAAGTCCCATCAATTTATCGATGAGATCAATAGCCAGTCTATGTACTATAGACAGCAGATTTCGGAAGTGATGTTTAATCTTCTGGATTCGCATGATACGGAGCGCATTTTGGCAACGGCCAAAGGAGATAGCCAACTTGTGAAGTCTGCCCTTGCCTGCCTCTTTTTGCAAAGGGGAACACCGTGTTTCTACTATGGGACTGAGTTAGAATTAGATGGAGGTCCAGATCCAGATTGTCGTCGTGTCATGCCTTGGGAACGTGTTTCCGACAGTAATGAGATGCTTCAATTCATGAAGAAATTGATTCAGCTTCGCAAGAATGTCTCAGATATAATCCAGCACGGGACCTATAGACTGAAAGAAATCGAGCCAGATGTGGTATCTCTGGCATGGGATTATGATGGACAAAAAATCCAAGCTATTTTTAACCAATCAACTGAAAACTATCTTGTAGACCGTGATGCTGTAGCTCTAGCCAGTCATTGCCAAGGATTGGACCAGCAACTGGTGATTTTGCCTAAAGGTTTTGTCATTCAATAAAAAATAGGATAAAAAGGACTGTAATGAATGGGTGATTCGTGCAGTCTTTTTTTGACTTATGTAGTATAATAAAGCTAGGTCACCGATTACTAGCTGAACGATTAGTGAATGCTATTTAAAATGAAAAAGGGACTTGTAGTCTAGAAGGAGAATTGCATGAAACGAATGAGAAAAGTAGTAGCCTTGGGACTGTGTTTACCCTTATTACTTGGATTTGCTGCTTGTCACCAAAATAATACGAGCACTGAAGCTGCAAATCAGGCACAGACCAGTTCAGATAAAGTTCTTTGGACGGCTTCATATACCAATCTGAACAATCAGGTCAGTATCGAAGAGGTCAAATCACTCTTATCAGCTCACTTGGACACACATAGTGTTGATGCATTTTTCAATCTTGTTACAGACTATAATGCGACTGTCGGCTCAACTGGCTTAAGTGGTTATTTTGCCTCCTTTACAAAGACAGAATACGACGTAGAGAAAATCAGCAATCTCTGGAATCAAAAAAAGGGTGACTTTGTTGGGACCAACTGCCGTATCAATAGCTATGCGCTATTAAAAAATTCAGTCACAATCCCAAAACTTGAAAAGAATGATCAGCTTCTTTTCGTGGATAACGATGCTATCGATAAGGGAAAGGTGTTTGATGCAAAAGATAAGGAAGAGTTTGATATTTTATTTTCTAGGGTGGAGACGGAAGCGACAACGGATGTAAAAGTTCACGCGCAGAAGATGGAGAAATTCTTTTCCCAGTTTCAATTCAATGATAAAGCTCGGATGCTGTCTGTTGTGTTACATGATAATTTGGATGGAGAGTTTCTTTTTGTCGGGCATGTTGGTATTTTAGTGCCAGCTGATGATGGTTTCTTATTTGTAGAGAAACTGACTTTTGAAGAGCCTTATCAAGCTATTAAGTTTGCGAGCAAGGAAGACTGTTACAAGTATCTATCCACCAAATATGCTGATTACACAGGTGACGGTCTAGCTAAACCTTTCATCATGGACAATGAAAAGTGGGTTGAAGGATATTAAGCTAGGCAGGGGAGAAGTAATATGGAAACAGTAATAGCACTTTTAGTTGTCATTCTTATCGGATTTTGGGCTGTAAACATTCTCAGGCCTCGTAAGACAAGTAAAAAGGAAAGATTTATTGGCTATATGCAGCGCTATGATATTGACGGTGAGGGCTACCAATCAGAAGTCTGGGAAGTGAGTGAAGATGAGGATTGGAAATAAGGTGGAGAGACCAAAAACAGTATTATGCCTTTTCAAGAAAGGTAACTAGTAAAATCAGTGCTATCCTAAGAAACGAATAGGAGGAAACATTATGGGAATGATTGCTAATTATCGATATCTATCTGACAATGAATTAAGCCAAATAGTGCCAGATTCTCGTCAGGAAGAGGAATTGTTTGACTTAGTAGAGGATTCTACTAAGGAAAATGAGACGTTGATAGATATTGACAAAATGTGGGACGCCTTACTCTTTGTTATGACAGGCTTTAGTAGTTCAGAATTTATGGATGACGATCCTTTGAGAGAAGCTGTATTGGGAGTGACCCCTTTAGAAAATGTGTCAGAATATATAGCCTATACTGAAAAGTCAAAGATAGCTGAGATTGTTCAAGCTTTAGAGAATTTTGACATGGATAGGGCTAGGGCAGACTTTAGCATGGAAGCATGCAAGAAGGCAGAGTTATACCCTGACATTTGGGATTATCTTGAAGAAGAGGAAGAAATCAAGGATGATATTCGAACCAGCTTTGTAAAAATGAAAGACTTTTACAAGAAAATCTTAGATCTCAAGGGAAATGTCTTAGTGATTATTTGTTAAGTGCTTTTACCAACTGTTAGTCAGGTGCGTGATGAATGCACATTTAGAAAATCGTACACTTGATGATTTGTCTGGTGAAGGAAATATTTCACCGTGTAGTCGGACGGGATAGATAGAAATTGGTTATAGAACGTGTAACCTTAATAATTTTTAAAATTTAAGATGGAGGATTAAAGAGATGGGAAAAATTGAATGGGACAAGGTAAAGACTCGCTTAGATGCTTTGCTCGTCATTGATGAGTATCGAACAGATCCAAACAAGACCTGGCTTCGATTGATCAGTAAGACTGAGGAGAGCTATGGAATCCATTATCTCATCGACAACGGTTCTGGCGATTCTCTAGATGTGATATTTACTGATAAAATGATCCTTATAAAGGGCTTTGATCATGAAAGCAGTTTGAGTCAATTTGCTGCGGATGAGTGGAATCAAGACATCATAGACGGATTTTATAAAGGACTGGATGAAAAGTATCAAAACCTATACTCAGAAGAACAAAAAGATGAAACAACCTTCTTTATCTGGTATGACGGTCAAGAGCATCAAAATACCTATCAAGAGCAGGATGGTGGTGAATGGTTATTATCCTACTTCTTTGATAGTTTTGAGCGATTTCATGAGTTTGTGACGTATTACTATTCAATTACCGTAGATGAGGACTTACTTAGAAAACTTTACAATCAAGGTCAGCTTTCAGAAGTAGAATTGGAGCAGTTGATTCGAACTTCCTAGCTGGAAATACTTATAAAATATGATGAAAAGAACTGATTTTCGATATCAAGTCATACTTGAAGAATTATTGAAGCAGCTAGTGATTGTAGTTTCTTTTTTCTTATGCAGATAACGATTTAAAACGATTTCTTTTTATTGTTGAAAGATATTTCACGAACAAAAAACAAGATTATTAAAAAAAAGTTTAACAAAATCCTTTACAAGCTCTTATAAACATGATATAGTTATAAGGCTTAGAAAATGAGATGATGTTTTCTAGCAAATATAAACCCGAGTAAAAAATGCCTACGGACAGGCAGGGTTGAATGCCGAAGCGTGGTTGAAAAGCCACATTATTGATAGGGTTAAAAGCCTACTTTTATAAGTTGATGTTAGGACACTTGTCCTAATTCATAAATTTTTAGTGTGGTGAAAGCACACGTCATCTTGTGAAACGATCAATAAAGTACGTAATATTTGCTACTAGAGAGTTAGGAAACATCGGGAACAGACATACTCAACAGAAACCAAAATACACACGTCAGAAGATTGCAGAGCAGGTGAAAACCTGCTCTTTTTTCATAAGTCAACCTTTAGTCACCTTTATCTTCTTGAGGTGCTAAAAATATGGTAAAGGAGTATGTCTTGAAGAAGTTAGATCAAAACCAAGCCCCAATTTATGAGGCCTTGGTCAAGCTACGCAAGAAAAGGATTGTCCCCTTTGATGTGCCAGGTCACAAGCGTGGACGGGGAAATCCTGAACTTGTCGAACTGTTAGGAGAAAAATGCGTTGGTATCGATGTCAATTCGATGAAACCTTTGGATAATCTAGGTCATCCCATTTCGATTATTCGGGATGCTGAGGAATTGGCTGCAGATGCTTTTGGTGCAGCCCATGCCTTTCTCATGATTGGCGGTACAACCTCATCAGTTCAAACCATGATTCTTTCGACTTGTAAGGCAGGAGATAAGATTATTCTGCCACGAAATGTCCACAAATCTGCTATCAATGCGCTGGTTCTATGCGGTGCTATTCCCATCTATATCGAGATGAGTGTGGATCCTAAAATTGGCATCGCTTTAGGTCTTGAAAATGACCGGGTGGCCCAGGCCATTAAGGAACATCCAGATGCCAAGGCAATTTTGATTAACAATCCTACTTACTATGGGATTTGTTCAGACCTCAAGGGTTTAACGGAAATGGCTCATGAAGCGGGAATGCTGGTTTTAGTGGATGAAGCCCATGGAGCGCATTTGCATTTTACAGACAAATTGCCATTGTCTGCTATGGACGCTGGAGCTGATATGGCGGCGGTCTCTATGCATAAGTCTGGCGGGAGTTTGACCCAAAGCTCCATTTTACTTATTGGAAATCAGATGAATCCTGAGTACGTTCGTCAGATTATCAACCTGACCCAGTCGACATCTGCCTCTTACTTGTTGATGGCTAGTTTGGATATTTCTCGACGGAACTTAGCTCTTCGTGGCAAAGAGTCTTTTGAGAAAGTCATTGAGCTATCCGAATACGCTCGTCGTGAAATCAATGCTATCGGTGGCTACTATGCCTACTCAAAAGAGCTCATAGACGGTGTGTCGGTTTGTGATTTTGATGTGACCAAGCTGTCCGTTTATACTCAGGGTATTGGGCTAACAGGGATAGAGGTTTATGACCTCTTACGGGATGAATATGACATTCAGATCGAGTTTGGTGATATCGGCAATATCTTGGCCTACATTTCCATTGGTGACCGCATCCAAGACATCGAGCGTTTGGTCGGTGCTTTAGCTGATATCAAGAGACTCTACTCAGGAGATGGGAAAGACTTGATTGCTGGAGAATATATCCAACCCGAGTTGGTGCTGTCTCCACAAGAAGCCTTTTATTCAGAGAGAAGAAGTTTGACCCTGGACGAATCTGTTGGACAAGTCTGTGGAGAATTTGTCATGTGCTATCCTCCAGGGATTCCTATCTTGGCTCCTGGTGAACGAATTACACGAGAAATTGTAGACTATATCCAATTTGCCAAGAAACGTGGTTGCTCCCTCCAAGGGACGGAAGATCCTGAGGTCAATCACATCAACGTCATTAAAAGAAAGGAGAACTAGATGGATTTATGGTTTTCTGAAGTTCATACTCCAGATGTCAAATTGTCCCTGAGGACAGCCAAGCAACTCTATGCTGGAAAAAGTGAATGGCAGGATATCGAAGTCTTGGATACGCCAGCTTTTGGAAAAATATTAATCTTAAATGGTCATGTCTTGTTTTCAGATGCGGATGATTTCGTATACAATGAAATGACTGTTCACGTTCCCATGGCTGTTCACCCGAATCCAAAGAAAGTCTTGGTTATTGGGGGTGGTGACGGTGGTGTTGCACAAGTTTTAACACTCTATCCTGAACTGGAGCAAATCGATATTGTGGAACCAGATGAGATGTTGGTTGAGGTCTGTCGTGAGTATTTCCCAGACTTTGCTGCGGGGCTAGATGATCCTCGTGTTACCATTTACTACCAAAATGGGCTACGCTTTTTACGAAACTGTGAAGATGACTACGATATTATCATCAACGATGCGACGGATCCCTTTGGACATACGGAAGGGCTCTTTACCAAGGAATTTTACGGCAACAGTTACAGAGCCTTGAAAGAAGACGGCATCATGATCTATCAGCATGGGAGTCCCTTCTTTGACGAGGATGAGTCAGCTTGCCGTAGCATGCACCGCAAGGTCAATCAAGCCTTTCCAATCAGTCGAGTCTATCAGGCCCATATTCCAACTAGCCCAGCTGGTTATTGGTTGTTTGGATTTGCATCTAAAAAATACCACCCTGTCAAAGATTTTGACAAGGAAGGCTGGAAAAAACGCCAGCTTTTCACAGAATACTACACTGCAAACTTACACGTGGGAGCCTTCATGTTGCCCAAGTATGTTGAGGACATTTTAGAAGAAGAGGAAGGAAAAAAATGAGTCGTTTACTAGTTATTGGATGTGGGGGCGTTGCCCAAGTTGCTATTTCAAAGATTTGCCAAGATAGTGAAACCTTCACAGAGATTATGATTGCTAGCCGTACCAAGTCAAAATGCGATGACTTGAAGGCTAAATTAGAAGGCAAAACAAGTACAAAGATTGAGACAGCTGCCCTTGACGCTGACAAGGTTGAAGAAGTGATTGCTTTGATTGAAAGCTACAAGCCAGAAGCCGTTTTGAACGTAGCTTTACCATACCAAGACTTGACCATTATGGATGCTTGTTTAGCGACTGGAGTTCACTATATCGACACAGCTAACTACGAAGCTGAGGATACAGAAGATCCTGAGTGGCGTGCCATCTACGAAAAACGCTGCAAGGAACTTGGTTTTACAGCCTACTTTGACTACTCATGGCAGTGGGCTTATCAAGAAAAGTTCAAAGAAGCAGGTCTGACTGCCTTGCTTGGTTCTGGTTTTGACCCAGGTGTGACCAGCGTCTTTTCTGCTTACGCCCTTAAACACTATTTTGATGAAATCCATTATATCGACATTTTAGACTGTAATGGCGGTGACCACGGTTATCCATTTGCGACAAACTTTAACCCAGAAATCAATCTTCGCGAGGTTTCTGCGCCAGGTTCTTACTGGGAAGATGGAAAATGGGTTGAAGTCGAAGCTATGTCTATCAAGCGTGAGTATGATTTCCCTCAAGTTGGACAAAAAGACATGTATCTCCTTCACCATGAAGAAATTGAATCACTGGCTAAAAACATTCCAGGTGTTAAACGCATTCGTTTCTTTATGACCTTTGGGCAATCTTATCTAACGCACATGAAATGCTTGGAAAATGTCGGACTCCTTCGTACGGATACCATTAACTTTAACGGCCAAGAAATTGTGCCAATCCAATTTTTGAAAGCCTTGCTTCCAGATCCAGCCAGCCTTGGACCACGTACTGTTGGTAAAACCAATATCGGTTGTATCTTTACAGGTGTCAAAGACGGTATTGAAAAGACCATCTACATCTACAATGTTTGCGACCATCAGGAATGTTACGCAGAAGTTGGTTCACAAGCTATTTCTTACACAACAGGCGTTCCAGCCATGATTGGGACAAAATTAGTTATGAATGGTACTTGGAAACAACCTGGAGTTTATAACCTTGAAGAATTGGATCCAGATCCATTCATGGAAGCATTGAATGAGTACGGTTTGCCTTGGGTTGTGGTTGAAAATCCACAAATGGTGGACTAATGAAGCTAGAACAAGTACCCACACCAGCTTACGTCATTGACTTGGCAAAGTTAGAAGCCAACTGCCGTATTCTACAATATGTTCAAGAAGAAGCCGGTTGCAAGGTTTTACTAGCCCAGAAGGCATATTCCCTCTACAAAACCTATCCCTTGATTAGCCAGTACCTATCTGGTACAACTGCAAGTGGTCTCTATGAAGCTAAGCTGGCTAGAGAAGAATTCCCGGGAGAAGTTCATGTCTTTGCGCCCGCTTTCAAGGATGCGGACTTGGAGGAATTGCTTGAGATAACGGACCATATCGTTTTTAACTCTGAGAGACAATTGCGTAAACATGGGCCTCGTTGTCGTGAGGTTGGTATTAGTGTCGGTTTGCGTCTCAACCCACAGTGTTCAACTCAAGGAGACCACGCGCTCTATGACCCTTGCGCACCAGGTTCTCGTTTTGGTGTGACACTTGATAAAATTCCTAGTGATTTGTTGGATTTAGTGGACGGACTTCATTTTCATACCCTTTGCGAGCAAGGTTCAGATGATTTAGAGACAACTTTGAAAGCAGTAGAAGAGCAGTTTGGTTCTTACTTACATCAAGTTAAATGGCTAAATATGGGTGGCGGACATCATATCACAAGAGAAGACTATGATGTGGATTTACTGATTTCTGAAATTAAGCGTATCCGAGAAACTTACAATCTTGAGGTCTATATCGAGCCGGGTGAAGCTATTGCGCTCAATGCTGGTTATCTAGCAACTGAAGTATTGGATATTGTCGAAAACGGTATGGATATCTTGGTTTTAGATGCCTCCGCGACCTGCCATATGCCAGATGTACTTGAAATGCCCTATCGTCCAC
Source organism: Streptococcus oralis (assembly GCF_965111685.1). Classification (GTDB taxonomy): domain Bacteria; phylum Bacillota; class Bacilli; order Lactobacillales; family Streptococcaceae; genus Streptococcus; species Streptococcus oralis_B. The sequence continues at coordinate 991,686 of NZ_OZ217340.1, forward strand.
CTTTGAGAAATGGATTTGAGGCTCAGGAAAAAGCCCATACTTATAGACTTTCTTCCAATACCTGTCTGACGGGTGATGTGATTGGTGATTATAGTTTTGAAAAGCCAGTTGAAATTGGAGATAGACTCTATTTCGAAGATATGGCTATTTACTCATTTGTCAAAAATAATACCTTTAACGGCATTGGGCTTCCAAGTTTGTATCTCATGGATAAAGAGGGGAATTGCAGTCTAGTTAAAGCATTTGGCTATCAAGACTTTAAGGAGAGATTATCATGATGGACAGTCCAAAGAAATTAGGCTATCGTATGCCTGCAGAATACGAACCCCATCATGGTACCCTCTTGATATGGCCAACTCGACCAGGATCATGGCCTTTTCAAGGAAAAGCTGCTAAAAGAGCATTTAGCCAGATTATCAAGACCATAGCCCAAGGGGAAAGGGTTTATCTTTTGGTGGAGCAGGACGATCTATCTGAAGCCCAAGACTACCTTGGAGATAGCGTTGTTTATCTAGACATTCCCACCAATGATGCCTGGGCGCGTGATACAGGTCCGACTATTCTCGTAAATGATAAAAGAGAAAAATTGGCAGTCGCTTGGTCTTTTAATGCCTGGGGTGGTGCTGTCGATGGTCTTTATCAAGATTATGATGATGATGACCAAGTAGCGAGTCGTTTTGCTGAGTCCTTGGAAATGCCTGTCTATGATGCTAAACCTTTTGTACTGGAAGGCGGCGCAATCCATAGCGATGGTCAAGGAACCATTCTTGTGACTGAAAGTTGTCTTCTAAGTCCTGGACGCAATCCCCATCTCAGTAAAGAGGAAATCGAAAACACCTTATTAGAGAGCCTTGGCGCTGAAAAAGTTATCTGGCTTCCTTATGGTATTTATCAGGACGAAACCAACGAACACGTTGACAATGTTGCCGCTTTCGTTGGTCCTGCAGAGATTGTCTTGGCTTGGACAGATGATCAAAATGATCCTCAGTATGCCATGTCTGCAGCTGACCTTGCCCTTTTAGAGAAGGAAACGGATGCAAAAGGGCGTCCCTTTACTATTCATAAGCTTCCTATCCCAGCGCTTCATCAAGTTGTAACCGAAGAAGATTTGCCAGGCTACATCTATGAAGAAGGGGAAGAAGAGCGTTATGCAGGTGAACGTCTTGCAGCTTCCTATGTCAATTTCTATATTGCCAACAAGGCTGTCCTTGTTCCTCAATTTCAAGATAAAAACGACCAAGTTGCCCTAGATATCCTCAGCAAGTGTTTCCCAGACCGTAAAGTTGTCGGAATACCAGCAAGAGACATTCTTTTAGGTGGTGGCAATATCCACTGCATTACCCAACAAATCCCAGAATAGGAGAACAAGATGAGAAATGTTAGAGTTGCAGCGATCCAGATGCAATGCGCCAAGGATGTAGCAACAAATATCCAAACAGCGGAACGTTTAGTTCGCCAAGCTGCAAAACAAGGCGCACAAATTATTCTCTTGCCGGAGTTGTTTGAACGTCCTTATTTTTGTCAGGAACGCCAGTATGACTACTACCAGTATGCCCAGTCGGTGACAGAAAATACAGCCATTCAGCATTTTAAGATGCTTGCTAAGGAACTACAGGTTGTTTTACCAATCAGTTTCTATGAAAAAGATGGTAATGTCTTGTATAACTCTATTGCTGTCATTGATGCAGATGGGGAAGTGCTGGGTGTTTATCGAAAGACCCACATACCAGATGACCATTATTATCAAGAAAAGTTTTATTTCACACCTGGCAACACTGGTTTCAAGGTCTGGGATACTCGCTATGCTAAGATTGGGATTGGTATCTGTTGGGATCAATGGTTTCCTGAAACAGCGCGTTGTCTTGCGTTAAATGGTGCAGAATTGCTCTTCTATCCTACAGCCATCGGTTCAGAGCCAATTCTGGATACAGATAGTTGTGGTCACTGGCAACGTACTATGCAAGGTCACGCAGCAGCGAATATTGTCCCAGTCATTGCAGCCAATCGTTACGGTTTGGAAGAAGTCACTCCTAGCGAGGAAAATGGTGGACAGAGTTCCATTCTTGACTTCTACGGTTCCTCCTTTATGACGGATGAAACAGGAGCTATTTTAGAGAGGGTTGAAAGACAAGGTGAGGCTGTTCTGTTAGCAACTTATGACCTTGATAAGGGAGCAAGCGAACGCCTCAACTGGGGACTGTTTCGAGATAGAAGACCAGAAATGTACCAACGAATTACGGACTAGAAGGTAAATTTCATAATAAACTTTTGATATTCACGCCTGTCTTACAAAAATGTAAGATAGGCTTTTTAAATGTAAGATGGGTGTACGATTATACGTAGAAATGTATGCTATACTCTATGTAGATCAAAAAGAAAGAGGTTTATTATGAATAAATGGAATGCGACACAGTTGAAATACCTGATGGCGGCAGTAATGGTTCTAGACCATATCCCTCATATCACGGGAATCGTTTCTCCTCTGTGGGAAGGTATCTTTCACGCCTTGACCCGTTGTGTAGGAGTTTGGTTTGCCTATATGGCTATGGAAGGCTTCATCCATACTCGAAATTTGAAAAACTACCTCATCCGCCTTTGGAGTTGGGCACTTATCATGTTTGCTGGAAATAGCCTACTCAATGCCCTATTTGCATCCAAAGGAGTAATGGTAAATAACAACATTTTCCTGACTTTGGCCATCGGTGTCACCATGCTTTGGATTGGTTTTCCCAGAAAAGAGTTGGATAAAAAGGAGAAGTTGTGGCGTCGGATTGGAGTTGCTGGGCTCTTGATTTTCGGTTGTCTTTTTACTGAGGGTGGTATCACCATGCTACCATTTCTCTTGATTAGTTACTCTTGTCGAAATCGCAAGGGCTTGCGAAATCTCCTCTATGCCTTTCTGTGGGCCTTCTTGTTAGTGACTTCCATCCAAATTTACGACACTTGGCACCAAACACTGGAAATGATGCTTTTCAATTCTGACTGGCTCTTTGTCACCGTCTTTCCTTTTATGGCCTTGTATAATGGACAGCGAGGAACGGAAACCAGTTGGAGTAAATATTTCTTTTATATTTTCTACCCAGCTCATTTATGGATTATAGCCTTGATTGCTTATTGGGTTAAGTAAATTCAATATTCGTTAGCTCCTTCTTGCTTAAAATGTGAGAGGAGCTTTTCTGTATCTGGAATTCCTAACAAAACATGTTATAATAGTTTTAGAAAGGACGAGGTTTATGGCGAACATACTTGTAATTGAAGATAATAATGAAATCCAGGAAATTTTAAGAACCCTTCTTACAGAGGAACACGAGGTGATTCAAGCCTTTTCTGGTACGGAAGGTATCATGCAATTTGATAGAGGTGGCATTGATCTCGTACTGCTAGATATCATGCTTCCAGGGAAAAATGGCGACCAAGTCTTGCAAGCCATTCGACAAACTAGTCAGACTCCAGTTATCATGCTCACTGCTTTGAGTGATAAAAAGCTTATCAGCCAATATCTATTAGACGGTGCCAATGATTACATAGTAAAACCCTTTGATTTGAACGAAGTCTTTGCCAGAGTCACTGTACAGTTACGCCAAAGTGCAGAAAAACAGCCTATGGAAATAGAAAAAAACGAAAATCTGACACATAACTTAAAAAATATCCAGTTTGATGCGGATAGTTTTGAAATAAGCAATTCTACTGAAACTATTCGCCTTGCAAAGAAAGAGTGTCAAATTCTCCAAATGTTGCTCCATTATCCTAAAAAAATCTTCACCAAAGAAGAACTCTATGAGTTGATTTGGGAAGAAAGTTACCTGCCTGGAGACAATACGCTCAACACCCATCTAAGCAATCTCCGTAAAAAACTGTATCAACTGGATCCAAATCATGAGTACATTGAAACCATTTGGGGAGTTGGTGTTCGATTAAAAGGAGACAAATAATGATTTACATTTTGATATCAATATTGCTCCTCATTAACATCATTTTATCAGTGTCTTTGATTCGCTATCATCTAGCAGTTAGAGATTTAAGCAAACAAATCGAAGAGAAGATTCGCTCTGGTAGCATGAAGAGGATCGGGGTAAATTTCTTTTCAAAGACCATTTTGCGTCTACATAACCAAATTGAGAATCTATTTCAAGAAGTGGAGCAAAACCAGCTAATCATGAAGCGTGAAAAACGCACCCTAGATATGGCAATCAGTAACATTGCTCACGATATTCGGACACCTTTGACAATCGCTTCAGGATATACTCAGCAACTAATAAAACACCCCGATAATAGTCAGGAAACTTTAAGCAAAATAGCCCATCATCAGGATTTGGTTTCCAAACGTTTGGAAGCTCTTCTTGAATACCGTCATTTGATGGAAGGAGCAGTCAAACCGAAACTGGAAGAGCTTGATTTATCAACTTTTATAACGAAAAAGACTTTAGCTTATTACGACGTTTTTCAATCTTCAAAGATTGTTCTTGATTTTAACGTTGAACCAGGATTGAAAACGACGACTGATGAGGACTTGCTTGATCGAATTATCCAAAACCTCCTTGGAAATGTTCTTAAGCACGGCAAGGAGAAGGCTCGACTTTCTTTGAAAAAGGAAGAAAATAGGCTTGTTTTACAAATCGATAATCTTGTCAAAAAACCTATCAAAAATATAGACAATCTCAGCAATCGTTTTTATTCTGAAAATCTATCAGATACAGAAGAATCCTCTGGTTTAGGTCTTTATATTACTGAGGAATTAGTTCATCTTCTTGGAGCGGATATGAAGCTAGCCACTGATGGAGAATGGTTTTCAGTCTTTATTTATTTTTAACAGAAGAAACCTCCTCTATAAGTTTAGAGGAGGTCCTTTTTATAAGCTTTTCTTCTTGAAAACAGTCAGTCCACTGAAAGAGAAGAAAAGTATGACCGTTACGCAAATCGTGATGGTATAGAGAATAGCTTGACTATTAGTAGTCATAGCATAGGCAAAATCTAGAATTAAATATCGTAGAATTTCAATGTCTGGGAAAACAAGCATTGGCATAGAAAGTATGATAGAGCTAATCAGATAACCAATAAATACGGCAAGATAAGAATGAGTTAGGTAGAGAATAAAGGAAACAATCGAAAGCCAAGCGAGAAGGCAGAGAAATTGAAGGGAAATCGTCAAGAGGAGATTAGTAACAAAACCATCAGGCATTGTACCAAGTCCGTTTAGTAGGGTTGAGGGAACAAAAGCAATCACAAGGCTGGCGATGAGTTGCAAGAGAGCGATGCTTGCTAGTACAAAGGATTTAGCAAGGAAAAACTCTGTACGAGAAACACCAACAGTCAAACTATTTTTATAAAGCTTGCCGATTAGATCAACTCCGAGAACGAGACATGCTAGAACAATGCAGAGAAAAACGAGGTTTGAACCATTGCTAGACGCGTTGATAAGAGCTTGGATGCCGTCCCAACCTTTGGTCGGAAATTCTGTTTCAGGTGTGGTATTTACTGATATCAGATGTCCTGTAGCTCCGATAGTAGCACCCATTAACATGAGAGCAAAGAGAATGAATTCTGTAATCCAGAATCCTTTGGATCGGAAAAGACGGTAAAAATCTGCTTGAATGGTGTGTATCATGATTTTTCTCCTATTCTACTAATTGGGTGAAGTATTCTTCTAGGTTTTGACGGGCAAAGTAAATCTCATCAATAGCAACATCGGCCAAAGTTAGTTGCTTAAGAATCTGTTTGACATCTTGTTCATTACCAAAGATATGGATTTCATTTTCAGGATTGACAACCTTAAATTGGAGTTGGATTTGTTCTTTCAATACCTGACAAGCTCTTTCTTTATCGCTTGTTCTAAGCACAATATAATCCTCACTTAGTGTTTCAAACTCAGCTTTACTTATTTCACGGATAATCTTACCTTGATCCAGAATACCAAAGCGATTAGCTAAGAGATAGAGTTCTGACAAGATATGGCTAGAAATGAGGATAGTTATGCCTTTTTCTTGATTGAGCCGCTGGATCATGAGACGAAATTCTTTGATCCCAATTGGGTCGAGACCGTTAATGGGTTCATCAAGAATCAGGAAATCAGGTTTAGATAGGAGGGCAATGGCGATGCCAAGTCTTTGTTTCATTCCTAGCGAGAAATCACGAAAGACTTTTTTACCTGTATTTGACAAACCTACATAATCCAGTGTTTCTTGAATGACTTTATCAGCATTTGGAATATGACGTATCATACAATAATATTTCAGATTCTGGTATGCTGTTAAGTGATTCTGGGCTACAGGTGATTCGATAACAGAACCGACTCGAGATAAAGCCTTGGTCCACTCATTTTCTTCTTGACTAGAAAAGAGGGAAACTGTACCTTTGTCCGCAAACAATAATTGTGCAATGATTTTGATAAGAGTGGTTTTACCTGCTCCATTTTTTCCAATTAGACCATAAATATCTCCCTCTTTTATCGTTAGACTAAGATCTTGAAGAATAGCTTGTTGGCCGAATTGTTTGGTCAGTCCATGAATTTCGAGTACTGTTTTCATGATTTTCTCCTTTTGATTTATTTTTCTAACTTTAGTATAAGGTATAGAAATCAAAGAAATATCAAGTAATTCTAAAGAGTTTCTAAAGTTTTGTGATTCTTAAAAAAAAAAACCCAGTTGACATGAACTGGGCTTCTCAATTATAAAATATACTTCTCAATCGCACGCGCAACGCCGTCTTCTTCGTTGCTGGCTGTAACGTCATTAGCAAGGGATTTGACATGGTCACTGGCATTTCCCATTGCAATGCCCAGTCCTGCAAACTGAAGCATTTCGATATCGTTATTGGCATCGCCCATGGCTATAATTTCTGAGGGCTCGATCTTCAAAATCGCAGCTAGTCGAGAAAGTGCAGTAGCCTTGGTAGTTCCAAGTGGCATGGCTTCATAAATGACAGGCTGCGAACGAACACCACTGAATCGTTGGCAGAGTTCCTTGGCAAACCGCTGCTCAAAATCGTCTGTTTGTTCTTCGTTGCCCAAAAACATGCCTTGGAACATGCGATATTTGCCACTAGTGGCTTCCTCAAGGGAAATTTCAGTCAGGTCTGAAAAAACAAGTTTGGCATCATTTTGAACGATTTGATTAGGCTTACCACCGAGGACAAAATAATGTTCTTCATCAAAAAGAGTCAACTGGACGTCGCTTTTTTCAGCTAGGTCATAGAGGTATTCGATATCAGCTGGGCTGAGTTCTTGCCAGTCAACTAGACTCCAGTCACTGGTCTGATGGGTTGAGCAACCGTTATTGACAATGACGTACTCGTTCTGGAGGTCAAGTCCTAGTTGTTTATAGTAGGGGAGAACACCGAAAAGCGGGCGACCTGTACAGAGAACCAGTTTGACACCTTTTTCTATGGCCTGATGAATGGCAGTGATGTGGGCTTGTGGGATTTCCTTGGCTTCGTTAAGGAGGGTTCCGTCCATATCCAAGGCTAGTAGTTTAATCATAAGACTTCCTTTTCTATGTGTTTTGCTTTTATTATAGCATATAGACTATAAAATGTCTGACAGAATTGTAACATTTCACTTTCCTTTTCTTGAAAAACAAAATAAATTCTTATATAATATGTATACTTAATATCTAAGGAGAAATAATGTCAAAGTATCACTTTAATTCAATTTACAAAAATGATGAAACAGAGTCTACAGGTCTTCTGTTCATCAAAGTTTACAACAAGTGGGAAAGTAACTTAAAAAGAGTCTTGAAATCAGTTGGTCTCACTTTGCCCCAATTTATCGTTTTAACCTCGCTCTTGTTTCTGAGCAATAGAGAGAAATATGTAACGCAAGTTGATATCGCTCGGTTCACTGGTATGGATGTCATGACGGTTTCCCAGATTGTTAGACTACTAGAGAAGAAGGACTACATTAGACGAGATCAACATCCAAAGGATAGTCGGGCAAAACTGGTCTCAGTGACGAAGTCTGGCGCAGAGAAGGTTAATCAAGCTTTACCCTTAGTAGAAGGGGTTGATGAAGAATTTTTTGAAAAACTATCTGACGATAGAGAATGTTTTAATCACATGTTAGTAGAGTTGGAGGATAAAAATGCCTAGATATTGGGTTGGAGTTGTTTCAAAGAACCATGTTTTAAGAGGAGTTGAAGGAAATTTTTGTCAGGTCTGTCATGGAAAGGGCGGCCCCTTAAACCGTATGAAAAAAGGAGACTACTTTTTATACTATAGCCCAAAATACGATATGAACGGTCAAGATAAGTTACAAGCTTTTGTGGCCGTAGGTAAGATTATAGATGACAATGCCTATCAAGTAGAGCAGTTTGAAGGATTCTTTCCCTTTAGACGAAATGTCGAGTATTATCTACCATTCAAAGATTGTTCCATAGAAATAGCCAGACAGCATCCTGAATGGAGAGACTATACTTCTCGACTTCGTTATGGACATTTTGAAGTTTCCAAAGACTTTTTCCTCTATATCTTTCAGCATATGAAAGTGGATGATGAAGCATGATTGATTTCCTAGTTAAATGATTATCAACTAGAATTTTGGATTTGGACTGTGAAGCGAACTTTGCTATAATAGAGTAAGAAACTTTGATAAACCAAACGAGGCTGAGATGAAATTACTTTATACTGATATTCGGACTTCTTTGACAGAAATCTTGACCAGAGAGGCGGAGGAGCTGGTTGCTGATGGCAAGCGAGTCTTCTACATCGCACCCAACTCTCTTTCTTTTGAAAAAGAACGCGCCGTGCTGGAATGCTTTTCCCAGCAGGCTTCTTTTGCGATTACCGTCACGCGTTTCGCACAAATGGCTCGTTACCTGGTTTTAAATGATTTGCCAGTTAAGACGAGTCTAGATGACATCGGTCTTGGGATGGCCTTTTATAAATGTCTTGCGGAACTGGACTCCAAAGAGTTACGAGTTTATGGTGCGATTAAACAGGACCCTCATTTTATCCAGCAGCTGATTGAACTTTATCATGAGATGACGACTGCTCAGATGAGCTTTTTAGACTTAGAAAGTTTGAGTGATGAGGACAAGCGAGCAGATTTACTCTTGATTTTTGAGAAAGTAACAGCCTATCTCAATCAAGGTCAGTTGGCTCAGGAGAGTCAGTTGTCTCAATTGATTGAGGCTATTGATAATGACAAGGTAAGTAGTGATTTTAGTCAGATTGCCTTGGTTATTGACGGCTTTACCCGTTTTTCTGCCGAGGAAGAGCGTGTAGTGGATCTACTCCATCGCAAAGGTGTCGAGATTGTCATTGGTGCTTATGCAAGCAAGAAAGCCTATATCAGTCCGTTCACTGAAGGGAATCTCTACCAAGCCAGTGTGGAATTTCTTCATCATTTGGGGGCAAAATACCAAACACCTGCTCAGGATCGTTCTCAGACACATGAGAAAATGGATAGTTTTGACAAGGCCTCTCGTTTGCTGGAGTCTTCTTATGATTTTTCAGAACTTGCTTTAGATGTAGATGAGAAGGACAGTGAAAACCTGCAAATCTGGTCTTGTTTGACGCAAAAAGAGGAGTTGGAGCTGGTGGCTCGCGCTATTCGTCAGAAATTACATGACAATCCAGATCTGAGTTACAAGAATTTCCGTATTCTCTTAGGGGATGTAGCTTCTTACCAGCTATCGTTGAAAACCATTTTTGACCAGTACCAGATACCATTCTATCTTGGTAGAAGTGAATCCATGGCTCACCACCCTTTGACTCAGTATGTCGAATCTATTTTGCGTTTGAAACGCTACCGTTTTCGTCAGGAGGATTTGATTAATCTCCTCAGAACTGGTCTGTATACTGACCTTAGCCAAGCGGATATTGATGCTTTTGAGCAATATCTCCGCTATCTTGGCATCAATGGCTTGCCAGCTTTTCAGCAGACCTTTACTAAATCCCACCATGGAAAATTTGATTTAGAGCGTTTAAATGCTCTTCGTCTGTGCGTTTTGGTGCCACTTGAAACCTTATTTGCCAGTCGGAAGCAAAAGACTGAAAATCTCTTGCAAAAGTGGAATACTTTTCTAAAAAATGCTGCTTTAAGCAAGCAGGTGCAAGAATTGACAGCTACTATGGAAACTCTAGAACAGGAAAGACAAGCCGAAGTTTGGAAGGCTTTCTGCCATATTTTAGAACAATTTGCGACCGTTTTCGCTGGTACACAGGTTAGTCTAGAGGATTTCCTAGCCTTGCTCCATTCTGGAATGAGCTTATCCCAGTATCGTACCATTCCAGCAACTGTTGACACCGTTCTGGTGCAGAGTTATGATCTGATTGCTCCTCTGACTGCTGACTTTGTCTATGCCATTGGGCTGACTCAGGATCATTTACCAAAAATTGCGCAAAACACCAGTCTTTTGACAGACGAAGAAAGACAAAGCCTAAACCAAGCAACTGAGGAGGGAGCGCAATTACTGATTGCAAGTAGCGAAAATCTCAAGAAAAATCGCTATACCATGCTTTCTTTAGTCAATTCCGCTCGTAAGCAGTTGGTGTTGTCATCACCAAGTCTTCTTAATGAAAATGAGAGCAAGGAATCGGCCTATCTTCAGGAACTGGTGAGTTTTGGATTTAGCCGGATAGAGAAGAAGATTCATCAAAAAGGTCTGTCTAAGGATGATATGGGTTCTTATCACAGTCTCTTGTCTAGTCTAGTTGCCTATCATCAGCAGAGTGAGAAGAGTGATAGGGAGCAAGATTTGACTTTTGTCAAGGTTTTGGCTCGTGTCATGGGGAAAAAACTTGATCAGAAAGGTCTTACAAATCCTGCACTCCCAACTAGCCCAAGTAGCAAGCCATTAGAGAAAGAGACCTTGCAGGCTCTCTACCCTGCTGACAAGGAGTTTTACCTGTCTACGTCTGGTTTGACAGAGTTTTATCGCAATGAATACAGTTATTTCCTCCGTTATGTTTTAGGCTTGCAGGAGGAATTGCGCCTGCGCCCAGATGCTCGCAGTCACGGAAATTTTTTACATCGTATTTTTGAACGTGCCTTAAAACTGCCTGCAGAAAATCCGTTTGACCACCGTCTGGAACAAGCTATTAAGGAAACCAGTCAAGAACGGGAATTTGAAGCTATTTATCAAGAAAGTTTGGAAGCTCAGTTTACCAAGGAAGTTCTGCTTGATGTCGCGCGGACAACTGGTCATATCCTTCGTCATAATCCAGCCATCGAAACCATCCAAGAGGAAGCAACATTTGGCGGCAAAGATCAGGGCTTTATTCAGTTGGATAATGGTCGCAGTGTCCATGTGCGAGGTAAGGTGGACCGGATCGATCGCCTGAAAGCTGATGGAGCGCTGGGAGTGGTAGACTACAAGTCTAGTTTGACCCAGTTCCAGTTTCCTCATTTCTTTAATGGCCTTAATTCCCAACTGCCAACTTATCTTGCTGCCCTAAAAAGAGGAGGGGAGCAGAACTTTTTCGGAGCTATGTACCTAGAAATGGCTGAATCTGTCCAATCTCTGATGGCTGTTAAAAGTCTGGCAGGAGCAGTAGCAGAAGCCAGCAAGTCTATGAAATACCAGGGACTCTTTTTAGAGAAAGAAAGCAGTCACTTGGGCGAATTTTACAACAAAAACAAGGCTAATCAGCTGACAGACGAGGAGTTCCAGCTCTTATTGGACTACAATGCCCATCTTTATAAGAAAGCAGCAGAGAAGATTTTAGAAGGCCATTTTTCCATCAATCCATACACAGAGAATGGCAGAAGTATTGCCCCGTACGTTCAGCAACACCAAGCCATTACAGGATTTGAAGCCAATTACCACTTGGGTCAAGCTCGTTTCCTAGAGAAGTTAGACTTAGCTGATGGCAAGCGCCTAGTCGGAGAAAAACTCAAGCAAGCTTGGTTTGAAAAAATGAGAGAGGAGTTGAACCGATGAAGCCCATTTCCTTTTTAACTGAGGAAGAAATTCAAAAATTACAAGAAACAGAAGCGAGTTCAAGCAAGGAACAGAAAAGAACTGCCGAGCAAATCCAAGCTATTTATACTGCTGGGCAAAATATCCTAGTCTCAGCGTCTGCTGGTTCAGGGAAAACCTTTGTCATGGCAGAGCGTATTCTGGATCAGTTAGCGCGTGGTGTCGAAATTTCTCAACTCTTTATCTCGACCTTTACCGTCAAGGCTGCTACAGAGCTTAAGGAACGTTTGGAGAAAAAAATCGGCCAACAAATCCAAGAAACCGATGATGTTGATCTCAAACAACACTTGGGACGCCAGTTGGCAGACCTGCCAAACGCTGCCATCGGAACCATGGACTCCTTCACGCAAAAATTCCTTGGCAAGCATGGCTATCTGATTGATATCGCACCGAACTTCCGTATTCTGCAAAATGAAAGTGAACAGTTACTCTTAAAGAACGAAGTTTTTCATCAGGTTTTTGAAGACCATTACCAAGGTGAGAATAAAGAGAAATTTAGTAGTTTGGTGAAGAACTTTGCTGGGCGTGGCAAGGATGAAAGAGGTCTGCGCCAGCAAGTCTACAAAATTTATGATTTCCTTCAATCCACCAGCAGTCCACAAAAATGGTTGAGTAACTCTTTCCTCAAAGGGTTTGAAGAAGCTGACTTTGTAATTGAAAAAGACAAACTTACTGAACAAATCAAACAGGCGCTATGGGATTTGGAAAGCTTTTTCCGTTATCATCTGGATAATGATGCTAAAGAGTTTCCCAAAGCTGCCTATTTAGAAGCTGTTCAACAGGTTCTGGATCAAATTGGCTCCTTAAATCAAGAGTCCGATAACCAGGCTTATCAAGCAGTGCTTGCTCGTGTTGTTGCCATCTCTAAGGAGAAAAATGGTCGCGCTTTAGCTAACTCTAGTCGTAAAGCTGATTTGAAGCCACTGGCTGATGCCTATAATGAGGAGAGAAAATCCCAGTTTGCAAAACTTGGACAACTAGCAGACCAGAAAACGATTCTCGACTATCAAGAGCGTTATCATGGAGACACCTGGGATCTAGCTAAAACCTTCCAAACCTTTATGAGCGATTTTGTGGTAGCTTATCGTGAACGTAAACGTCAGGAAAATGCCTTTGAATTTGCTGATATCAGTCATTATACCATCGAGATTCTAGAAAATTTCCCACAAGTCCGCAAGGCTTATCAGGAACGATTCCACGAAGTCATGGTCGATGAGTATCAGGATACCAACCATATTCAAGAACGAATGTTGGAATTGCTGTCGAATGGTCACAATCGCTTTATGGTTGGAGATATCAAGCAGTCCATCTACCGATTCCGTCAGGCAGATCCGCAGATTTTCAATGAAAAATTCCAACGCTATGCGCAAAATCCTCATGAAGGCAAGTTGATCCTCCTCAAGGAAAATTTCCGTAGTAGTTCAGAAGTTCTGTCAGCAACCAATGATGTTTTTGGACGCCTTATGGACCAAGAGGTCGGCGAAATCAACTATGATAGCATGCACCAGCTTGTTTTTGCCAATAGCAAACTAACTCCCAATCCAGACAACAAGGCAGAATTTCTCCTCTACGATAAGGACGACAGTGGACAAGAGGAGGAAGAGAGCCAACTAGAAACAAGGCTCACAGGCGAAATGCGCTTAGTCATCAAGGAAATCCTGAAGCTCCATCAAGAGAATGGTGTAGCCTTTAAGGAAATTGCCCTTTTGACTTCCAGTCGTAGTCGAAACGACCAGATTCTCCTCGCCTTGTCTGAGTACGGAATTCCAGTTAAAACCGACGGCGAGCAAAATAATTATCTCCAATCCCTAGAAGTGCAAGTCATGTTGGATACGCTTCGTGTCATCCACAATCCTCTGCAAGACTATGCTTTAGTTGCTCTGATGAAGTCTCCTATGTTTAGCTTTGATGAGGACGAGTTGGCACGCTTGTCTCTTCAGAAAGCAGAAGATAAAATTCAAGAAAATCTCTATGAAAAACTGCTCAATGCTCAAAAACAAGTAGCTAGCCAGAAAGAGTTAATTCATACAGCTCTAGCGGAAAAATTAAATCAGCTCATGGATATTTTGGATTCTTGGCGCTTGTATGCCAAAACCCACTCCCTCTATGACTTGATTTGGAAGATATACAATGATCGTTTTTACTATGATTATGTTGGAGCCTTGCCAAACGGACCTGCTAGACAGGCTAATCTCTATGCCCTAGCTCTGCGCGCTGACCAGTTTGAAAAGAGTAATTTTAAGGGCTTATCTCGTTTTATCCGTATGATTGACCAAGTCCTAGAAGCTCAGCATGACCTCGCAAGCGTAGCTGTCGCACCGCCTAAAGATGCCGTGGAACTCATGACTATTCACAAGAGCAAAGGGCTGGAGTTCCCTTACGTCTTTATCCTCAATATGGATCAGGACTTCAACAAGCAAGACTCGATGTCAGACGTCATTCTCAGCCGTCAAAATGGACTTGGTGTCAAATACATTGCCAAGGTGGAAACAGGAGCAGTGGAAGCACACTATCCTAAAACCATCAAACTCTCTATTCCCAGCCTTACCTATACCCAGAATGAGAAAGAACTGCAATTGGCTAGCTATTCTGAACAGATGCGTCTGCTGTATGTTGCCATGACGCGAGCTGAGAGAAAACTTTATCTTGTCGGTAAGGGTTCTCGTGAAAAGCTGGAAGCAAAGGAATATCTAACAGCTGAAAACGGAAAACTAGATAGCAATACCAGACTTCAAGCCAAGAATTTCCAGGACTGGATATGGGCGATTAGTAAAGTATTTGCTAGAGACAATCTCAACTTTAGTTATCGTTTCGTTGGTGAAGACCAGTTGACTAGAGAAGCTATTGGCCAGTTGGAAAACAAGAGTCCTCTACAAGATAGTTCTCAAGCAGACAATCGTCAGTCAGAAACCATCAAAGAAGCCCTTGAAATGCTAAAAGAAGTAGAAGTCTATAATACTCTTCATCGTGCGGCTATTGAACTTCCTAGCGTCCAAACTCCTAGCCAAATCAAGAAATTCTACGAACCAGTTATGGATATGGAAGGGGTACAAATTGCTAACCAAACCAAATCACCAGAGAAGCAAATCAGCTTCGATTTACCAGTTTTTTCAACTAAAGAAAAGGTAACTGGAGCTGAGATTGGTAGTGCAACCCACGAACTCATGCAGAGAATTGACCTTAGTCAGCAACCAACACTTGCCACTCTGGAAGAAACTCTGCAACAAGTTCAAGCTAGTCCAGCTGCTAGAAACAAGATTAATCTTTCTAAAATCCTAGCATTCTTTGATACAGCACTTGGTCAAGAAATTCTCGCCAATACAAATCATCTCTATCGAGAGCAACCTTTCTCCATGCTCAAACGAGACCAAAAGAGTCAAGAAGACTTTGTTGTCCGTGGAATCTTGGACGGGTATCTGATTTTCGAAGATCGTATCGTTCTTTTTGACTATAAGACTGACCGTTATGATGAGCCAAGTCAACTCATTGAACGCTATCGTGGGCAGTTAGCGCTCTACGGAGAAGCCTTATCACGAGCCTATTCGATTAAAAATATTGAAAAATACTTGATCTTACTTGGCAAAGACGAGGTTAAAGTTGTAAAAGTATAATCTAGAAAGGAAACCTCATGCCACTTCCAGTTAGAAAATCCCTGCATGACGCAGTTTTACAGGCTTCAAAAGCTGATACTTGGGATCAAGCTACCAAGGAATGGAATGAAGTTTCCTTGATTTTTAATGGCATTAGCCGTAGTAATTGTATCTGCGGAAATGCCATTAAATACTCTTACGAACTCTTTAACAGTGTTACAGGTCAACACCTCTTTCCGATTGGTAGCGATTGTGTTCGTCATTTTCATCGACTGACTTTAGACCAGCAACTGGAAGAGGAAGAAAAACTTTTCAGAAAGCTTGAAAATCTGACTAGAAAAGTCAAGAAAAAGGAAAAAATCAAGGTTAATAAAAGCGACTTTGACGAACGACTTCTAAAATGGTTTTGGAAAAAAGGTGTTTTCAAAGCCAATCGTGGCAATCAATTCGCGCCTGAGAGAGACTATCAGCTCTTCCTAGAGGTCTTTCAAGGTGGAAGTTGGACCAAGGCAGACCCCAAAAAGAAGGCGCGTCTGGAAGAAGTCCTTGAAAAATGTATCAAACCATTTCTACTTGGAAAGTCTGATGATCAACTATACCTTATCAAGCTAGGTAAAGAGAAAATCGATTACGAGCAGCATTTACGGATTCAAGCGGAGAAAGAACGCAAGAAAAGAGATAAAGTCGCCAAGCAATACGCTGACAACCTCATTCTTGCCATGGGACCTGCAGAACGAGCCTATCAAGATTACTTTGGTTTTACAGAAACCTTGACCCAAGAAGAACGAAAATGGGAGAAAATCCTCTTTGGAAAAAATAGAGACGAACGGGCTATCAAGGCTAAGCAAAACCAGAAGGAGCTGGAAAAGGATCAGCGAATTGCAAATCAAGATCCTATTGAACGAAAGCAGAAGCAGACTTGGCTTCTTAATTCTTATTTTCGGTATTTACCTGATGAAAAAGCTAGATTTTCTCGACTCTTATTAGAGTATCAAAAAAGTGGAGAAGTACCCTTTTCAGATGATTACTTATCTGAGCATCTCATCGACTTTTTCTACAAGATGAAAACTTTTGAGTTTGAAATCTCACCAGAACAAGTCCGCGATTTTCTAAAAGAATGCCTTCAAGCAGAACATCTATCATCAGCACAAGAAAGCTGGATTAGAGGGATTTTGACAAATTGCCTTCACCCGTTTCTAGATAGATTGCTCATATAGAAAAAATCCTACCTTGTCTATGCATGGTAGGATTTATGTATCTCCAAAGATGTACTGGTAAAGTTGGACGACTTTCTGAAAACACTGTGTGTCCATTCTTGTTATTTTTTGAGCATTACGCATCCGAAAATCAAAGGTATACAGTTGAAATGGATTGACAGCGCCATCTACCTTATCCGACGAGACAGGAACAAGCAAGCCTTTTTCTGCCAACCGTTGTTGGCCGTGAGTGATAGGACAGACAGCTACAAAACCAGTTTGCAAGGCATATTCTCTCCTAGAAACGACCAAGGCAGGTCGCCGTTTCTGGATTTCTCGACCGACTGATGGATCAAAGTCCAGCCAAATGATATCCTGCTTTTCAGGAATATAGTCAGATTTCGCTATCAAGTGACCCTACCCCTTCAAAATCGTTTGTCATTCTCAAATCAGTAATCCCATCAAAAGGATCTTTCAGTTTTGGAGCTAAGACAATGACTCCGTCAATCCCTTTGTAGACAACCATTTCTTGACCTTCTGTCATACCTAAATTTTTAGGAATGGTCACAGTGAGAGAGTTTCCCACCTTTCGAGTCTTTACTGTATTCATTGCTCTACCTCCACGAATTAGTATACACTAAGTATATACCCGAAAACAAAAAAAGTCAAGTAAATCCTTACTGGTATCAAGGATGTTTCGGACCAATACTATTTATCATTTATTGTGGTCAAAGCATGTGCAAAAGTTCCTCATTTATGATAGAATAGGTAGTAAGAAAGAAAACGTTTTTACTACGTTTTTTTTAGTCGGAAGGGGAAATGTTTATGGCTACTATTCAATGGTTTCCGGGCCACATGTCTAAAGCTCGGCGGCAAGTTCAGGAG
The DNA here is from genome assembly GCF_965111685.1 of Streptococcus oralis. Classification (GTDB taxonomy): domain Bacteria; phylum Bacillota; class Bacilli; order Lactobacillales; family Streptococcaceae; genus Streptococcus; species Streptococcus oralis_B. Next base: position 1,009,272 of record NZ_OZ217340.1, read on the forward strand.
AATCTAAAGTTTGTTGATTTTGTAACGATTTTGGTGGATGCTCGCCTACCTTTATCTAGTCAAAATCCTATGTTAACCAAGATTGTGGGTGATAAACCAAAGCTTTTGATCTTGAATAAGGCAGATCTGGCTGATCCAGCAATGACCAAAGAATGGCGTCAGTATTTTGAATCACAAGGAATCCAAACTCTGGCTATCAACTCCAAAGAGCAAGTTACTGTAAAAGTTGTTACTGATGCTGCTAAAAAGCTCATGGCTGATAAGATTGCACGCCAGAAAGAACGCGGTATCAAGATCGAAACCTTGCGGACCATGATTATCGGAATTCCAAATGCCGGTAAGTCAACTCTCATGAACCGTTTGGCTGGGAAAAAGATTGCAGTTGTCGGCAATAAACCAGGTGTTACCAAGGGGCAACAGTGGCTCAAAACCAACAAAGACCTTGAAATCCTAGACACACCAGGGATTCTTTGGCCTAAGTTCGAAGACGAAACCGTCGCTTTGAAACTTGCCCTAACAGGAGCAATTAAAGACCAGTTGCTTCCTATGGATGAAGTGACCATTTTTGGTCTCAATTATTTCAAAAAACATTATCCAGAAAAGCTAGCTGAACGCTTCAAACAAATGAAGATAGAAGAAGAAGCACCTGTTATTATCATGGATATGACCCGTGCCCTTGGTTTCCGAGACGACTACGACCGCTTTTACAGCCTCTTCGTTAAGGAAGTCCGTGATGGAAAACTCGGTAACTACACCTTAGATACATTGGACGACATCGATGAAGACGATTAAAGAAATCAAGGAACTTCTTGCTACTGTCAAAGAATTAGACAACCCCCTTTTTCTGGAACTAGAAAAGGATAGTCGTTCTGGAGTTCAAAAGGAAATCAACAAGCGTAAAAAAGCCATTCAGGCTGAACTGGATGAAGACCTTCGTTTGGAATCTATGCTTTCCTATGAAAAAGAGCTTTACAAACAAGGAATGACCTTAATAGCAGGTGTTGACGAGGTCGGCCGTGGTCCTTTGGCTGGTCCTGTGGTTGCTGCAGCCGTTATCTTGCCAAAAAATTGTAAGATTAGAGGTCTCAACGATAGCAAAAAGATCCCCAAAAAGAAACATCTGGAAATTTATGAAGCCGTTCAAGACCAAGCCTTGGCAATAGGTATTGGTATCATGGATAATCAGATCATTGATCAAGTCAATATCTATGAAGCGACCAAACTGGCCATGAAAGAAGCAATCTCCCAGCTCAGTCCCCAACCCGAGCACCTCTTGATAGATGCCATGAAACTGGAGTTGCCGATTTCTCAAACAGCAATCATCAAAGGAGATGCAAACTCTCTCTCGATTGCAGCTGCATCTATAGTGGCCAAGGTGACACGGGATGAATTGATGAAGGACTATGATGATCAATATCCTGGATATGATTTTACAGCTAATGCAGGATACGGGACAGCTAAACATCTAGAAGAATTGGAAAAACTAGGTGTCACCCCAATTCACCGAACCAGTTTTGAACCAGTCAAAACACTGGTTTCAACCAAGAAAGATAAGTAAGAGGAAATGATTATGGAGGAACAGTCAGAAACACTTAGTTCCAAGAAAGAATTTGCCTTTGCCTCAAGCACCATATTATCCCAAGTTGGACGAGGAATCATTGTTGGTCTCGTCGTAGGGCTAATCGTCGGATCCTTTCGTTTCTTAATCGAAAAGGGATTCCACCTGATACAAGGACTTTATCAAGATCAAGCGCACCTAGTGCGCAATCTTTTTATCATTGGTCTATTTTATTTAATAGTTTGCTGGCTTAGTGCGAAACTAACTCGGTCAGAAAAAGATATCAAGGGTTCAGGAATTCCTCAAGTCGAAGCCGAGCTGAAGGGACTGATGAGTCTCAACTGGTGGAGTGTCCTCTGGAAAAAATATATTTTAGGGATTCTTGCTATTGCAAGTGGCCTTATGCTAGGTAGAGAAGGGCCAAGTATTCAACTTGGAGCAGTTGGTGGTAAAGGCATTGCCAAGTGGCTAAAATCTAGTCCAGTAGAGGAACGTTCCCTGATTGCCAGTGGAGCTGCTGCAGGCTTAGCCGCTGCTTTTAATGCACCGATAGCAGGTCTCCTCTTTGTTGTAGAAGAAGTCTATCACCATTTTTCCCGCTTTTTCTGGGTCTCAACACTAGCAGCTAGTCTCGTAGCAAACTTTGTCTCACTACTCATATTTGGCCTAACACCCGTACTGGATATGCCAGACAACATTCCTCTCATGACCCTAGACCAGTATTGGATTTACCTGGTTATGGGAGTTTTTCTCGGGCTTTCTGGTTTTCTATATGAGAAAGCTGTACTCAATGTTGGTCAAATTTATGAATGGCTTGGTCAAAAAATCCATTTGGATAGAGCTTATTATCCAATCCTAGCCTTTATCCTCATCATACCAATCGGAATTTTTTTACCTCAAATTCTTGGTGGTGGAAATCAGGTCGTTCTTTCCTTGACTGAGCAAGATTTTAGTTTTCAGGTTCTATTAGCTTACTTTTTGATCCGCTTTATTTGGAGCATGATTAGTTATGGAAGCGGCCTCCCAGGAGGAATTTTCCTACCCATTTTGGCGCTTGGTTCCTTACTAGGTGCCCTAGTCGGTGTTATTTGTGTCAACCTTGGATTTGTCAGTCAGGAACAATTTCCTATATTTGTCATTCTGGGAATGAGTGGCTACTTTGGAGCAATTTCCAAGGCTCCATTAACTGCTATGATACTCGTAACCGAGATGGTTGGAGATATTCGCAACCTCATGCCACTTGGCTTAGTGACCTTAGTTGCCTACATCGTCATGGATTTGCTCAAGGGTGCTCCAGTCTATGAGGCTATGCTTGAAAAAATGCTACCAGAAGAAGCAACAGACGAAGGAGAAGTTACCCTAATTGAAATCCCTGTATCAGATAAAATCGCTGGAAAACAGGTTCATGAGCTCAACTTGCCACATAACGTACTCATCACCACCCAAGTCCATAATGGCAAAAGCCAAACAGTTAACGGCTCAACCAGGATGTATCTGGGTGATATGATTCACCTGGTGATTCCAAAAAGTGAAATTGGAAAAGTCAAAGATTTGTTGTTGTAAGTTTTATTTACATAATTTATTTTACGTAAATAAATTTGAAAGGATCCTCTATGAAAAGAAATAAGGCAATTGCGGTATATTTGCTAGGCACATTTAGCCAAATAGTATCAGTTTGTCTTCTTTTCTTTTTCTTGAATCATTTCTCTATTCAGTCCAATCTGTTAACTGTTTTAGGAATCATTGTTGGTGGGATTTCTTCAGCTCTTTGGGGAATAATTGTTGCAAATCACTATTTTCATATTCATTTTAAGAAGATCGTAAAAGATTTTTTTAACATCCATACTAATTATAAACATTATTTATTATCTTTTTTCCTAATTATCCTTGATTTTTCGTTTCTAATGTTTGGTGGGAAAATAATAGAATTTAGCTGGTATCTCCCATTTTTAATGTTCTTCAAATTTATTGTCTTTGGTGGTATAGAAGAGATTGGATGGCGATATGTCTTTCAACCAATTTTACAAGAGAAGCTACCGTATTTTCACTCAACAATCCTAACCTTTTTCAGCTGGGCGATTTGGCATCTGTTGTTCTTTTACATAGATGGTTCCCTAGCAACACTGCAAATTCTACCGTTTTTATTTGGATTGCTGACAAATTCTTTCATACTATCAACTCTTTATATCAAAACAAAGAATCTTTGGATTTGCGTTATGACACATTCGATCATTAACGTCTTGTCTCAGCTAACCATAGATACTGATCGATACGAAACCTACCTGATTAAAATTTTCGTCATTTTGATATCCTGCTATATGGTAATACATAAAAAAGATGAGTATAGTCGGTAGCTAATTTTGTTGGAAACCGTATTATTCTTAGGAAAAGTTATTTGCTAAGGAGGACATACATCATAATGAAAATACTCGATGTTTTATATAATTTTTATGGTGATTTTGATTTCATTGAAGAAAAATACAATGAAAAATACGAAGGTATTCTTATCAATATAAAGGAAGAGCAAGGGGATAAAAGATGCCGCTTGGCAAAAAGAACCCCAAAAAAAGAAGGATATTTTACAGTTTTTTGGAAAAAAGACCAAGATAACAAGAACGTTCCTTATATCAATGAAGATCTTGGGACTGAGCTGATTATCGTTGTCATCGATAAAGATAAGGTGGGACTATTTATTATTCCAAAAGAGGTGGCTATTCATAAAAAAATTCTCTCAACAACAAATTGCAAAGGAAAAATGTCTATGAGATTTTATCCTCCTTGGTGCACAAATTTAAATAAAACAGCTCTAGCAACACAAAAATGGCAATTGAAATACTATAGAGAAATTGACAAACAAGCATAAGTTATTATCATTTTGCCGGATTACATACACACAAAAGACCTGTTTCTTATGATTGTGGAACCAGGTCTTTGTTTTTTCTAAAATCAGTAAACACTTATAAGGTCTTTCCGAAAAACTATAATTTTCTTGAAAAATATGTAAGTCTATGCTATACTACTAGTAGACTTATTTATGGAGAAAATACATGAAACGTGAGATTTTACTGGAACGAATTGACAAACTGAAACAAATCATGCCCTGGTATGTTCTGGAATACTACCAATCTAAGCTTGCTGTTCCCTACAGTTTTACAACCTTGTACGAATACCTCAAGGAATACGATCGATTTTTCAGCTGGGTTTTGGAGTCTGGTATTTCAAACGCTGATAAAATGTCTGACATTCCTTTATCAGTCTTGGAAAATATGTCTAAAAAAGACATGGAGTCCTTTATTCTATATCTGCGTGAACGACCTTTGCTGAATGCTAATACAACCAAACAAGGTGTCTCTCAGACAACAATCAATCGCACTTTGTCAGCACTTTCCAGTCTTTACAAGTATCTGACAGAGGAAGTCGAAAATGACCAAGGTGAGCCCTATTTCTATCGTAATGTAATGAAGAAAGTTTCAACCAAGAAAAAGAAAGAAACACTTGCTGCCAGAGCTGAAAACATCAAACAAAAACTCTTTCTAGGGAATGAAACAGAGGGCTTTCTAACTTATATCGACCAGGAGTACCCTCAACAGCTCTCAAATCGCGCTCTCTCATCATTTAATAAGAACAAAGAACGTGATTTGGCAATTATTGCTCTTCTCCTAGCATCTGGTGTCCGCTTATCTGAAGCTGTTAATCTGGATCTAAGAGACCTCAATCTCAAAATGATGGTTATAGATGTCACTCGAAAAGGGGGCAAACGTGATTCTGTCAATGTCGCGGCCTTTGCTAAGCCTTATCTTGAAAATTATCTAGCCATTCGAAATCAACGCTATAAGACGGAAAAGACAGATACAGCATTATTTCTGACCTTATATCGTGGTGCTCCCAATCGTATCGATGCTTCTAGTGTTGAGAAAATGGTTGCTAAGTACTCAGAGGATTTCAAAGTCCGTGTAACTCCCCACAAACTACGCCATACCCTGGCGACTAGGCTCTATGATGCTACTAAATCGCAAGTTTTGGTCAGCCATCAGTTAGGTCATGCTAGCACACAAGTCACTGACCTCTATACCCATATCGTCAACGATGAGCAAAAGAATGCTTTGGATAGTTTATGAGTGATACATATTATAAATTATGTAAACTAACTATCGCTAAAAAAAGAAAGATCAATTCCTTTTATTTTTCGTTTTTTGTTATTTAAACTCAATCCAGTAGTTACGGTGTGGCTCTATAATTACTGGTTTACCCCAAAAGGCTTGCAGATAGGCTAGATTTGCTGGGCTTACAGGTTTTTTTGAATCATTGTACTGCTCAGCACTCTCTTTAGTTAGAAAACATTTTACTGCTTCATAAGAAGTTCCATCAGCTGTTTCTCTTTCGATTCCCATATAAGAAATTTCGTCACCACTTTTAAGATCGTCAGTTAACAGTTTACCAATAAAGAACACTGTCTTATTTTTCATAAGTTCATAAGCCTTACTATTTTCAAGTCTGTTGTTTGCTGTAGCATACATAATACAAAAACTATCAACAATGTCTTTCAAAGGCATTAAGTCCTCTTTGTTTACTTTGATTTCATCGGGGAGAAGTCCGCCAATTATAAGATTTTGGAAATAGGCTTGCTGGATTACATTATCTAAAGCCACTCCTAAAGATATTTGAACAGCTTGGTATCCTAAAGGCTGAAGCTCTTTAGATTTCTTATCATAATGTTCTTGTGTGATGCTTATATTTAAACTTTCAGTTTGAGAAATTTCCGTATTTCTATAAAAAGCAACAACATTGCGGTCTAACTGTTCAAATAGATCAAGTTTTTCTACTGGAATTTCTAACATAATGAATAACTCCTTTTCATTTTTCATCACTATTATAGTCTAATCAGCATGATTATTAAGTTTAACCCAAATAAAAGAATCCATCATAAATGGATTCTTTTTCCTTACCCCACTACCGCTTCAGCAATTTCTTCACGGCTGATACTAGCGAAATAGCGTGTAATATCAATAGTTTCTAGGGCCTTGAGGACATCTTCGCGTTCGTATTTCACTCCACGGAGGACTTCTTCTACTGCAGCAACGTCCTCGATACCAAAGAAGTCACCATAAATCTTGATATCTTTGATTTTTGATTCAATGACGTTGGCAAAAACTTCAACCTTACCACTAGTGAATTTTGTTCCACGACGGACGTTAAATTCAGGTGATTTACCGTAGTTCCAGTCCCAAGTACCAAACTTGGTATCCTTGATACGATTGATTTCCGCCAATTCTTCTTCTGAAAAGACGTATTCAGTCATCTCTGGGTACTCTTTTTTCATGTATTCCAATAGCAAATCACGGAATTCCTCAACTGTTATTTTTTCTGGTAATTCATTGACAATATTGGTTACACGAGCACGGACGGATTTCACACCTTTTGATTCAAATTTGTCTTTTGAAACCTTGAGGGCGTTTGCTAAGACCGACAAATCAACGTCAAAGAGCAAGCAACCATGGTGCATGATACGACCATTGATATAGGCTTGGGCATTTCCACAGAATTTCTTACCGTCAATCTCAAGGTCATTACGGCCTGTAAATTCAGCTTTAACACCAAGTTGAGACAAGGTATTGATAACTGGAGTTGAGAAGCTCTTGAAGTCAAAGGCCTTGTTTTCATCTTCTTTTGAAATGATGGTGTAGTTGAGGTTGTTTAAATCGTGATAAACAGCACCGCCACCACTGATACGGCGGACTACCTCAATACCATTTTCTCGAACATAGTCACGGTTGATTTCTTCGATAGTATTCTGGTGACGACCAACAATGATAGAAGGTTTGTTAATCCATAGTAGGAAGATTTGATCCTCATCTAAAAGGTGTTTAAAGGCATATTCTTCCAAGGCGATATTAAAAGCAGTGTCGTTTGAATGATTGATAATGTATTTCATAGTATTTCCAAAAATTTAATTTTTAAATTCTGTTCATAGCAATTCAATTTTCTAAAGTGGTAAAAAGAAATGTAACGTGTTATCGTTACATTTCTCGGAAAAATTGAGACAAGAGGCTCAATTTTTAGGCATGGAACTCTAATAGAGGTCGCTGCCGTCCGTACTACTTTAAGAAAATTTAGTTGAAAATCTTATTTATTTTTTCTTAGGTGAATGGATAGCCATTCCTAAAACATCCGCAAATGCTTCGTACATCACTTCAGAGTATGTTGGGTGCCCGTGGATGGTCTTCAGCATTTCTTCAACAGTGATTTCCATTTCGATAATGCTTGATGCCTCGTTGATCAATTCTGCAGCTGCAGGACCGATGATATGAACACCAAGGATTTCTCCGTATTTCTTACCTGCAATGACTTTTACGAAACCTTGAGCTGCATCAGAAGCAATGGCACGTCCGTTAGCCGCAAAGTTGAATTTACCGATAGCAACATCGTATTTCTCACGAGCCTGCTCTTCTGTTAAACCTACTGCTGCTACTTCTGGAAGAGTGTAAATGGCTGCAGGGGTCAAGTTGAGTTTTGCTACGACGTGATTTCCTTTAAGCGCATTTTCAGCGGCAACTTCACCCATACGGAAGGCTGCGTGAGCCAACATCTTGGTACCATTGATATCACCTGGTGCATAGATACCTGGAACAGAAGTTTCCATGTATTCGTTGACCTTGATGCGACCACGATCCAATTCAAACTCAACATCGCCAATACCTTCAAGGTCTGGCACACGGCCAATTGAAAGAAGAGCTTTGCTTGCGATGATATCGTCTTTTCCTTCAACCTTGATACGAAGTTGACCATTTTCCTCGATGATTTCTTGCAGCTTTGTGCCTGTCAAAATGGTCATTCCTTTACGCTCAAGGATCAAGCGAAGATTCTTAGAAACTTCCGCATCCATAGCTGGAACGATACGGTCCATCATTTCGATAACAGTTACTTTTGAGCCAAATGTCATGAAGGCTTGACCGAGTTCGATACCGACAACTCCACCACCGATGATAACAAGGCTTTCTGGAACTTCGTTCATTTCAAGAATGTCGTCACTTGTCATCACGAGCGAAGATTCCATACCAGGAACGTTGATCTTGCTGACTTTTGAACCACCAGCAAGGATGATTTTCTTAGTTTCAAGCAATTCTGAACCATTAACTAAGACATTCTTGTCTTTAGTGATGGTACCAATTCCTTTATGAACAGTAACTCCGTAGCTACGAAGAAGACCTGCAACTCCACCTACCAAGGTATTGACAACTTTAGATTTAGTTTCTAAAAGTTTGTCCATATCAACAGTGAAGTTTGGATTTTCTATGACGATACCACGGCTTGCTGCATGACCGATATTTTCGATGATTTCAGCGTTGTGAAGGTAGGTCTTCGTTGGAATACAGCCACGGTTCAAGCAGGTTCCACCGAGTTCTGATTTTTCAACAAGGGCAATCTTACCACCAAGTTGAGCAGCTTTAATCGCCGCCACATAACCAGCAGGACCTCCACCAATCACAACGATATCAAAGGCATCATCGCTCTTACCATCGTCGTTTGAGGCACTAGCTGCAGGTGCAGGTTTTGATTCTGGCGCAACTGCTCCAGCAGTTGGGATGTTTTCCCCTTCTTCGCCAAGGTAACCGATAACTTCAGTTACTGGAACAGTTTCCCCATCTCCTTTAAGGATGGCAATCAAGTATCCATCTTCTTCGGCTTCCAATTCCATGCTGACTTTGTCAGTCATGATTTCCAAAAGGATTTCTCCTTCTTTTACAAATTCACCGACTTTTTTATTCCATTGGACGATTTGTCCTTCTGTCATATCCACGCCGGCTTTTGGCATAATTACTTCTAAGGCCATGTCTTACTTCCTTCTAAATCTCTAAAATAACAATAGCTGACTTAAACAAGCATTGAGATCGGATTCTCAATCAAGGCTTTCAAGTCTTTCATAAACTTAGCACCAGCCATACCATCTACGACACGGTGGTCAATGGTTAATCCTAGGCTCATGATAGGGCGAATGACAATCTCACCATTGACAACAACTGGTTTCTCGATTGTCGAACTTACACCCAGAATAGCTGAGTTTGGTTGGTTGATGATCGGACCAAAGGACTGAACGCCAAACATTCCCAAGTTACTAATTGTGAAGGTTGAGTTTTGCAACTCACTTGGAGCTAATTTACCATCCAAGGTACGACCAATGACATCCTTGAAGGCTACAACCAACTCTGACAGGCTCATTTTTTCAGCATTATAGACAACAGGTGTCATCAATCCATTATCCATTCCAACTGCCATAGCAAGGTTGACATAGTTATGAGTGATAATGGTCTTGCCATCTTCTGTCAATGAAGCGTTGATGTATGGGTGCTTCATTAAGGTCTTCACAACAGCGAGGGAAAGAAGGTCTGTAACAGTAGTCTTCTTACCAGTTGCTTCCATGATTGGATCAAGAACCTTCTTACGAAGAGTTAGCATTTCAGTCATATCAACTTCATAGTTGAGTGTGAAAGTTGGCGCAGTTAAGTAAGATTCAACCATACGTTGGGCAATAACCTTACGCATTGGTGTCATTGGAATACGCTCAATCTCACCATAAGGAGTGATAGTATCTGGAACTTCTTCCACTTTTTCGATTTGAGCAGGAGACTTGATGGTGTCGTTTTCGATATTTTCAGGAAGCAAGGCCAAAACGTCCTTCTTCATGATCTTACCACGATGACCAGTTCCTTGGATTTCCTGCCAAGCAATGTTATGTTCGAGGGCAATTCGTTTTGCAAGTGGCGAAATGCGAACCACGTTTGTGTCTTTATAAGTTTCCACGTCTTCTTTGTGGACACGACCGTTTGCACCTGAGCCAGAAACATCATAGAGGTTGATCCCTAGATCATCCGCTAACTTTCTAGCCGCAGGAGTCGCTCTTAGCTTGTCATCAGCCATGACCTCTCCAATTCTAATTATGATACTAAAGGCGTAAAAAGCGACTGAAAAATAGGAAATCTACGCAGGCTTCGATGAAGTCAAGGAGATTTATCTTTTTTCCGAGCTTTTAGCCCGTGTTCAAATATAAGATATTAAGGACGCAGAGGGCAATGAAAAAATAGGAGATTGACGATGTGTTCGATGAACACAAGAAAATCTATTTTTTTTCGCAGACCTCCGTCCGAATTCAATTACAACTCTACAAGTAACTTGGACACGGAACGTGTCTCAAGTTACTACGGTTGTCGCTATTAGGCGACCAACCTAGTAGACTTACTAATTCATTCGTCGAATATTATCGATTCGTCAAAAAACTGTCGTAACTTTACAAATAAGTTAGATACAAAACATATCTTAAGTTATTAAAGTTAAAAATCTCTAAAATTTTACATAATTTTATTTATGCAAGATTATTCTTTGTTATAAGTTTTTCGGATGGCATCTTTGATGCTTTCAACTGTTGGAATCATTGCATTTTCTAGGTTTTGTGCGTAAGGCATTGGCACATCTTCTCCTGCGCAACGGCGGATTGGTGCATCTAGATAGTCAAATGCTTCTGATTCTGAAATAATTGCTGAAATCTCTCCGATATAGCCACTTGTTTTGTGGGCGTCGTTGACCAGAACGACCTTACCAGTCTTCTTAACTGAGTTAATGATGATATCCTTATCAAGCGGTACAAGGGTACGTGGGTCAACAATTTCAACCGAAATTCCTTCTTCTGACAATTCTTCAGCAGCTTGAATCACACGGCGAAGCATTTTTCCGTAAGTAACAACTGTTACATCTGTACCTTGGCGTTTGATTTCCCCAACTCCAAGTGGGATTGTATAGTCTGGATCAACTGGCACTTCCCCTTTTTGGTTAAATTCTGACTTGTACTCAAGGATGATAACAGGGTTGTTATCACGGATAGAAGACTTGAGAAGTCCTTTCATGTCAGCAGGTGTACCTGGTGCTACAACCTTAAGTCCAGGAATGTGAGTGAACCAAGACTCTAGGGATTGCGAGTGCTGGGCAGCAGAACCAACTCCGTTACCAGCAGCACAACGGACAGTCATTGGAACCTGACCTTTACCACCAAACATATAACGTGTTTTAGCAGCTTGGTTAACGATATTATCCATGGCAATGACCGAGAAATCCATAAAGGTCATATCAACGATTGGGCGAAGTCCTGTCATAGCCGCTCCTGCTGCTGCTCCAGAGATGGCAGCTTCAGAAATCGGACAGTCACGGATACGTTCTGGACCAAATTCTTCGAGCATTCCGACAGAAGTTCCGAAGTCTCCTCCGAAGACACCGACGTCTTCTCCCATCAAGAATACATTTTCATCGCGACGCATTTCCTCAGACATAGCAAGGATAATGGTGTCACGGAAGGACATTGTTTTTGTTTCCATTTTATCTCTTTCTCCTTAGTCTGCGTAAATATCTTCAAATGCGGATTCTAGTGGTGGGAATGGACTTTCTTCAGCAAATTTAACAGAAGCTTCTACTGCTACTTTCACTTGTGTTTGGATTTCTTCCAATTCTTCAGCGCTAGCAATGTTATTTTCAATAAGGTAATTGCGGAGTTTTTCAATTGGGTCTTTTTGTTTCCACAATTCCACTTCTTCACGCGTACGATACTTACCAGGGTCAGATGATGAGTGACCAAGCCAGCGATAAGTTACACTTTCAATCAAGACTGGTCCATTGCCACCACGAACATGGTCTACAGCTTTCTTAAATCCTTCATAAACATCAATTACATTGTTTCCGTCTTCGATAAACATTCCAGGAATTCCATAAGCAGCGCTACGTTGATGGATATGCTCTACATTGGTCATTTTCTTTATATCCGCAGAGATCCCATAACCGTTATTGATACAGTAGAAAATTACTGGAAGATTCCAAATTGAAGCTATATTAACAGCTTCGTGGAATACACCTTCATTCGTCGCTCCATCACCAAAGAAGCAGACAACGATTTTACCAGTGTTCTGCATTTGCTGACTGAGGGCTGCACCAACAGCGATTCCCATACCACCACCTACGATACCATTGGCACCGAGGTTACCAGCATCAAGGTCAGCAATGTGCATGGAACCACCTTTTCCTTTACAGGTTCCAGTGTATTTTCCAAGGATTTCAGCCATCATTCCGTTAAGGTCAATCCCCTTAGCAATAGCCTGTCCATGACCACGGTGGTTGGAAGTAATCAGGTCATCTGGGTTGAGAGCCAACATCGCTCCAACGTTAGCAGCTTCCTCTCCAACAGAAAAGTGAGTCATACCGGGAACTTTCCCCTTTTTCACTAACTGAGCAATTTTTAAGTCCATGCGACGGATTTCTTCCATCTTACGGAACATCTCTAGCAAAAGATTTTTATCTAAAGTTGACATAATCTTGCCTTTCTAACATTGTTCTTACCTTACTATTTTACCTTTTTTAGTATACACTGTCAAAGTTTATAGTTAATAAAATTTCACAATATAAAAAAATAAATCCCTGTTAAAACAGGGATTCTCTCTAGTTAGAGCATTTTTTCACAAAGTTATTTTTCAGGATATTTTCTAAAAATAGCTCAATCTTTTCATTATGGATTTCAAACGCCATTGATACAAACAACCAGAAACGATCAAGCTGGCAATCAACCCAATCCAGTAGGCAAATGCCCCTAAGTCAGTTGCTTGATCTAGTAGATATCCTAGAGGTATCGCTACTCCCCAATATCCGATTAGACCAAGATAGAAAGGAACGATAGTGTCCTTATACCCTCTTAAAATTCCTTGGAGCGGAGCCGCAAAGGTATCAGCTAACTGGAAAAAGAGACTGTAGGTTAGAAATACAGCAGTTGTTTCAATGAACTGAGGGTCATTTCCATATAGACTTGCTACACGATCTCTAAAAATGTAGAGAAAGGACAGGGTAAGACCTGCAAAAATAAGGGCAGTTACTCTCCCCAGACGAGCGTAGATTTTTGCATCCTCAAAACGTTTAGCCCCAACCTCGTAAGACACAACAATCGCCATAGAAGAGGAAATACTCATGGGAAAGGCGTACATGAGGCTTGAAAAATTCATAGCTGACTGGTGACTAGCGATGATGAGCGATGAAAACTTAGCCATGATTAGTCCCACAACGGAGAAAATGGCCACTTCCGCAAATACGGTTCCTCCGATTGGTAGACCTAATCGAACACCCTCCTTGATTTTATCTATATTGAGTGGAATCCGTTTTTCAAGATGTAGCGCTTTTAACCTTTCTTGTTTGAACAAAACAAGCAGGGAAATGCCCAATAAAACCCAATAGGCTAGCGAAGTTCCTAGCCCTGCTCCTGCGCCACCAAGCTCAGGGAAACCAAGGGCTCCATAAATCAAAAGATAGTTAAAACCACTATTGAGCGGAAGTAATAGGAGCATGAGATACATAGATAGTTTGGTCAAACCAAGAGAATCTAACAATGACCGAATGACACTAAAAAGCAACAAGGGAATAATCCCGATAGACAGGTACCAAAGATAAGAAACTGCAACTGCCGCCACTTGAGCTTCTAGTCCGATATGATTTAAGACAGGTGGCGCTAAGAATACTACCATTCCAAGCAAGACCAAAGATAGTCCGAAAGCCAAGTAGATAAATTGGTAAAAATCAGATGCTACTTCTTCCTTTTTGCCCCGTCCTAGATGATGGCCTATAATGGGAACCATGGCCGAAACAATCCCTGTTAAAAAAGTGAAGAAAGGATTCCATAGACTCGTTGCAGTTGATACACCAGCCAAGTCCATGGTATTGTACTGCCCAGTCATGGTTGTATCAACAAAAGAGGCAGAATAATTGGCAAACTGATAAATCAGGATAGGAAAAAATATCTTAAGAAATAAAATAAACTTATCTTTAAATTGATGGGTTCGATACATATACGCTCTCTGTTCTTATAGTTTATAGAGCAGAATCCCATCTAGTTTTTGTAAACGATTTGTCCCTTACAGATGGTATATTTAACCTGCCCTTTTAAAGTTTCACCGATAAATGGTGAGTTTGCAGCTTTTGAAGCAAAATAGGAGTCCACAAGGCGGTCAGCCTTAGCATCAAAGATAGTGACATCCGCTGGACCATTCTCAGCCAAGTAACCAGCTTCAAAGTTGTAAAGTTGGGCTGGATTAACAGTCATTTTTTCTAGCAATTCCATCAAGCTTAGCTCACCAGCTTCGACCAAATAAGTCAAACCGAGAGAAAGTGATGTTTCCAAGCCTGTCATACCAGATGGTGCTTTAGTGATATCCTCGACATTCTTCTCGTCTGCATGGTGAGGCGCGTGGTCTGTCGCGATTACGGAGATGACTCCCGACTTAAGACCTTCAATCACTGCACGACGATCTGACTCCAAACGAAGCGGAGGATTCATTTTGGCATTGCTACCTTGTGTCAAGAGAAGTGCTTCTGTCTTAGAGAAATGCTGGGGAGCTACTTCTGCTGTGACTTGCGCACCCAAACTTTGAGCGAATTCCACTACCTTGACACTTTCTTCCTTAGACAAATGCTGGATGTGAACATGGGCCTTGGTTGCATAGGCAATCATAACATCACGCGCAATCATAGCGTACTCAGCCACCCCAGTCGCTCCACAGATATGAAAATGTTCTTTAGCGATGTTTTCGTTAAACCCAAGAATACCGTTCAAGCCGGGATCTTCCTCGTGTAGACAAACAAAGGTACCAAGTTTTTTAGCAGTTTCCAAGGCTTCTTTGAGAACTATGCTGCTCTCAAGTGGAATACCGTCATCTGAGAAACCAACGGCACCTGCTTCTAAAAGCGCCTTAAAGTCAGTCAAGTCTTTACCATTAAAGTTCTTGGTAATAGTTGCAACCGTTTTGACGTTAATCTTTTCCTTGGCAGCAGACTGGAGAACTTCTTGCAAAGTCTCTACGTCTGAGATGGTTGGATTGGTATTAGCCATCATGACAACCGTTGTAAAACCACCTGCAGCAGCTGCTAGGGCACCAGTATGGATATCTTCCTTGTGGGTCTGACCAGGTTCACGGAAATGGACATGAATATCCACTAGTCCAGGTGCAACCACAAGACCTGTAGCATCAAGCACCTCTGCTCCTTCTTTCTTGATTTCAGACGCAATTTTGACAATTTTCCCATCTTGGACCAAAACATCACAGACTTGATCCAGACCAGACTTGGGATCCATTACACGACCGTTTTTGATTAATAACATCCGCTTTCTCCTTTATTCATAGAAATCAACTTGAGTATCCAACAATTTATCCCCATCATAAACAAACTTAGCTGAAAAGAAGGGTTTGTCCTCTAAAAGCCACTCAACAAAGGTGTGGTCACCCTCCCAAGTTGGCTTGCTCAAAACTTCATCATAGGGAACCCATTCTAATGTTCCCTCGTTGCATTCAATCAACTCACCTTCAAACTCTGTCACCTTAAAAACATAGGTGTACCAGTCTAAATCTGGCGTGAATTCTGGAAAAGTGATGACACCTTTTAGAACTGGCTTGGCTTTGAGGCCGGTCTCTTCGAGGATTTCACGCGCTGCGCACTCCTGAGGAGTCTCACCTCGTTCTAGCTTACCACCCACACCAATCCATTTGCCTTCATGAACATCATTCGGCTTCTTATTGCGATGCAGCATGAGCAGTTCTTTTCCGTTATCAATGTAGCAAATCGTCGCTAACTGAGGCATATTCTCTCCTTATCTAAGCCAATCGATTGGCTCTTGTCCTGTCTCTCTTAAGAATGCATTGGCCTTGGAAAAAGGCTTAGAACCCCAAAATCCTCTATAAACCGATAAAGGACTAGGATGGGCTGATTCGATAATCCAGTGGTGAGGATTGGTAACCAAGGTCTTCTTCTTGCGTGCATAAGCACCCCAGAGCACAAAGACTACTGATCTATCCAGATTATTAACAACTCGAATCACAGCATCTGTAAAAGGTTCCCATATCTGCCCAGCATGACCATTGGCCTGACCGGCAGGAACAGTCAAACATGCATTAAGAAGTAAGACTCCTTGCTCAGCCCATGCTGTCAAATCATGAGATTTCTTAACCCCGATGTCATCTGACAATTCTTTCAAGATATTTTGCAAGGACGGTGGCGCTGGAATAGCATCAGGTACAGAAAAACTCAAGCCCTGCGCCTGACCCGGCCCGTGATAGGGGTCTTGCCCTAGAATCACCACCTTCACTTCTTCAAGCGGTGTAGTAAAGAGAGCCTGAAAAACTTTTTCCTTAGGTGGATAAACAGTTCCCTGAGCATAGACCTGATCCATAAACTGATTGATTTTCCCGAAATACCCCTCAGGTAATTGCTCCTTAATCAAAGCATGCCAAGATGAGTGTTGCATAAAGCCTGCTCCTTCATTTTTACTGCCTCTATTATAGCAAAAAGTGGCTATCTAAACCACTTTTTACAGTTTATCCAAACAATCCAGCAAGTCAGGGTAAGAATGAACTTCATAGGTCGGCTGGGCTTGCGTCTTATTTTCCAGATGATGGGGATTGTACCAGATAGTATCAATACCAGCATTGTTGCCACCTTGTATGTCAGCTGTCAGGGAATCTCCAATCATAACCGTCTTTTCTTTGCTGAAACCTTCAATCTGCTGTTCGATTTTTTCGTAGAATAGTGCGTCAGGCTTTTGTGTTTGCAATTGCTCGGAGATAAAGACTTGGTTGAAATAGGGAGCCAGACCTGATTGAGCCAAACGTCCTGTCTGAATGGCAGTAATCCCATTTGTCGCAGCGTATAGCTCATAATCTCTCTCGATGAGGCTGTCCAAGAGTTCATGGGCACCTGAAAAAGCTTGTCCTTGCTGGGCAAGGTAAAATTGGTATCGCTTGGCAAGCAAAGTACCGTCTTTCTCCAGTCCAAAATGATCAAACAATCGAGAAAAGCGCGTGTTAACCAGTTCTTGTTTACTGATTTTCTTTTGCTCCAAGTCCTTCCAGAGAGCCTTGTTCATAGGAACGTAATAGTCTTTATAGGCTTGAATGTCCGCAACTCCTTCTTCCTTTAGAAGTTGTGTCAGAGCCACATCCTCAGCAGTATCAAAATCAAGCAAGGTGTGGTCAAGGTCGAAGAGTAGAAATTTGTAGGGCAATTTGATTTTTCCTTTCTATGTGAGAACAAGTTACTAGTATTTATTAGGAAAATATTCTTTTCCTAACTGCCATAAATACTGATCAATCTCTTTTAGATTAAATTCTTCTAATCCGTAGTATTCTCTAAAAGCAATAATTATATTTTTAAATTTTTGATAATCTTTTAGGTCTGCATCCTTAAAGTTGAAAAATCTATCTGTTTTTCTAAAAGATTTTAATACCTTTTCTACATAGCTATCATAAATAGGGTATTCGTTAGGATTATGATGGGAACAGTATTTAGTAGAAAAAGAATAGAACTTTCTAGTTACCCCATTGATCGTAAAATTTTGAATTTCATTGACTAAAGTTACATCACCTTATCTCAACTTCTCGTCAATTTTAAGACTCAGAATATGCTCTGCAACTGGATAAACTGAAAAGAATTTGTGCTATAAAAATCATTCAACGTAGCAACATTTAATAAGATATCAGAAATTTCTTCTTTACTTGGTAACAGCTCAAAAAATAATTTATCCAAAGCATCTTCTTACAACTGATAATTTTTAAGATTTTTCCACGTTTTCAAGTACTTTCCTACTTAACTGGCTGACGGTTCAGAAATAACAATATCTGATTTCTGTCTTCTATTATAGTTAATTTACATACTTATCTCACTTAAAGTAGTTGTTAAAATAATTGATAGATTTATTATAGCATAATACAAAACGAATGGGTAAGCTCTTTATTAGTCTCTACCCCAACTCCTTGGCTATTCTGCTCTTTTCAAGTTTTCCCTTAGTAATTCTTTTCCATAAAACAAGTGGGTTCAAACTATAAGATAGGCGTAGGAGGAAATAATTAACCCATTCGATAAGAGCACAAAGTTGTATCAACGCGGCTAAAATAACCACTTGAACACTCTGGGTATTCCAGACAATAAAAGGAAGGCCTGAAATAAGTAAAATAAGGTCTAGTATTCTGAAACCACCAAATAGTTTGGGAACACTACCGCTTCCAAACTGAGGTTTTGACAGTCTTCTAATCAAAATTGCCCAATAGATTGAACCTTGAAGTAAAATAAATGTCAGTAAAGATAATGGATAGAGAATGGAGAATAGACTCCTCCAATCACCAAGGCTATTTTTCAAAAGGAAAAAACAAAACCAAATAGATAGGACGGCTGTGAACTCTCCCAAACAGAGGGACACCAACTCTTTTCTAACTTTCTCTTTTTGTATGTTCATCATTTCCCCCATCTATCTATCATCCTATATCAGAAAAAAGCCATTCGAACCAATTTATAGTCAACATTTCTCAGAATAAAGGCGTTCTAAGAATCGAACAGTTCAATTTCTTTAATATCAATGCAACTCTAAGTTTAGAATTACATTAAAATAAATGTTTTCGTACTATTCAAAGTCTATGATAGCCTTAAATTTTAATTTTTGAAGGATCCTAAAGCTAGAACAACTCAAAAATCACGAGAATGAAGCTATTCGAAGCTTAGAAGACCTTTTTCTAAACCTCATACCCACTTTAACTAGCAACACTTACAATTTTTCTGATGAGCTTTAAGTTTTTTGATAGCCCAATCATAGTGACTGGAAGTGCTACTGACAAAGTAGGAACCTAGACTTGTCCCTCCCGTCCACTTATAGACACCTTTTGTGAACAATTCGTCATTGCTAAAGCCTTCCATCAACTCTAAAACCTCTTCATGCGATTGATTGAGAAGTTTGGTCGCTTCTTCTAAGGACGTTCTCTGGTGCTTCTTCCAAATAGCGACATTCATTTCTCCATAAGTTTTCCAATTATAAGGTTCAGGGAGAAAAGGTCTTTCATGACCCTTTTGATTAGAATCTACCCAATTCAAAAGTAACTGATGCCATTCGTAGAGATGGATCAGGACATCCCGCAGATTTTTATCTCTTTTCCAATGAGCTTCTTTTTTCTTTTGGTCTTTTGAAAAATCAAAAGGAGTCTGTAGCTCCTCTTCACTTAATTTAGAGATAAAGTGATTGAGCTTTTCATAGTTTTCCTTAGAGGCTAGCGCTAATTCCTCTTTCGTTCTTGGTCTAGGCATAGGCGTTCTCCCTTCATTTTTAAGTTGGATATGCTATTTCCTCACTTCATTATACCATAATCAAAAAGCAGTTCTTCATTTTACGAAAAGCTGCTTTTACTAACTATTTTTTATGCTTATAGTCACTAGTTTACATATAAATCTCTAAAGCGACCATCTACTTCTGCTATCCGATAGAGCAAGTGGGCTAGTTCTTGATAATCTTCTTTTAAACATGAAAGATGGGCTTGGCCAAATAGAGTAGCCAATTCCTCTTTTAATCTTGCCCCTTCTGGATCATGAACTTTTAAGAACTTACTGAGATAGAGATTTCGAACAGCCGCAAGTTTGAAGCTGAAATACTGATGCAATTGTTTTTGCTCGGTATTTAATCCGTTTTCAGCAACTGCTTTTGCATAGAATTCCAAAACACCGCTTTGACCATTCAGATATCGGGTCTTTATTATCTTTGCTGTTTCCTGATAGATTTCAGTCTGACTAGGACTCTTGACCTTCTTAAAATTTCCCCACATGGAGTAAGATCCACGCTTATAGTCAATAGTCTCTGCCTTCCAGGCTTCTAATATGTCATTAAAAGCAACCTTCATGCAGGCAAAACCAGCTGGATCGTGCAAATAGAGATACTGATTATCAATGTCATACACGGTTACAAAGTGATCCACACCATAAAGGATTGTGTGATTGGGATTGTAGGTCAGATGGCCCATATCAAGAGGTCCCAGTACGACAGGTCCATTGGACAGAAATGTTTCCAACTTTCTTTTAACCTCTTCTAAATCTACTTTCACTCCATCTTTTAGATAGAAGTCCTCATAGTCAAACCCAAGTATTTTTAAAGAATGAGAGATTGAAAGATCTGGCATTCCATTATCAAAGAATACTAGAGGGTGCTGGTCATCTTCCTTTACGATACTAGCGCCATTTCCCATCACCATGATTGCCTCTAGAAAGTCTGCTTTAAAGTCATAGCCATAGCCATCCAGTGCCATTGCCAATGAATAACTATAGCAAAGTGACACATCTCCAAAATACATCTGCATATTCTTGCCTCCTTATCTTCTATGGGACTATTATACCGAGAAAACTATTCTCATGCCCCATAAATTCCAAACAAAAAAATAGGGCATGTTTGCTTTACGGACATGAATTTCCACAATAAAAGACTCTGTAGAGGTTCTTTCTACAGAGTCGGATTTGCATCTTTAAAAAAAGCAGAAAATTATCTAGTTCTTAATCACTGGTATCCAGAGCTCCATTTGATAGTCTGGTGACGACATGTCGCCTTCAGTATAGACTTCAAAGTCTGGCGCTCCTGAGTGGCGATAACCAGTTTCTGGGAAAAAGACCTCCAAAACATATTTCCAAGCATTGTGAATGCTAGCTGGTATAGGACCTTTGACTGGGACGATAGCATATTCAGCCGCTGGTATATCTTTGATTGACAGATCTAGTTCTTCTGCTTTAGTTTTATCCGTCACATCATAAGCAGCCATATAGTTGATGATTTCGCCTTCTTTGACATCCGAGCAGACGCCAAAGGATTGACCACTACCTAAACTTTCTAGGCTTTCAAAGCTGTGATGAGCATAGAGATACTCCCAAGCAGACGGGCATTTGCTATTGTCAATAGCTTCCAATAGGACGCCTGCCACAGTAAATGCAGGCTTCTTTTGAATCTTGATATCCATGTTCTTTCCTCCTGTGATTTTTAAGGATAATTGAAGCTTAGGAAAGACCCGATAAGGTTTTCCATTTCGAACTTCTGAGGGAGTTTCCCCATGGAATTTCTTAAAGGCTGAGCTGAAGGCATCCGCAGACTCATAGCCGTATTTCAGTGCTATATCAATGACTTTCTCAGAACCTTCCCGCAAGTCTGTAACTGCTTCTGACAGCCTACGATTGCGCAAATATTCTGCCAAGGTCATATCAGCCATGATGGAAAAGATTCTGCTAAAAAAAGGATAAGAATAGCCTGATATCTGCTGAAATCTTTTCATATCCACTTCTCCAGTCAGCTGCTGCTCCAAATAATCCATGGTTTGATTGAATTGATGCATCATATTCGTTTCTACTTACCTCCACAAGATACAAAAATCCTTAAAAGCAAAATGAAAATAGAAAAATTGACGCCAGAGCTTCTAGTCCTAGAAATTTTATCTTTTTCGAACAGCTTTTAGGCCGTGTTCAATTCTATCTATAGTCTATCAGATATCAGATACTTCCGCCCTAGAATCTTTGTACAAGATTTAAAGGTGTAAATTTCTATAACTTATCCTTTAATTTCTCAACAAAGAGATAAGCTGCAGGACAAGTCAAGGTGTTCTTAATCGTCAAATGATTGATTTGATGAATCTTCTTACGGTCTGTATGTGGGAACTCTCGACAGGCCTTTGGACGAACATCATAGATAGAACAGAGATTGTCTCCACCTAGGAAGGGGCAAGGCATAGATTTAAAAACCTTGTCACCGTCTTCGTCCACCTGAAGGAATTCCGCTTCAAAAGCTGATAATTTCATCTTAAAGTACTTAGCAATACGGGTAATATCGGCTTCCTTAAAGTCAGGCCCCAATGTCTTGCAACAGTTCGCGCAGGCAGTGCAATCAATCTCAGAAAAAACTTCTTCGTGAATTTGCTGGGCTATCTTATCTAAGTTTTTAGGAGGTTTTTTCTTTAGATTGGCTAAGACTTTTCGGTGCTCCTTTTGCTTTTGCAAGGCTAGTTGGTGATAGTACTCAATATCAATTTCTTTAGACATAGTTTCTTTCTAATACAAGTGTTTTTGTCTATTATACCATAAGTTATTTTTCATTTTTGATTATTGCACATAAAAAGCCCTTCGGATAAAATCCGAGGGGCTTAAAACGTTGTTAAATCAACGATTATTTTTTAAGGTTGTAGAATGATTTCAATCCACGGTATTCAGCTACTTCACCAAGTTGGTCTTCGATACGAAGCAATTGGTTGTATTTAGCGATACGGTCTGTACGTGAAAGTGAACCAGTCTTGATTTGTCCTGCGTTTGTTGCAACTGCGATATCAGCGATTGTTGAATCTTCAGTTTCACCTGAACGGTGTGATACAACTGCAGTGTAACCAGCTTCTTTCGCCATTTCGATAGCGTCGAATGTTTCAGTAAGAGTACCGATTTGGTTAACTTTGATAAGGATTGAGTTAGCAGCACCTTCTGCAATACCTTTTTCGAGGTAAGAAGTGTTTGTTACGAAGAAGTCGTCACCAACCAATTGAACTTTACCACCAAGACGTCCAGTAAGAGCTTTCCAACCGTCCCAGTCGTTTTCGTCCATACCGTCTTCGATAGTGATGATTGGGTATTTGTTTACCAATTCTTCAAGGTAGTCGATTTGTTCTGCAGCAGTACGTACAGCTGCTCCTTCACCTTCGAATTTAGTGTAGTCGTAAACTTTACGTTCTTTATCGTAGAATTCTGATGAAGCACAGTCAAATCCGATAAATACGTCTTTACCAGGAACATATCCAGCAGCTTCGATCGCAGCAAGGATAGTTTCAACACCATCTTCAGTTCCTTCGAAACGAGGAGCGAATCCACCTTCGTCACCTACGGCAGTTTCCAAACCACGTGATTTAAGGATTTTCTTAAGAGCGTGGAAGATTTCAGCACCCCAACGAAGAGCTTCTTTGAATGATGGTGCACCAGCAGGTACGATCATGAATTCTTGGAAAGCGATTGGAGCGTCAGAGTGAGAACCACCGTTGATGATGTTCATCATTGGAGTTGGAAGAACTTTAGTGTTGAATCCACCAAGGTAGCTGTAAAGTGGGATTTCAAGGTAGTCAGCAGCAGCACGAGCTACAGCGATAGACACACCAAGAATTGCGTTTGCACCCAATTTACCTTTGTTAGGAGTACCGTCAAGTGCGATCATAGCACGGTCGATAGCTTGTTGGTCACGTACATCGTAGCCGATGATAGCTTCAGCGATGATGTTGTTTACGTTGTCAACAGCTTTTTGTGTACCAAGACCACCGTAACGAGATTTGTCACCGTCGCGAAGTTCAACTGCTTCGTGTTCACCAGTAGAAGCTCCTGATGGAACCATACCACGTCCGAAAGCACCTGATTCAGTATAAACTTCTACTTCAAGTGTTGGGTTACCGCGTGAGTCTAGGACTTCGCGAGCGTAAACATCAGTAATAATTGACATTTTTTACTCTCCTTTGAGTTAAATTTTTTACACCTCTATGATACCTTAAAAATAAGCGTTTTTCAAGAAAAAACGTTATCTTTGTGCAAATTTTCCTTAACTTTATAAAGTAATC
The DNA here is from genome assembly GCF_965111685.1 of Streptococcus oralis. Taxonomy (GTDB): domain Bacteria; phylum Bacillota; class Bacilli; order Lactobacillales; family Streptococcaceae; genus Streptococcus; species Streptococcus oralis_B. The sequence goes on from NZ_OZ217340.1 coordinate 1,033,266, forward strand.
GCTTTCTTTTGTCTGTTCTCTTACGATTTTTGTGATATACTGTTTTTATGACAGATTTATCAAAACAACTACTAGAAAAAGCTCATGGTGGGCCGAAATTAAACCCTGACGAACAACGCCGCTATCTCGGTACTTTCGAGGAAAGAGTTCTTGGCTACGCTGATATCAATACTGCCAATAGTCCTGAATTAGAACATGGATTTTTCTCTATTTTAGAGGGTTTTCAAGAAAAGGTAGAGGAACTTTTTGTGAAAATTTCACCAAATATCGAGTTTGACAAACAGGTCTTTTACTTAAAACAAGCAAAGGAAAGTAATTGCCAGGCGACTATTGTTTCAGACGATCATATAACCTCTCCTTTCGGTCTTGTCGTTCATACAAATGAACCTGTTCAAGTAGACGAAAAGGACCTTAGAATTGCTTTCTCAAGCCTCTGGAAAGAGAAAAAGGCAGAGGCTCCTAAAAAATCTATCTGGAAAAAATGGTTTGGTTAATGATTTCTCATATTTAATAAATGACCGATATTAGTAGCTGTGTGCTCCAAATAGAGACTTGCATTTTTCAGACTGTCTTCCAAAGGTTCACTTTTCTCTAGGATAGAGAATGCTGCTTGTATATTTTCAAATGGTAGGGGAGGCAAATCGTTAGAAAGACTACCACAAATAGCAATAACAGGAACTCCGTTAGGAGTTCTTTTTGCTACACCGATAGGAGCTTTTCCAGCAAAGCTTTGACTATCCAGTCTGCCTTCTCCAACGATAACCAAGTCGGCCCCTGCAACCTTCTTGTCAAAGTCAATCAAATCTAAGCAAGTGTCAATCCCAGATACGATACTGGCCTCAGCAAAGGCACAGAGCCCAGCAGCAATCCCACCCCCAGCTCCTGCTCCTTTGAGAGAGCGGGTTGATGGCGAGAATTTTTCATAGAACCTCTGTATAGCCAGATCTACTGTTTCAAATAAACTGGGTTCCAAGCCCTTTTGTTTTCCAAATGTATAGGTTGCTCCTTGATGACCACATAGAGGGCTCACAACATCTGCTAAAATGCGGATTTTCACATCTTCAGGAATTCTATACAAGTTACTATTTGAAACTGACTCGAACTCAAGCAAAGTCTGACCGCGAGCTGGCAATTCTTTTCCCTTCTTATCATAAAAACGATAACCTAAACCAGCAGCAATGCCTATCCCACCGTCATTACTAGCCGTACCACCAACTCCGATATAGATTTCTTTCATCCCTTGATCAATGAGATGGCGAATCAACTCTCCAATACCTCTGGTTTGGATGTGGAGAGGTTTTCGTTTCTCACGCGGAATCTTTCCAAGACCAACCAAATCAGCAACTTCAAAGAGCACTATTTGACCGTTTTGAAAGTAACGCATTGCTTCATTTAGACCAAAAGGTCCCGTAACCTCTTGCCATTTTTCTTCGAGTTCAAGAGAATGGCGAATAGCATCTACAGTTCCTTCCCCACCATCACCAACAGGGCAAAGCAGACATTCTACATCCGCTATTGACTGTTCGAAGCCTTTTTTTATAGCTTGAGCGACCTCCTCTGCCGTCAAACTTTCTTTAAAAGAATCAGGTGCAATTACAATTTTCATAGTTCCCTCTCATTCTAAGAAATCAATCAAAGGAAGAACTTCCAAAAAATCCCTCGTATCTACATGACAAGCTATCTCTGCTTTTACGACCTCCTTGGCACAAAAGGCTATGCCGTGACCTGCTGACTTTAACATCAAGAGGTCATTAGCTCCATCACCGATGGCAATCGTTCTTTCTTTGGGAAGTTCTAATTCCGTTCTCCAAATCTCAAGAGTAGCTTTTTTTACTTGACCTGTCAGAATTTCACCAACTAATTGTCCTGTTAAAAAACCGTCTTTGACTTCCAACTGGTTAGCAGAGAAATAGGAGATACCAAGGGATTTTGCTAATCTCTCAACTATTGGTGTAAATCCGCCAGACACTAGACCAACTAGGATGCCCTTCTTTTGAAGTATGGAGATAAATTCTTGAGCATTCTTGGACAGGTGAATGGATTTGAAAACAGTATCAAAGACCGAAATCGGAAGACCTTCCAACAAGGACACTCTTTTTCTTAAACTGCTTTCAAAGTCTAACTCTCCTCGCATTGCACGACTTGTAATCTGCGAAATTTCCTCCTCACAAGCTGCCTCTCTTCCCAACAAATCAATCACTTCTTCTAAGATTAAGGTTCCATCAACATCCATGACACACAAACCTTTTACTTGAGACATCAGTTCTCCTCTCTAAACAGCCCAAAAATCGTATGAAAGAATCATACGATTTTATCTATTAGTTGACTAAACTATAGTACAAGTCTAGGTAAGATTTACAGGCTGTATCCCATGAGAAATCACACTCCATAGCTTGTTTTTGTAGATTTCTCCAAACGTCCGGCTGGTACTTATAAACTTCCAAGGCTGTTTGGAAACTCCAGTTAAGCCAGTATGGTGTTAAATTGTCAAAGCTAAATCCAGTACCAGTTCCTTCAATCGGATTGAAGGATTGAACTGTATCTCTTAGTCCACCCACTTCATGAACCAATGGTAGTGTTCCATAACGCATGGCCATCATTTGTGACAAGCCACATGGTTCAAAACGGCTTGGCATGAGGAAGAGGTCACAAGCTGCGTAGATTTCTTGAGCAAGTTTAACGTCAAACGTGATATTTGCTGATAACTTGTCAGGATAGACTTGAGCAAACCACGAGAAGGAATGTTCAAAAGACGGATCACCTGTTCCTAAAAGGACTATTTGAACGTCCTCCTGTAAGAAACGGTGCAAGCTTTCTACCACAACATCAAAACCTTTTTGGCGCGTCAAACGAGAGACAATCCCAACTAGAGGAACATCTGCTCGCAATGGTAACCCAACTCTCTCTTGCAATTTTGCTTTGTTTTGAGCTTTTCCAGACAAATCTTCCTTATCAAAATGATAGTCTAAAAGCGGGTCTGTTTGAGGATTATAAAGATCTGCGTCAATACCATTGACAATACCTGAAACCTTACCTGACTCCATCCGAAGAATCTGGTCCAAACCGCAGCCGAATTGACTGGTCATAATCTCGTGCGCATAGCTAGGGGAAACGGTTGAAACACGATCCGCGTATAGGATACCAGCTTTCATCCAGTTGAGGCAATCATTCCAGCGGAGAGTGCCATCAGCGTAGCGCTCAAAGCCAACGCCGAACAAATCCCACAACATTCCTTCAGAAAATTGACCTTGGAATTCCAAATTGTGAATGGTTAAAACTGTTCTGATTCCTTGATAGGCTTGAATCCAGCTATACTTTTCCTTTAACAAGAATGGAATCATGGCTGTATGGTAGTCATGAACATGGAGAAGGTCAGGGATAAAGCCGATGCGTTCCATGGCTTCAAGAGCAGCCAGTTGGAAAAAGGCAAAGCGTTCGCCATCGTCAAAATCACCGTACACATGACCTCGGAAGAAATAATATTGATTATCAATGAAGTAGAAGGTAACCCCATTCAAGACAGTTTTCTTAATACCACAGTACTGTCTACGCCATCCTACACTAACTTCAAAGTGGAGAACATCTTCTATCTGGTCACCAAACTTAGCTTCTACCATATCATAGTAAGGCAAGAAAACTGCAACTTCGTGCCCCGCTTTTACAAGTGATTTTGGAAGTGCGCCAATGACATCGCCCAAACCACCTGTTTTTGAAAAGGGTGCCCCTTCTGCCGCTACAAATAAAATTTTCATGAATAAATGTCCTCTGTTACTGTTTCACCCTTCTTCACTACAACTGGATGTTCTGCTGTTCCTCGAATGACAACACCGTCCGCAACTTCAACTCCTTTGTCTAGGATGGCATATTCAACTTGGGCACCCTGACCGATCACAACTCGAGGGAATAAAATGCTGTCTTTCACCTCACTATCTTTGTGAACATAAATGTTACGAGATAGAACTGACTGAACTACTTCACCCTCAATGATACTACCAGAAGCAAACTGAGAATTACTTACTTTTGAAGTATTCGCATAGTAGGTTGGTTCTTCATTCTTAACTTTGGTATAAATTTTTTGATTTGGTGAGAAAAGAGAGTAGAATTTTTTAGATTCAAGCATATCAATGTTTGCTTGATAATAGGACTGAACAGAATGAATGTTCGCTAAGTAGCCTGTGTATTCGTAAGCAAAAGCTCCTTCTTTTGCAGCTAAATCGCGGAGAACATAACGCAACTTTTCAGGATATTCTTTCTGAGCCTCTTCTTCAAGTCGTTCAATCAACCAAGGAGTATCCACAACAAAGATATCTGTAGACATGTTGAAGAGTTCATCCATAGATTTATTATCAAAGAGTTTGTGCGAACGAACATGGTCAGTTTCATCAATTTCCAAGATAGCATTCACATCTGAAATGTCTTTCTTCGGAAGTTTCTTATATACAACTGTGATAGGACCTTTCGTTGTATTGTGTAGGTGGAAGACTTGATTCAAGTCAATATTCACCAGCACATCGCAGTTGATCGAAACGGTTTGGTTTGAACCTGAACGTCTCAAGTAGGTAAGAAGCTGTTGGTAATATTCTTTTCCAACTGTACTGCTTTCAACACGAGTATTATAAATTCCTAGATAGTAGTGACTTAGAAGGGTGGACAAGCCCCACTCACGACCTGAACGGATATGGTCGAATACTGAGCTGATATTATCTTGTTGGAAAATACCAAAGATACTACGAACACCTGCATTTGCAAGACTGGAAAGGGGGAAGTCAATCAAACGGTATTTTCCACCGAAAGGTAAGCTAGCTACCGGACGGTGTTCTGTTAACGTTGACATGTCATGAAAACCAACTGTGTTTCCTAAAATGGCTGAATATTTATCAATCTTCATCTGTTGCTACCCCCACTACTTCATTGTATCCTACTACTTGTACTTCATCCGTTCCGTCAATCTCTACGCCGTCTGCAATAATGGCACCCTCACCAATAATAGCACGAGCAATCTTTGCTCCATGGCCAATAATAGCCCCACTCATGATGACAGAATCAACGACCTCGGCTCCTTCACGTACTTGTGCTTCTGTTGATAGAATCGAACGTTTTACAGTTCCATCTACAAAACAGCCATCCACTACCAATGAATCCTCAACGTGTGCATGCGCACCAAAATAGTTGGGTGGTGAGATCAAGTTTCTTGAGTAAATTTTCCATTGACGATTGCGGCTATCCAAGGCATTTTCTGGTGAAATATATTCCATATTGGCTTCCCAAAGTGATTCGATGGTACCAACGTCTTTCCAGTAACCACTAAATTCATAGGCATAGACACTTTCACCAGATTCGAGATAGTTAGGGATAACGTTCTTCCCAAAGTCTGACATATCCACATTGCTCTTTTCAGCAGCAACAAGCATATTGCGAAGTCGTTTCCAGTCAAAAATATAAATCCCCATAGAAGCCTTTGTAGACTTAGGTTGCGCAGGTTTTTCTTCGAATTCAACGATACGGTTATTGGCATCTGTATTCATGATACCAAAACGGCTAGCTTCTTTGAGAGGTACGTCTAGGACAGCTACTGTCAAACTGGCATTGTTATCCTTATGGGACTGAAGCATATCATCGTAGTCCATCTTGTAGATGTGGTCACCAGAAAGAATCAAAACATACTCAGGATTAACACTGTCGATGTAGTCAATGTTTTGGTAGATAGCGTGACTAGTCCCCTCAAACCAACGGTTTCCTTCGCTGGCTGAATAAGGTTGTAAAATAGAGACACCTGAGTTGATACCATCCAATCCCCAGCTAGAACCATTTCCGATATGGTTGTTCAAAGCAAGAGGTTGGTATTGCGTAATCACACCAACATTATGGATTCCAGAGTTTGCACAATTGGAAAGAGCAAAGTCAATGATACGGTAGCGCCCACCGAATTGCACTGCCGGTTTGGCAATGCTTTGAGTGAGTTTTCCGAGACGAGTTCCTTGCCCACCCGCAAGGATTAAAGCTAGCATTTCATTCTTCATTTTCTACTCCTTTATAAAGACATGTGAACGTTAAAATCGAAAGAAGGTCGGAAGTCAAACTTTTTTATAAAATAATAGGAAATCCATTTCTCTTGTGTTTCAAGTCCAATACAAGTACATCCGTTTTTAAAATCTAAAAAAATCATCAACAGCCCATTATTCTTTTTTCTTAGCTGGTTTCAAACGACGCTTGATCTTCCAGATGCTTGCTCCCATGGCAGGCAGGGTAAAGGTCAAAGTCTGCTCATAATCTTTCCATAAGCCTTCTTGAGTCTGAACTGTTTGATTGTGCTCTTTCCACACACCTCCCCATTCTTCTAGTTCTGTATTCCAAACTTCTTCGTAAATACCTGCAACAGGTAAACCAATCGTAAAGTCCTTACGTTCAACTGGTGCCATATTAAAGACACAGACTAACATTTCGTCCTTCTTGCCCTTACGAATAAAGGAAAGGACACTCTGATCTCTATTATCAGCATCGATGATTTCAATACCGTCATAGCTAGTATCAATCTCCCAAAGGCAACGATGGTCTTTGTAAAATTGATTAAGCTGCGAAGTAAAGTGTTTCATCTTAGAGTTCATGTAATCTTCTAAGTTAGACCATTCCAACTGCTCCTCAGACTTCCATTCTAGGAATTGTCCATACTCACTACCCATGAACAAGAGTTTCTTACCTGGATGACAAATTTGATAAGTGTAGAGATTGCGCAGACCAGCGAACTGATTGTAGCGATCCCCCCACATCTTATGCATCATACTCTTCTTACCATGAACTACTTCATCATGTGAGAAAGGTAAGAGATAGTTTTCATTGAAAACATACATAAAGCTGAAAGTCACAAGATTAAAGTCATACTTGCGATAAATCGGATCCTCCTCGTAGAAACGGAGGATATCATTCATCCAGCCCATATTCCATTTATAGTCAAATCCAAGGCCACCTGACTCTTTCAAACCAGTAATCTGGGTAGCTGACGAACTTTCTTCTGCAATCATCATCACATCTGGGTGCTCTGACTTGATCACATCATTCAAACGTTGAAGGAAATAGTAGCCTTCGTAGTTGAGGTTCCCGCCGTCTTTATTTGGAGTCCATGGAGCATTATCATAGTCGAGATAGAGGATGTTGCTAACCGCATCTACTCGAATACCGTCTAAATGATAAAACTCAATCCAGTGTTTGATACTGGAAATCAAGAATGACTGAACTTCATTCTTACCAAGGTCAAAGTTAAGAGCTCCCCAACCGTAGTTATGGGCCTTGTTGTGATCTTGGTATTCAAAAGTTGGTGTGCCGTCATAATATGCTAATGCATCATCATTAATAGTGAAATGACCTGGAACCCAGTCTACAATAACACCGATATTATTTAAATGGCATTCCTCAACAAAATCCTGAAATTCTTCTGGTCGCCCATAGCAATGTTCTAGAGCAAAATAGCCCATGAGCTGATAGCCCCAACTCAAACCAAGCGGATGCGCCATTAAAGGCATGAACTCAATGTGAGTATAGTTCATCTCAACCAAATAAGGAATCAACTCTTCTTTTAGTTGTGCAAAACTATAGGAACTACCATCTGGATTTCTCTTCCAAGACCCAGCGTGCGCTTCATAGATATTGACTGGACGTTCAGCAAAACCTAGCCGTTTTCTACGTGCTAACCAAAGACCATCCTTCCATTTCTTGTCAGGAATATTTGTTAGAATAGCTCCTGTACCTGGGCGAGCTTCAAAACGGAAGGCCATAGGATCAACCTTCATAATCTGATGACCATTTGCTCGAGTGATATGGTATTTATAGATTTGTCCTTCATGAGCTAGGCTAGTAAAAACTTCCCAAACTCCAAATTCATTTCGAACCATAGGAATTTGATTCTCAACCCAATTAGTAAAATCCCCAACTAGATGAACTGCTTGTGCATTTGGGGCCCAAACCCTAAAAGTATAGCCAATTTCTCCGTTTTTCTCCTCTCTATGCGCTCCTAAATAATGCTGGAGGTGAAAATTCTCACCTGTAGTAAAGGTTCTTAATGCTTCTTGATTATTCATTCGATCCCCTCTCTTTTGTAAGCGTTTTCCATAATTCTATTATACTCTCTTTTAAGATAACTTTCAAGTAATTTACGAAGGAAATCATATTTTTTTATGAAAGCCTTCAAAAAATTACCTAGCATTTTATAAAAGATATCCTGAAAATAGAATACGAAACAATTTCCATATATTTTTTTATTATAATACCAGAATATTCGTTTTTTATCAATTTTAAACTGTATTTTTTTGAAAAAATAAAATCAGGAAGTCGATTTCCTGATTTTATAAATTATTTTACATCAAAAACAACGGATTTTACATTTGTCATCGCTTCGATACTATATTTAATTCCTTGTACTCCTGCACCAGAACCTTTTACACCAAGGAATGGGAAATTGTCTGGTCCACGCTGTGTTTTATTATTAATATGAACGGTACCCACTTCAAGTTTTTCAGCAATTTCAAACGCCTTCTTAAAGTCATTTGTAAAGACTGAAGATTGAAGACCGAATTCTGATTCATTAGCAATTTCAAGTGCTTCATTGGCATCTGCAACTCGTATAATTGGGAGAACAGGTCCAAATGGTTCTTCCCAGGCTAATTTCATATCTCTTGTGACATAATCAAAAAGTCCTGGCCAAATGAGATTATTCTCACGTTTGATTGGGCTGAGCGCTTTGGCTCCTTTTTCATGAGCATCTTCAATCAATCCCCAGATGAAATCAGCTGAAGCATTGTCAATAACAGGTGTGATATCTGCATTGTCAAATGGATCACCGACTGTTAGCTTAGCAACTTCAGCCTGGAGCAATTCAGCCAATCTATCTGCTACGCTTTCCACAACCAAAACACGCTTGATAGCGGTACAACGTTGACCAGAGTAGCTAAAGGCACCACCTACGATTTGCTTAGCTGCATTTTCTAAATCTGCATCTTCTAAGACAATTGCTGCATCTTTCCCACCAAGTTCAAGCATAATCGGGCGCATACCGGCTAAACGACCAATACGCTCACCAATCGGTGTTGAACCTGTAAAGTTAATGAAGTTCACTTCCTTGTGTTCGATGATGTAGTCTCCGATTTCAGAACCACGTCCAGTGATGGTGTTAAAGACACCTGCTGGGATTCCTGCTTCGTCAAATGCTTTAGCCAACAAGAGACCAGAAATAGATCCTTGTGTTGGTGGTTTAAACATAACGACATTTCCTGCAATCAAGGCCGGAGCAATCTTAGATCCAGAAAGGTTGACTGGGTAGTTAAATGGCGCGATAGCTAAAACGACACCAACTGGCTCACGACGAACAACGGCTAGTTTATTTTTACTTGCAGCTTCAAAACCGCCACCTTCCATTTCTTGTCCAGTGATACGGAGTCCTTCCTCAGCAGCAAAACGAATTAAGTCTGCTGTACGTACTACTTCTCCTATGGCTGCTTTAATTCCTTTTGCAACCTCCTTAGCAAGAATTGTACCAATTTTCTCTTTATCACGTTCCAAAATGTCTGCTGTCTTATGCAAATAGGCTGCACGCTCAACTAGTGCTAAATCACGCCATGCTGGGAGAGCTGCACGCGCTGCTTTCATAGCCTCATCTACTTCATCCTGACTCATAGCTGGTACTGTACCTAGCTTTTCCTGATTGATGGGAGAATAGATGGCAATTACATTCTCTGATGATTTCCATTTTCCATTCACTAAATTCTGATAATTTGTCAAATTCTCTTCCTCCTGAAAATGATTAAAACTTATTTTATCAAATTTTCAGAAAATTACAACCCCTTTTTGGAAAATATTGATATTTTTTTCACAAACTTGATTCTTCAAATTATTTGAAATTTATTCCTATTAGATATTGATTTTTCAATAAAAATCAAAAAAGGTCTAGAATTAACTAAACCTTTTTCTAGTATTTACTATGAAAGTACCTTCAAGACTGCAACGCTGATATCATCAATCACATTAGACTCTTGAGAACGACTGTTGGACACAAGCATTTCAAGATTTCCAGCATTTTCAAAGTAGAAGGAAGTTCCCTTGGCATTGAATACCACCAATAATTGCTCTGCTCCACCGTGAATTTCGTAAACAATCCATCCACTATTTTCAGCAGCTGTATGGACGAAGACATGACGATAAATTTCTTCGTATGTAGGATAAGAGAAGACATGCCTTTGTGTTTTTAGGCGAATAATCTGGCGAATAAAGTCAATGCTCTCTTGTCTCTCATTGATTAAATCCCAGTTGACCTGGTTGACGCTATCTGGAGCATTGTAACTATTCATGGCACGTTCTCTATCTGCAGGTGTCAGCTCACCATTTTCTCCTGTAGCAAGGAGTTTGGTGCGACCAAATTCTTGCCCCAGCTCTATAAAGGACATCCCTTGCATAAGAATGCTCATCGCTGTTGCTGTCTCGACCTGACGCATAATCTTATCTGAACTGTGATCTGGGTGAAGGGTTGCTAACAAATCATGCAAGTTATAATTATCATGGGCTTCCACGTAGTTAAGAACTTGGTTTGGACTAAGATATGAACCCAACTCTCGGCTACCAAGAATAGCTTTGGCTACAATCGGTTCTGTAGCTGCACCGCTAACAAATCCTGCCTTGATTGAGCCGTAAACTTCTCCTCCTTTGATGGCATCACGCTGATCGTCGTTGAAGAATCCAATATTTGGCATCTGATAGGCATTGTCCTTCTTGGCCTTATCATAAGGTGCAAGACCTGTCCCCATATCCCAGCCTTCTCCATAAGTGATAATACGGGGATCAACTTCATCAAGTGCCCAACGAATTGCCTGCATGGTTTTGACATCGTGAATTCCCAACAAGTCGAAACGGAAACCGTCAATATTGTATTCTTTCACCCAATAAAGGAGTGAGTCAATCATATACTTGCGGTACATTTCGTGTTCGCTTGCGGTTTCATTTCCTACACCTGTTCCGTTTTGGAAGGTTCCATCTGGATTCATACGATAATAATAATCGGGAACAGTTGTTTGGAAAGGTGCATCAACCGTTGAGAAGGTATGGTTGTAAACGACATCCATAATGATACCGATTCCCGCATCATGATAAGCCTGAATCATGGTCTTGAGGTCTCGAATAACCTGTCCAGGATCATCTAGATTACTAGAGAAACTTGTTTCTGGCGCATTGTAGTTTTGAGGATCATAGCCCCAGTTATAGGTTACATTTCCATCCTCGTCATATTCCTTATGGCGATCAAAGATTGGTTGGAGTTGAATATAGTTGCAACCAAGTTCTTTGATATAATCAAAGGCTGTTGCTTGACCATGCTGGTTAATCGTTCCGGTCTGGGCAGCCCCAAGGAAGGTCCCTCGAAGGTTTTCTGGAACTCCAGATGTTGGTGATTTTGTAAAATCACGAATATGCATTTCACAGATAACGGCTTTACATGGATTTTCCAAACGCCAAGGAGCGTCTGTCCCATGTTTAACTTCGAATCCTTCTACCTGTCTATCTTGCCGAGAGAGGATGACAGAACGTTTCCCATCAGGGCTTGTAGCGATGGTGTATGGGTCTCGTGTCAAGGTCTGGTGGTGTGGAAACTCAATCTGATACTGATAAGCTTTACCTGCAAGATTTTCATCCAGGTCTACACTCCAAACACCAATGGTATTGTACTTATGACTATATGAATAGCTATTTCCACGATTAAGATTAAAGGTTTTCCAAATCGACGCGTCGTTACTTGTATTTTCATAAACAATAACTTGGACTGATGTAGCTGTTGGAGCCCAGAGTTTAAAGCTTGTCTGGTAGTCAGAGATACTATAACCCAACTCTCCTTGGTATCCCCAATGGTGATCAAAACTTTCACTGTGAAGGGCTTTATCAAAAGCAAACGGGTTTCGATCTTTATAGCAAGGACTTGCAATGGCTGGATTTTCAGAATAATAAACCGTCTCATCACCATCCAAAATCCAAACCTCAGTCAACAGTGGGTAATAGTTAAACCGTAGGAGATAATATTTTGTCTTTCCATCTATTTCGACAGAAAAGGTCAAAGTATCGAGCCTTTCTACACTTGTGACTGTAAAGGAGAATTTTGCACCAAAATAATCATTTTCATAATACAAATTTTCTTTAACATCTACCTGTTTTCTACTGAATGAACAAGCATCATAATCCCCATTTTTTCGGTGAAAATGGATGACTACTGGGTATCTATACATTTCTTTTCCTAATTCCTAATTTCAATTTTTTTATGTAGTGCTGAAGAATTTAGCGGGAATTTCAGCACAATAGAGAATAGCATTAATAGATATAAAAACACATCAGGAGAGATAGTTCCAGACTATCTAATATCTAGTTTTCAACTATTCTTTACAAACTTTCTAGCCAAGCTTCATCTCGAACTTCGATACCAAGTTCTTGTGCTTTTTGGAGCTTGCTTCCTGCATCTGCTCCTGATACGACAAGATTCGTTTTCTTAGAAACACTGCCTGTGACTTTGGCACCCAGACTTTCGAGTTTGCTTTTGGCTTCTGAGCGCGTGAGACGTTCCAATTTTCCTGTTAATACAACTGTCAAACCTGACAAGGCCGCATCTGCTACTACTGTCTGTCCCTTGTAGTCCAGATTGACTCCAGCTTCTTTCAACTCGTCTAAGAGAATCTTCGATCCTTCTGTAGCAAAATAAGTCTGAAGGCTTTGAGCAATCACACTACCCAAGCTTTCAATACTAGCTACTTCCTCAGGATAAGCTTGGGCTAGATTTTCAATAGAGTGGAAATGTTGGAGCAAGAGTTGGCTAGCCTTGCTTCCGACATGGCGAATTCCCAGACCAAACAAGAGCTTTTCAGCAGAGTTTTCCTTAGATGCTTGAATAGCCTGATACAGTTTAGAAGCGGACTTTTCCTTGACACCTTCTAAAAGGAGAAAATCTTCTACTTTCAAACGGTAGATATCCGCCACATCTTTGACTAAATTGGCAGCAAAAAGCTTTTCAACGATAGATGGACCAAGTCCTGTAATATTCATAGCGTCTCGAGAGGCAAAGTGAATCAAACCTTCCATGATTTGGGCAGGACAGCGAGGATTGATACAACGAAGAGCCACTTCATCTTCAAAATGAAGCAAGTGACTGTCACAACTTGGACAATTAGTTGGAATATCTAGTTTTTCTTCAGAAACACGCTTGGACTCTACCACACGCAAAACAGCAGGAATGATATCTCCAGCCTTATAAACGATAACCGTATCATCCTTTCGGATATCCTTTTCAGCAATATAATCTACATTATGCAAGGTTGCACGGCTAACAGTTGTCCCAGCAAGCTGAACAGGTGTTAGATTGGCAGTCGGAGTCACAACACCCGTACGGCCAACTGTCCAGTCAACTGAAAGGAGCTGGGCTTCTTTTTCTTCAGCGGGAAATTTATAGGCGACTGCCCACTTGGGTGCTTTAACGGTAAAGCCAAGCTCTTCTTGACCTGCTAGGTCATTGACCTTGATGACCACCCCATCGATATCGTAGGGCAGTTTCTCCCGTTCTTGTCCTACTTCTTGGATAAAATCCCATATCTCATCTATACTTTTAGCTAGAATTCGTTTCGGATTAACCACAAAGCCAAGCTGTTCAAGATGCTTCAAGACTTTTTCTTGGCTATCACGAGTAGAAGGGCTTGCTTCTTGATATAGGAAAGTGGCAAGATTACGCTTAGCTACTACTGCTGTATCCAACTGACGCAAGGTGCCTGCTGCCGCGTTACGAGGATTGGCAAATTCAGGCTCCCCATTTTCTTGGCGGGCTTGGTTAACCTGATCAAACGAAGCGCGTGGCATATAACACTCTCCACGAACGGTGATATCTAGTTCTTCTGGCAAGGTCAAAGGAATGTTCTTGACACGCTTGAGGTTCTCTGTGATATTCTCTCCAATAGAACCATCCCCACGTGTCGCACCGACTACCAAAATTCCCTTTTCATAAGTTAGCGAGATAGACAAACCATCGATTTTCAGCTCGCAAATATAGGTCGGTTGGGGTAATTCCTTTCGCACACGCGCATCAAAAGCTTCTAACTCTTCACGTGAAAAAGCATCCTGCAAACTATAAAGAGGATACTGATGACTGTATTTTTCAAAACCATCTAAAACCTTACCACCAACACGATGAGTTGGACTGTCCGCTAAAACTTGATCTGGATAGACAGCTTCCAATTCGACCAACTTTCGGTAGAGGCGATCGTACTCGCTATCTGAAATCGAGGGATTGTCACTCGTATAGTACTCGGTCGCATAGCGGTTAAGTAAGGCAACTAACTCATTCATTCTTTCATTCATATTCCCATTTTACCACAAAGCAAGCCCTCCTCACAATAGAGAAGGGCTGAAAAATGGATTGTAGAGAAATATTTTCTAAAAAAAAGAAATTATAACTCTTTTTTAAAATGACTTCGCACATAAATGAGGGATAAACAAGACAGGGAAATAACCCCACTTCCAATGATCAGAAAAGAAGAAAGATGAACACTTGGTAGCACTGTCATAAAGCCTTTGGCAATCGGCATAAATAGGATGGCTAAGGTAAAAATGGTGCTTAGGACTCTCCCCAAGTATTCCCCCTCAACCTTGGTTTGAACCTGAGTAAAAAAGTGAATGTTAAATATCGTCATAAACAGTTCACAAACTAAATTTCCAGAAAAGGAAAGAAAAGTTGGCAGTGGTAACCCCATCATAAAAACTCCAACTCCAGTCAAAGCCAATAGAATCAAAAGATTATAAACACCTGCCTTTATTTTGCTAGCTAGAAGAGCTCCGATAATCGAACCAATAGCGCCCATAGTCAAAATAGTTGCATAAGCTCCTTCTACCCCGTATAGTCGATTTGAAAAAGGGAGGAGAAATTCAAAAGCTGCAAAAAAGAAATTAACACTGGAAGCTACTACCAAAAGGAAAAAGATCTCTTGCTGGCGCCAAATATAGCAAATCCCTTCTTTCATATCAGCAAAAATATTTTTCCAGCTGAGAATCCTTTTCACTTGTTCCTTAGCCTCTTTTTGGGGGAGGAAAGCTACTAAGATAAATGCGATGAAAAAACTAATGGCATCTAAAACAAGCGTCATATGGAGACTGGCAAATTGTAAAACGATGAAAGAAAGTACAGGGGAGCTAACGCCTACAACCTGCAAAACGAGCTCTAAGCGAGCATTATAGGTCACAATCTCTTCTTTTTCTACAACTTCAGTTATAATGGCTTTGTTGGCTGTACGAGAAAATGCAAAGGCAACCGCCTGAACAATATTTGCGAAGATCAGAGCAGCAATCATCAAGCTATCATTTCTGATGAAAGAAATAGCTAAACAGAGAATACCACAAACCAAGTCTGTCGTCATCAAAATTTTGCGACGCGAAAAGCGGTCTGAAATCACTCCACCAAAGGGATTGACCAGAATCGATGTGACGAGTTCAGAAATTTGATAAATCCCAAGAACAGTCTGTCCTATCGTCCCCATTGATGCTAACCAAACACTGTTTCCATAATCATAGAGCATATTTCCTATCTTATTAATAGCACCACGACTAATCAACTGGATTGCATGTCGATTCATATAAAAAACTCCTCTCAAATTTTGAAACTATTGTATCAAAACTGACAGGAGTATCTTCGATTTTCCCTTATTTGGGAAATTTAAGCATTTACAAATTTTTCATAATGTTCCTGATAGTAAGCCACTTGCTCTGGAATTCCAAGCACAGCAAAAATATGCATGGCTTCCTGCATCTGACTACAACCTTCTTCTTTCAGGTCCCTCTGGTAGAGGGCAAAACCCTTTAGATAATGGAAGATATTACGCTCATAAAGCTTGATACCATTTCCAATTAACTTCTCCACATAGCCCTCAAAATAGTCCGCATCCGCAAAGGAACGGTTCTCCAAACAATGCTGGTAACAGTTAAGAGCTAGAATCAAAACGAGTTTTCGATGGCGACCAATTTCTTTATAGTACTCCTCTCGTTCCATGACTTCTCTACCAATCCGAGCCACATAGTCCACATTGTAGAAAGTATAGAGATTCCCGAAAAGAATCAACTCATACATAGTCCATTCTTCTGTTTTAAAAAGATAATCTGCCACCTTTTCCAAATCACTCTGCCTCATCCTGTAGAGAGCATCTCTTTGACAAATAAGGCCTTGTAGCAGAATCCAATTCAGCTCAAAATAGAGGGGATTGGTCGAACTCTTTGCTTTCTTGAGCTGTTCCTTTTGAAGCTTTTGAAAACCTGCAATATCATTTGAGTAGTAAAGCGGAATAATCTGTGCCATCAAGGCAACATGTTCATTATTTTGAAAATCCCTAGCCTTATCCATGAAATTTTCAATGGTCACATGAATATTATCCAAAATCTCAAAGAAACGGGAAACTGCTAGGTCAGACTCCCCAAGCTCGAAGCGAGATAACTGAGAGGTTGAACATGATTCACCTGCCGCCTCTTTCAATGAGTACTTCCCACTTGTTCGAAATTCACGAAATACCTTTCCAAGATGTTCCATTTCTTACACCTTCTCCGATAATTCTTCCCACTCAAGCATAGCTTCTTCTTGACGATGGCTGATTTTGTCCAGTTCGGCCTGCAATTCCATGAGCTTTTCGGCATCGTTGGTTTCCAGCATTTGTTCAGAAATAGTTTGGCTTTGACTTTCTAACTCTTCGATTTCAGCCTCTAAACTCTCAATTTGTCGCATGAGCTTACGGGCTTCTTTCTGACTTTCTTTCTGAGCCTGGTAGTCATTGACTGGGCTCGGTTCTTTTGCTTGATTGCTAGTTGAAGCTTCCTCTGTCTGAATCGCTTCTACTTCTGCTTTCTTCTCAACATAGTAGTCATAATCTCCCAAGTAAAGAGTCGAACCATTCTCAGACAATTCCAAAACATGAGTGGCTACTCGGTTGATGAAATAACGATCATGGCTGACGAAAAGAAGGGTTCCATCAAAGTCAATCAGGGCATTTTCCAACACTTCCTTGCTATCAATATCCAAGTGGTTGGTTGGCTCATCCAAAATCAGGAAGTTATTGTTTTCCATTGAAAGTTTGGCAAGAAGTAAACGAGCTTTCTCGCCACCTGACAGCATCCCGACTGACTTTTTAACATCATCTCCTGTGAAAAGGAAGGCACCAAGGCGGTTACGGATTTCAACTTCTGGTGTCAGTTTAAAATCATTCCAAAGTTCATCCAGAACAGTATTACTTGCTGTTAGCTTACTTTGAGTCTGATCATAGTATCCAACCTCAACATTGGCACCAAAACGCTTCTCGCCCTTGATAAAGGGGATCTGGTCCACAATAGACTTGATAAAGGTTGATTTCCCGATGCCGTTTGGTCCAACGATGGCAACAGCATTCATTTTACGAAGGTCCAGATTGATTGGCTCTGATAGTATTTCCCCATCATAGCCAATAGCTGCATTTTCAACAGTCAAAACGACATTTCCTGACGTTTTTTCAGATTGGAAGGTCATATTGGCTGCTTTCTTGCCAGCTTCAGGCTTGTCCAAACGCTCCATTTTTTCTAGTTGTTTACGGCGAGATTGAGCACGTTTGGTTGTTGAAGCTCGGACTAGATTGCGATTGACAAAGTCTTCTAGAGCCTCGATTTCCTTCTGTTGCTTTTCATAGTTTTTTGCCTCAGTAGCTAGCTTTTGCTCCTTTAACTCAACAAAACGAGAGTAATTGCCTACATAACGATCCAAGGAATGCTTGGTCAAATCCAGTGTAACCGTCGCAACCTTGTCCAAAAAGTAACGGTCGTGACTGACAACAATGAGTGCACCACTATAATTTATCAGGTAATTTTCCAGCCAGGCAATAGTTTCGATATCCAGGTGGTTAGTCGGCTCGTCCAAGACCAAGAGATTTGGCTTTTCAAGGAGCATTTTAGCCAATGCCAGACGAGTATTCTGACCGCCAGAAAGCTCAGCAATTTTCATCTGCCACATAGATTCATCAAACTTAAAACCATTCAAGATAGCACGGATATCAGCTTCGTAGGTAAAGCCACCAGCCTGACGGAAATTCTCTGATAAACGATCATAATCCGCCATCAGTTTATCCAAATCATCACCAGACTTTTCTCCCATCTCTAATTCCATCTGACGCAGTTGCTCCTCAGTCCGACGCAAGTCATCAAAGACATGAAGCATTTCATCGTAAATGGTATTTTCAGACTCAAAACGGCTATCTTGTGCTAGGTAAGATAGAGAAATATCTTTTTTCTTATTGATTTCTCCACTAGTTGGCTCCTCTTCCCCAACCAAAATCTTCAAAAGAGTAGACTTACCTGCACCATTTTTCCCAACGAGGGCAATCCGATCACGTTCATCAACCTGCAGATTAATATTATCAAAAAGAACCTCTCCTGCAAAAGAGCGTTCAATTCTATTAGCTTGTAAAATAATCATATCTCTATTTTACTATCTTTTTCTCTTTTGCACAATTGCAACGAAAAAAGTTCGAGTCATAAACTCGAACTTTTCATCTTAGTATCCAATGCCTCCACGGAATGTGCGAGCCATATCTTTCAATTCATAGTTTTTAGAAGAGGTATCGATGGTCCATTTCCCATCTTTCTTAGTCATTTTAATTTCATAACCCTCTTTTTTCATGTTATCACTAGTATCTAGAGGAGTTGAATCAAATTGACTCGGTGCATTTTCTAAAATGTATTTTTCACCAGCTTTCATAGCTTCTGAGTAGTTGCTATATTTACCTTTGTTTTCTTCGTAGAATTTACGGCTCAATTCATGAACATTTAAGTTATCCAAGTCAATTGTTTCTGGTCTAACATAAACAACAGCATAATCTGGTAAATATGTCTTCACCTTATAATCAACTTTTGCTCTCTTAGCATTTGCTTTGATGTAAGCATCTGCAAATGTTCTAAGTTCTGAATCAGAAGGTTTGTAGTTATAGAAACCTTTTCCGAATGATTCTGTAAATTTCTTGATAAACTCTTCTTTATCAGCTTTCGCGTCGTTTGTGAACTCAGCGCTATCATCAGAAGATTTTTTATCATCAGCAAGTGCTACAACTTGCGACTTATTTTCTGTAGCGCTCAGGTTCGTTCCACCACCAGAGCTTTCTCCATTAAGGTAAACTGCATCGACATATTTTTTCATTACATCTTTTGCTTCATCAATATGATCCTCGTATTGGCTTGGATCAACCTTGATCGCTACATCGTTATTCTTTTTAGAGTCTTCTTTGATATCTTCGTAGAAGCTAGGTGCGAAGTGGAGTTCATACTTAGCATTCTTGTCGACTTCATACACTACATAACCAGCAACACTCTTTCCTTTAGAAAGACTGTCACCATATGACATAAATTTAGTTTTACTGTCGCTTTCGTGGATTTGAATTGGTTGTAATTTTTCATCTTTTTCATTATAAAGCGTAATATCTTGGCTAGTAAAACTAAACTGTTTATCACGATTGTTCTTGATTTCGACTTGAAGTGCAAGGTAGCTTGAAGATGAATCTTCATCTTTAGGCAATACAAACATACCGTCTTTTACAGAAACTTCAAAGTTTGAGTTCGAGGCAGTACCATTGTCGCTTGCTTTTTTTTGAGCCCCACAGGCAACAAGTGCTAAAGCTGATAAAAGCAAGGCAGAATGCTTAAGAATTTTTTTCATAATGGATTCTCCTTTAATGATTTACTATATTTTACCATACGCAGAATAAAAATCAAAACAGAAACCAGATATTTTCAAAATATCTTAAATTTATAGAGTTTTACATTAAATTTTTCTATCTGTTAATTTTATATATTAAAGGATTTTTTATAAAAATAATTGAATATAACATTATTTTTGATTTTTTCTTCAACAAACCTACAAAATGAATTATAAAC
Source organism: Streptococcus oralis (assembly GCF_965111685.1). Taxonomy (GTDB): domain Bacteria; phylum Bacillota; class Bacilli; order Lactobacillales; family Streptococcaceae; genus Streptococcus; species Streptococcus oralis_B. The sequence continues at coordinate 1,053,195 of NZ_OZ217340.1, forward strand.
TTTCATGTTATAAAGAACCTAATAATTAGTTTTCATCGCTAACTTAGTATAAGTAAGCACAGTACTCACCATTTAACCGCAAAAAAGCAAAAGTAAATTTCCTACATTTTAAGTTATGCTAACGTTTTACTAAAATGTCAAATCGTGATATAATGAATGCGATTAAAGCAAATAAACAAAGGAGACACTCTATGACTTACCAAGAAAATTATCAAAAATGGGTTGATTTTGCTGACCTTCCAGACTACCTTCGTCAAGATTTGGAAAATATGGACGAAAAAACTAAGGAAGATGCCTTTTATACCAATCTTGAATTTGGTACTGCTGGTATGCGTGGTTTGATCGGTGCTGGTACAAATCGTATCAATATCTATGTTGTTCGTCAGGCAACTGAAGGTTTGGCTCGTTTGATTGAGTCAAAAGGTGGAAATGAAAAAGAACGTGGTGTGGCAATTGCCTACGATAGCCGTCACTTCTCACCAGAATTTGCCTTTGAATCTGCTGCAGTTCTTGCCAAACACGGTATCAAATCTTACGTATTCGAAAGCCTCCGTCCAACTCCTGAACTTTCATTCGCTGTTCGTCACCTCAACTGTTTCGCAGGTATCATGATTACTGCTAGCCACAACCCAGCTCCATTTAATGGTTACAAGGTTTACGGTGAAGACGGTGGACAAATGCCCCCGCACGATGCGGACGCTTTGACTACTTATATCCGTGGAATAGAAAATCCATTCGCTGTGGAAGTTGCTGATGTGGACGCTGAAAAAGCTTCTGGCTTGATTGAAGTTATTGGCGAAGCTGTCGATGTGGAATACCTTAAAGAAGTCAAAGACGTAAACATCAACCCAGCCTTGATTGAAGAGTTTGGTAAAGACATGAAGATTGTCTACACACCACTTCATGGTACTGGTGAAATGTTGGCTCGCCGTGCTCTTGCACAAGCAGGATTTGACTCAGTTCAAGTCGTTGAAGCTCAAGCAACTCCAGACCCAGACTTCTCAACTGTTAAATCTCCAAACCCAGAAAACCAAGCAGCCTTTGCACTTGCTGAAGAACTTGGTCGTCAAGTTGGTGCAGACGTTCTTGTGGCAACTGACCCAGACGCTGACCGTGTTGGTGTTGAAGTTCTTCAAAAAGATGGTAGCTACCTCAACCTTTCAGGTAACCAAATCGGTGCTATCATGGCTAAATACATCTTGGAAGCCCACAAAAATGCTGGTACTCTTCCTGAAAATGCTGCTCTCTGCAAATCCATCGTATCAACTGACTTGGTAACAAAGATTGCTGAAAGCTACGGCGCAACCATGTTCAACGTTTTGACTGGTTTCAAATTCATCGCAGAGAAAATCCAAGAATTCGAAGAAAAACACAACCACACCTACATGATGGGATTTGAAGAAAGCTTCGGTTACTTGATTAAACCATTCGTACGTGATAAAGATGCTATTCAAGCTGTTCTTGTCGTTGCTGAACTTGCTGCCTACTATCGTTCACGTGGTTTAACACTTGCTGACGGTATCGAAGAAATCTACAAAGAATACGGCTACTACGCTGAAAAGACTATCTCTGTTACTCTTTCTGGTGTTGATGGTGCTGAACAAATCAAAGCGATTATGGCTAAATTCCGTAACAATGCTCCGAAAGAATGGAATGCAACAACTATCACTGTCGTAGAAGACTTCAAGGCTCAAACTGCTACTGCTGCTGACGGTACTGTTACAAACTTAACAACTCCTCCAAGTGATGTGTTGAAATATACACTTGCTGACGGTTCATGGATTGCAGTTCGCCCTTCAGGTACCGAACCAAAAATCAAGTTCTACATTGCAGTTGTGGGTGAAAGCAACGAAGATTCACAAGCTAAAATTGCCAACATCGAAGCAGAAATCAATGCGTTTGTAAAATAAAAATCTATAAAAGATGAGACCAACCAATCTCATCTTTTTTTCGTATCAAATCTAAGCATTTTTAGAAACTTTATGGCATACTAGACTTATCAATGAAAGCGAGGTAATCTCATGGAACAATTTTTAGATAATATCAAAGATCTTGAAGTCACTACAGTTGCGCGTGCACAAGAAGCACTCGATAATAAAGAAACTGCAACCTTCTTCATTGGTCGCAAAACTTGCCCCTACTGTCGTAAATTTGCAGGTACATTGGCAGGTGTCGTAGCTGAAACCAAAGCCCACATTTACTTCATCAACAGTGAAGAACCAAGCCAACTCAATGAATTGCAAGAATTCCGTTCACGCTATGGAATCCCAACCGTACCAGGATTTGTTCACATTGCAGATGGCCAAACCAATGTCCGTTGCGACTCTTCTATGTCAGCACAAGAAATCAAGGACTTTGCTGGATTGTAAAAAAACCACTCGTTGAGTGGTTTTTTATATGGTCAATAGGACGTTTTTTCAAGCAAGTCTTGTATCATTCCATGCAGTTCTTCTATCTTCTCAGATTGTTTCTCAAGTAGTATTCTCTGACTGGATAATTCATCTTGTAGTTTATCGAGTTTTATCTGTTCATCTGGATTCTCCTTTACAAAAAAGTTTGTCAAGGCACTTGTTAACATCCCTATTGTGCCAATACCAACAAGCATTAGTAAAACAGCTAACCACTTCCCAAAAATCGACGCAGGAATAATATCTCCATAACCAACAGTCGTTACCGTTACAAGCGCCCACCAAAGACTATCTGAGAAAGATTTTTCTTCAACAACAGATAAAATTGAACTGCCTACCAGTACAATAAAGGAATTGAGATAGAAAATATAAAGTAAGCCATTTGTTCGTAAGAGTTTTCCAACCTTCTTTTCCAACTTGCCAGTCAATTCAACGACTCTTAAAAGACGAGTTAGTTTCAGTAATTTTGTCAGCCTTGCTAAGCGGAAGATACGCCCTAGCCGAAATACTGTAAAAATAGCATTTAAAGGAAGGATAGCTAACAAGTCGAAGATATTTTCAAGTATAAATCTCCATTTTTCTTTACTTGAAAAGAACCGCCAACCATAATCTACCACAAAAACAAACCAAATCAGTAAATCAATAATACTGTAGGGTGGATTATCCAAATCAATCATCTCAGCAAATCCAAGCAAAACAAGGACAAAAGATATCAATGCAAGTATGATAATTGTTGTGTCATAGTAATCCTTTAATAACCATGCTCTCTTCACACTGCTACTCCTTTAGTTTTTTTACCATTATACCACACTAAAACCCTGATAAAATACAAAACAAAAGAAGGCACTCGCCTTCTTTTTATATATCTGTTAATGGAGTTGCGGTATCTGGTGAGGTATCATAAACCTTAAAGTCTACTCCGACTCCCAGATCAGCTTGTGCTAGCTGGTTGACCATAGTCATATGAGCCAGCTCCTTAATATTGTTCTCTTTGGACAAGTGGCCAAGGTAGATTTTCTTGGTTCGATTTCCCATTGCGCGAATCATGGCTTCAGCTCCGTCCTCATTAGAGAGATGCCCGAGATCAGATAGGATACGCTGTTTGAGTCGCCAAGCATAAGATCCTGCTCGTAAGATTTCCACGTCGTGGTTAGATTCGATGAGATAACCGTCAGCATTCTCAACAATTCCTGCCATACGATCACTAACATAACCTGTGTCAGTCAACATGACAAAACTCTTATCATCCTTCATAAAGCGATAAAACTGGGGTGCTGCGGCATCATGACTAACCCCAAAACTCTCAATATCGATATCGCCAAAAGTTTTGGTTTTTCCCATTTCAAAAATGTGCTTCTGCGATGAATCCACCTTACCGAGATACTTGCTATTTTCCATAGCCTGCCAGGTTTTTTCATTGGCGTAAAGGTCCATACCATATTTGCGAGCCAACACACCGACTCCATGGATATGGTCTGAATGCTCATGCGTAATCAGAATCGCATCTAGATCTTCAGGTTTGCGATTGATTTCAGCTAGCAGGCTAGTAATTTTTTTACCAGACAAGCCTGCATCTATTAGAATTTTCTTTTTTGGGGTTTCCAGATAAAAGGAATTTCCACTAGAACCTGATGCTAAAATACTGTATTTAAAACCTATTTCACTCATTTTAGTCTTCTATTTCGTCCTCCCATATTTCTTCTTTTACGGCATCCTTATCATAAGGGAGCACGATGGTAAAGGTTGAACCCTTACCATATTCACTTTTGGCCCAAATAAAGCCATTGTGTTGTTTAATGATTTCTTTTGCGATGGCTAGACCTAGACCAGTTCCACCTTGAGCCCGGCTTCTTGCACGATCCACACGGTAGAAACGGTCAAAAATCTTAGGCAAATCTTGCTTTGGAATACCTAAACCTTGGTCTTTGATGGATAAAACCATCTGGTCATCAGTGGTCTTCATGCTGACAGTAATTTTGCCACCATCTGGTGAGTACTTGATGGCATTATTGAGAATATTATCAACCACCTGAGTCATTTTATCGGTATCAATCTCGATCCAAACTGAATTGATTGGGTAATCTCTAACAAGTTCATATTTTTTCTCGTCATCCTGGCTTCTCATCTTATCAAAGCGGTTGAGAATAAAGGTGATAAAGGCTGTAAAATTAATCAATTCCACATCTAGCTGACTTGTCGCATTATCAATACGAGAGAGATGTAAGAGATCTGTCACCATCCGCATCATACGGTTGGTTTCATCAAGCGAAACCTTGATAAAATCAGGAGCAACAGGATCATACAATGCTCCCTCGTCCAAGGCTTCGAGATAAGACTTGACACTGGTCAAAGGAGTCCGCAACTCATGACTCACGTTCGAAACAAAGAGTCTTCGCTCACGCTCTTCCTTCTCCTGCTCGGTCGTATCATGTAAAACGGCAACCAAACCAGAGATGAAACCTGACTCACGACGAACCAGAGCAAAACGTACACGAAGGCTTAGGTATTCACCATTTACATCCTGGGAGTCAATCGTCAACTCAGGAATCTGTGTAATCAGATCACGTAGCTCATACTCATCTTCTATCTTGAGTAATTCGAGGATGCTTTTATTCAGAACATCTTCTTTCTGCACACCGAGCTGTTTCTTGGCCATATCGTTGATCATAGTAATCTGGCCACGGCGATTGGTCGCAAGAACGCCATCTGTCATGTAAGAAAGAATACTGTTCAATCGTTTACTCTCTTGTTCCAGATTTTCTTGGGTCAAACGAATTACTTCTGATAAATCGTTCAGATTATTGGTGATATTGGTGATTTCTGTACTTCCTTGCAAGTCCAAAACTTGAGAATAATCACCTGCAATCAAGTCCTTAACCTTTTGATTTATCTCCTTCAGACGGATATTATCCCGACGATTTTCCAGTAAGAGCAAGGTCACCACCAGGATAAAACCAAGTAAAATCAAGATAAAGATAAAATCGCTGGTCAGAATAGTTTGTCTAATATCTTCAATCATTATTTCTCATATAGTATCCAACACCACGACGTGTGAGAATGTACTCTGGACGACTTGGAGTGTCTTCTATTTTCTCACGCAAGCGTCTAATGGTCACGTCCACTGTACGAACATCACCAAAATAGTCATAACCCCATACAGTCTCAAGCAAGTGTTCACGCGTAATCACTTGACCAATATGAGATGCCAAGTGATACAAGAGTTCAAACTCACGGTGGGTTAAATCTAATTCCTCACCATATTTCTTTGCCACGTAAGCATCTGGGACAATTTCCAAATCACCAATCTGAAGTGGCTGGGATTTCTTCTCGTCAGACTCTTGACTATCAACTGAAACTAGGTTGGTACGACGAAGCAGGGCTTTAACACGTGCTTGCAACTCACGGTTTGAGAAAGGTTTTGTAACATAATCATCTGCACCTAATTCTAAACCAATAACCTTGTCAAACTCGCTATCCTTAGCTGATAGCATGATAATCGGAACGCTACTAGTCTTACGAATAGCTTTAGCAACTTCTAAACCATCAATTTCAGGTAGCATCAAGTCGAGGATAATAATATCTGGTTGCTCTGCTTCAAATAGCTCGATTGCCTCACGACCATTGAAGGCTGTAACAACTTCATAACCTTCCTTGGCCATATTAAACTTAATAATATCTGAGATTGGTTTCTCATCATCTACAATTAATATTTTTTTCATTTTATCACCTTTTCTCTATCTATTATAACAAAAAAATGCACAGAAGGCACAAATGGCTACTGTAAGCCTTCATCTTCAAGAGTTGTTTTTAAAAGCCTGCCAAATTTTTTGTTGAGGTTTCGCAAGTGGATAATCAGAAAACTCCTGAGGAGAAACCCAACGAATTTCTCTGTCCGAAAACTGTTTTGTTTCCGTCACTTGACCAGCTTGGATTTGAATATGCCATTTCCGATGACTAAATACATGCTTGACTTGGTCAAATACTTGCTGGGACCAATTCACTTCTAAATCATAATCCTGCTCAAAGTTTTCTTGAGGGCTTGGTCCAAATGCTCTGCTTTCCTCTTTGACTTGTGAGAAGAGATCTAGTGGATTATCATCGCTAGAGAAATCGTCAACCTCAATCAGTGGGAAGTGCCAAAAACCGGCTAACAGTTTCTCACTTTCATTTTTCTCAAGTAGGTATTGCCCTCGATCATTGCACACAACCAAAGCCTTCAGATAAATAGAAAGAGGCTTTTTCTTGGGTTCTTTGATCGGATATCGATCCATTGTTCCATTCTGATAGGATGCGCTAAATTCCTTAACAGGACTTTCTTCTGGTCGAGGGTTAACCGGAGACTCTATATCAGAGCCTAAATCCATCAGAGCTTGGTTAAAGTCTCCTGGTCGTTTCGGGTCAATCAAGATTTCCATAATAGCTTGGAAAATCTTGCGATTGCTGGGAACTCCAATATCATAATTCACCTCAAACAAGCGCGCTAAAACTCGCATGACATTGCCATCGACCGCAGGCTCGGGTAAATTAAAAGCGATACTGGAAATTGCACCCGCAGTATAGGGCCCAATCCCTTTCAAACTAGAAATTTCTTCGTAAGTGTTTGGAAATGTCCCTTCAAAGTCAGTCATAATCTGCTGAGCAGCAACTTGCATATTGCGTACTCGAGAATAATAACCCAAACCTTCCCAAGCCTTCAGCAGACGCTCTTCAGGGGCATTCGCCAGACTTTCAACAGTTGGAAACCAGTCCAAGAATCGTTTGTAGTATGGAATAACTGTATCCACCCTGGTTTGCTGGAGCATGATTTCAGATACCCAGATGTGATAAGGATTTTTACTTCTCCGCCAAGGTAGATTTCGCTTGTTTTCATCATACCAGTTGAGGAGTTTCTCACGAAAAGAAATGATCTTCTCCTCCGGCCACATGACGATACCGTATTTTTTCAAATCTAACATATATCTAGTATAACATAGAAGCTTATAGCTGTCCTTTTCTCAGTACTAAAAATCCTCTTCCCATGGGAAAGAGGACTAAATCTTATTGATGAACTGCTTGAGCTGCAGTAATTAGGGTAAGATTATATACATCATCTGAGCTACATCCACGTGAAAGGTCATTAACTGGCTTATTCAAACCTTGTAAAACAGGACCTACAGCCGAGAAACCACCGAGACGTTCTGCAATCTTGTAACCGATATTTCCAGCTTCTATACTTGGGAAGATGAATACAGTTGCTTTTCCAGCTACTTTACTTCCTGGAGCTTTCAAAGCTGCCGTTTCGGGGTGGAAGGCCGCATCAAATTGCAATTCCCCATCTATTTCAAGATCTGGACGTAGTTCGTGCGCACGTTGTGTAGCTGCTACTACCTTATCAACGTTCTCACCAAAACCAGAACCTTTACTTGAATAGCTCAACATAGCAATTTTGGGTTCGATACCAAACATTTTCGCAGTGATTGCTGAGTTAATAGCAATTTCAGCTAAGTCATCAGCATCAGGATTAATGTTGATCGCACAGTCTCCGAAAAGATAACGTTCTGAACCACGAGTCATCAAGAAGGCACCTGAAGTACGAGTAACATTAGGACGAGTTTTAATGATTTGAAGGGCTGGACGAACTGTTGCAGCAGTTGAGTGAAGTGCACCTGAAACCATACCGTCAACCAAGCCCATATATACTAGCATTACACCAAAGTAGTTAACGTCTTCACGCAAGAGTCTACCAGCTTCTTCTTCTGATATCTTACCGTTACGACGTTCAACGAGCGCAGCAACCATTTCGTCAAACTTAGCGTAGTGGTAAGGGTCGATAACTTCGTAACCTTCAGTGATCCCTTCGATTTCAAGGTAGATTTTAATTTTTTCAGGTTTACCAAGCAATACTGGTATGACATCTGTTTCTTTAACCAAACGTTTTGTCGCTTGAAGGATACGAGGTTCTTTCCCTTCAGGGAGAACGATGCGTACATTTTTACCAACCAGGTTGGCTTTGAGACTTTCAAAAACTTCCATGAGTTTTCTCCTTTAATAAAATAAATTATACTCCAAATAGTTTTTAAAGAGTATTAGTTGATAACTGAGTAATAAGATTGCTGAAATCATCCGGTAAGGGGCTTTCTAGCTGCAAATCGTGTTCTAGAAAAGGATGATAAAAAGATAAATAATGACAATGCAGAGCCTGACGTTGAATACCGTCATCCAGACTACCACCATACAAATCGTCTCCCAACAAAGGAAAGCCAATATGGGAAAAATGCACTCGTATCTGATGAGTTCGTCCAGTATGCAGGCGAATATCGACTAGGTGAATATTTCCATAAGACGCTACAACTTTGTAAGACGTATGAGCGTATTTCCCACCTTTGGCAACCCGTCTCGTGATAATGGAGTCCACATCACGCGCAATTGGTGCGATAATCTCCCCTTCTGGCTCCAAGACACCAGCTCCTTTAACTAAAGCAAAGTAACGTTTTTCGATAGACTTTCGTTGCAACTGCTTATCTAAACGTGCATGAGCGTAGCCGTGCTTGGCAAAGAGCATCAAACCAGATGTATCTCTATCAAGCCTAGTTACGATGTGAACTTGCTGGTTCTCATAATTTTGCTTGACATAGTAGCCCTTTATAAAATTAGCAATGGTATTGGAATGATTGACACTTGGGATGGATGCTACTCCATAAGGCTTATTTAAAACCAGAAAATGGTCATCCTCATAGAGAATATCCAGTGGACGATCAATTGCTTCAAGGCTCTCAAACCCTTCCTCTGCAGGGATATCAATGGTCACCCTGTATCCAATATCTAAGAGATAAGTCGCATTTTGAGGTTGGCCATTGACCAGAATAGCCCCGCCTCGAAACTTAATCTTAGCCAAAAGTCCCTTAGAAACCTCATGTTTCTTGAGGAAAGTTTTAACTTTGACGTGCTCATCTGCGGTAAATTCGAACCTCATTCATCCACCTCGCCGATGAAAGCATCTCTGACACGGTTCCAGAAACTAGTGTGGCTTGGTGTCGCTACGAAGTGAATCTTGTGATGGTCGATTTGATACTCAATCCGTTCAATATTACGGAATGAATAGACGCTGTTATCGACTGATATCGTGTGGTAATCATTGCGTGTCGGCAAGAGTTCAATCTTATCTTTTTTTGGAATAATGATTGACGATCCCAAAGTGCGATAGACTCGGTTGTTAAGACTCGCTATTTCCGTCAACTGCAAGGCTTCAATGGTCGGATGCAAGACAGCTCCACCCAAGGACTTGTTATAAGCAGTACTTCCCGTTGGCGTTGAAACAGTCACTCCATCTCCTCGAAATATCTCAAACGGAACGTGGTTAATGATGATATCTGCCACCATAGTGCGGTCTGATCGACGGATACTCGCTTCATTTAAGGCTCGGAAGATTTTCACTTCTCCATTTTCAAGCGTTACCTTAACATTCAGAACAGGATAGGAAACTTTGGCACCAGTATCTAGCAGTAGATTGGTCACCAACTGATCCAACTCAAAATCACGATAATCTGTGTAGAATCCCAAATGCCCTGTATGAACACCTACAAATCGAACCTTGTCTAACTGATTCTCATACTTGTGGAAAGCGGACAAAAGCATCCCATCGCCACCAATCGAAATGACGATATCGGGATTGGTATCGTTCAGTATAAAATGTTGTTTCTTTAGTTTTTCCCTCAGTTCATGCAAAACTTTCTGACTCTGTGGTTTTCTATTTGCTATGAGGTCAACTCGTTTACCTGTATTCTTCATCTGTATCGTCACTATTTCCTACACCGTCATTTAATTTTCTGCTCAATGGATCAAAGAGAGCCTGCGCTTCCTGAATATCGTCACGAATCTTACCCATTTCTTCATCCAGTTGATAGGCTATTTTCGCTGTAATTTCCAGTCTTTTCCTGATTTCTTCTGGAAAATCGCCCTGGTATTTATAATTGAGCGAGTGTTCAATCGTAGCCCAGAAATTCATGGCTAAAGTCCGTATTTGAATTTCCGCCAAAATCGTCTTCGCTCCGTTGATCGTATCAACCGTGTACTCGACAACCACGTGATAAGAACGATAACCCGAAGCCTTACGATGAGTGATATAATCTCGTTCCTGAACGATTCTCATATCTTGGCGTTTACGTAGAATCTCAACTACTTCTTTAACGTCATCAACAAACTGAACCATAACACGTAAACCAGCAATGTCTTGCAGATCATGTTCTAGACTTGCATAAGTAATTCCTCGACGAGCCATCTTTTCTTTAATACTTTCAATCGGTTTGACACGACCCGTTACAAACTCAATCGGAGAATGCTTGCTTTGCTTACGATACTGTTTGCGAATTCCCCGAAGTTTGATCTTCAACTCACCTACAGCCTGAATGTAAGGATCTAAAAATTCTTCCCATTCTATGGTCATACTTTCTCCCTTGTAATGTTTGATTGCTCTATCGAAAATCTTTGATTTTTTCACTACAATCTTATACAATAAATACATTGTACATTATACCATAAATCCGCTTTCAAAGATAAAGAAAAGGTTGAAAAAATGAAACATTTAGAAATTGAACTGAAAACACTACTGAAAAAAGAGGAATATGATCATCTAAAAAAACAGTTTTCCCATATCCAACCTGTCCTTCAGAAAAACTACTACATTGATACACCAGATTTCCAATTGCGTGAAAAGAAGGTTGCCATGCGCATTCGCACCTTTTCAGATTGGGCAGAATTGACCTTGAAAGTACCTCAAACTGTAGGAAATATGGAATACAACCAGAAACTAACTCTTCAAAAAGCTGAATCATACCTAGAAAAACAAAAACTACCTCAAGGGCTCGTTCTAGAGAAGCTCGCTAAGATTGGCATCGAAAACCATGATTGGCTTGTTCTAGGCTGTCTTTCAACTCTACGTTATGAAACGAAAACTGAAATTGGCTTAATGTCCTTAGATGAAAGTCACTACTTTGACCAGACGGACTATGAACTGGAGCTTGAAGTCACTGACCATGAAAAAGGGAAAGCCGATTATCAAAGATTTTTAGATGAAAATCAGATAACTTATCATAAAGCTCCATCAAAATTAATTCGTTTTATTAAAAGCATGAAAAAAAGCTGAAATAATCTCCTTTTTTTGGTAAAATAGAAAAGATAAAAATAAAAGAATCTGGCTTTGAAAAACAAAACTTTCTCAAAGAAGATTCACAAAGTTTACAGAGGACGGTCTATAATGTCAGATAGAAACAACATGAAACTTTTCACCCTAAACTCTAACCATGAAATCGCTCAAAAGATTGCGGATACAGTTGGTGTACCTCTCGGGAAGTTATCCTCTCGACAATTTTCTGACGGCGAAATCCAGGTCAACATTGAAGAAAGTGTCCGTGGTTACGATGTCTACATCATCCAGTCAACCAGCTACCCAGTTAGCAACCACTTGATGGAGTTGTTGATCATGGTTGACGCTTGTGTACGTGCAAGTGCTCATAGTATCAACGTTGTCCTTCCTTACTTTGGTTATGCGCGTCAGGATCGTATCGCTTCTTCTCGCGAACCCCTCACTGCAAAACTGGTTGCCAATATGCTTGTCAAAGCTGGTGTAAGCCGTGTTCTAACGCTTGACCTCCACGCTGTTCAGGTCCAAGGTTTCTTTGATATTCCTGTAGATAATCTTTATACTGTTCCTCTATTTGCTAAGCACTACTGTGATAAAGGACTTCTTGGCTCTGATGTTGTTGTTGTTAGTCCAAAGAACTCTGGTGTTAAACGTGCACGTAGTTTGGCTGAATACCTTGATGCTCCTATCGCTATCATTGACTACGCCCAAGACGATTCTGATCGTAACGAAGGCTATATCATTGGGGATGTTGAAGGCAAGAAGGCTATCTTGATTGACGATATCCTAAATACTGGTCGTACTTTCTCTGAAGCAGCCAAAATCGTTGAACGTGAAGGCGCAACTGAGATTTATGCAGTATCCAGTCACGGTTTATTTGTTGAAGGTGCAGCAGACCTCCTTGATGCTACAAACATCAAAGAAATCCTAGTTACAGACTCAGTAGCGACCAAAGAAAGAACTCCAGAAAATGTATGCTACATTACTGCTAGCGAATTAATCGGAGATGCTATCGTCCGCATCCATGAAAGAAAACCAGTCAGCCCACTCTTTGCTTACAACAAAAAGAAATAAGGTGATTCTTTGATTTATTTGGACAATGCTGCTACAACTCCTATGTCAGCAGTAGCTATTGCAGAAATGACCAAGGTCATGCAAGAAACTCATGGTAATCCTTCTAGTATTCATGGTCATGGTCGGCAGGCTGGCAAACTCTTAAGAGAAGCTCGTCAAGACTTAGCCCACTTACTAGGAACCAAACCTCAACATATCTTTTTTACGTCTGGCGGTACAGAAAGTAACAATACAGCCATTATCGGCTATTGTCTCCGTCATCAAAATCGTGGAAAACATATCATTACGACAGCTATTGAACACCATTCTGTGCTTGAAACCATCGATTACCTGGTGCAACATTTTAGTTTTGAAGCGACCATCATCCAACCAGTAAATCAAGAAATAACTGCCCAGCAAATTCAAGAAGCTTTACGTGACGATACCATTCTCGTTTCCACCATGTATGCTAATAATGAAACTGGAAGTCTCTTACCTATCGCTGAGATTGGACATATTTTAAAAGACCATCCTGCTGCTTATCATGTTGATGCTGTTCAAGCTATCGGAAAAATTCCTATCCATCCCGAGGAATTGGGAATTGATTTCCTCAGCGCTTCTGCCCACAAATTCCATGGACCAAAAGGTATCGGCTTCCTTTACGCATCGACTGGGGACTTTGACTCCTATCTTCATGGTGGTGATCAAGAACAAAAAAAACGGGCTGGAACAGAAAATCTCGCTGCCATTGTAGGTATGGTCAGTGCTCTCAAAGAGGATTTAAATGACCAAGTTGAGCATTACCAAAAACTAATCGCACTCAAATCTACTTTTTTAGAAGAAATTGCAGGTTTCGAATACTATCTCAATGAAAGCAACCACCAACTACCTTATGTTGTCAACATTGGCTTTCCTGGTCAAAAAAATGATTTGCTCTTGCTACGGTTAGACCTTGAAGGAATTTCAATTTCTACCGGTTCAGCTTGTACTGCTGGTATTGTGCAAACCAGTCATGTGCTTGAAGCATTTTATGGACCAGATTCACATCGTTTGAAAGAATCTGTCCGTATCAGTCTCTCTCCTCTTAACACTGAGGAAGAACTGATACAACTCGCACAAACCTTAAAAAACATTATTGGAGATTAATCTAATGGCATTCGAAAAAACCATTAAACTACAAAACTGCCGCTACGACTATACACTTAGCCCAACTGTCAAAAAATTCACACTGAAAGATAATACTTTCTTTGAAACAAAGGTTGGAAACTACGAACTGACTCGTCTACTTGAAAAAGTACCTAACAGTGGTGAAGGCTTCAAACTAAAAATCATCATCAATAAAGACCTTACAGGTGCTAAACTCAACATCACTGACAAGTCTGGCCTTCGTTTGGTCAATATCTTTAAATCAGAAGACCACCACATTCATCAGGAAAAATTCTACTTCCTCATGGACAGTTTAGTAGAACGCGGTATCTTCATTAAAGAAGAAAGATAATTGACTATGTATCGGCTTACCTATCAAGATAACTATCACGTAGAACGTACACTTGAATATAAGGATTACGAAGAGCTCATGTTATCTCTATCAGGCTGTGTGACCCTACCTGATACTCTGCTATTCAGCTCCTTAACGCTGAATGATAAGGTGATTTATCAAGGATTGGTTGGCGATCTTTACCGTTTTCTATCACAAGCTCATTTTTCAGATAAAAACTAAGAAATTTCTTAGTTTTTTCTTATTTTTGTTGATTTTTTCACAATGTTTCTATAAAATAGAAGAATAGAAAGGTTGTGATTTTGTGAAAGATAAACAGTCTGCTATTCCAAAAGCAACAGCAAAAAGACTCTCTCTTTACTATCGAATTTTCAAGAGATTTCATGCAGAAAAAATCGAACGTGCCAACTCCAAGCAAATTGCAGAGGCTATCGGTATCGATTCTGCGACCGTTCGTCGGGATTTTTCCTATTTTGGTGAACTAGGTCGTCGTGGTTTTGGTTACGATGTCAAAAAATTGATGAATTTTTTTGCTGATCTCCTAAATGATAACTCAATTACAAATGTTATGTTGGTTGGAATCGGAAATATGGGACATGCCCTACTCCACTACCGCTTCCACGAGCGTAACAAGATGAAAATTATCATGGGCTTTGACCTAGATGACCATCCAGAAGTTGGAAGCCAGACACCTGATGGAATTCCAATCTATGGTATCTCGCAGATTAAAGAAAAAATCAAAGAAGCAGATGTCAAAACTGCTATCCTAACAGTTCCAAGTGTTCAATCACAAGAAGTTGCCAATCTTTTGGTTGATGCAGGTATAAAAGGTATTCTCAGCTTTTCCCCTGTTCACCTTCACCTCCCAAAAGATGTGGTCGTTCAGTATGTCGATTTGACAAGCGAACTCCAAACCCTCCTCTATTTTATGCGTAAAGAGGATTAGAAAGCGAAAGCATTTATGAAAAAACCAGTTATTGGGATTACAGGAAATGAAAAAGCTCATCCAGATGATGACATCATGATGAGCTATGCAGCAAAGGGCTTTGTTGAAGGAGTCAAAGACGCTGGCGGAATTCCAATCATCCTACCGATTGGTGATCAAGAAATGGCTGCCTATTACATCAGTATCATTGATAAGCTCATCCTAACGGGTGGGCAAAATGTTGATCCAAAATACTATGGTGAACCAAAGGCTATTGATAGTGATGACTACCACCTTCAAAGAGATATTTTTGAACTAGCACTTATCAAAGAAGCGATTAAGCAAAAGAAACCAATTTTCTCTGTTTGTCGGGGTACTCAACTTTTCAATGTCGCTATGGGAGGCACGCTTCACCAAGATATCGAGGATCATTGGCAGGACTGTTCAGCCGAATACACAACACAACGCCTCGTAACAGAACCTGATACTATTCTTCGAGAAATCTATGGAGAAATCTCTCATATCAACTCCTTCCACCACCAGAGCATTAAAGATTTAGCTCCTAATCTTAAGGTTGTAGCACATGATCCTAAAGATGGAATCATTGAAGCTGTGACAACTACGGACGGTTTCCCTTATCTTGGTGTTCAATGGCACCCTGAATTTTTATTTGAAAATCGCCCCAAAGATAAAACGCTATTTGACTATGTTGTTAACGAACTCTAAATCAAATCCGTCTTTTCACGGTAACTAAAGTAATCCGAGTGCGAGACAATTAGGTGGTCCAAGAAAACAATTCCCATCAGTTCGCAGGCTTCCTTGACTAGTTTAGTGACATGGTCGTCGTTTCGACTAGGAGATACAGCACCAGATGGATGATTGTGAACGAGAATCACCGAGGTCGCCATATGCTTCAAAGCATAGTGAAGGATTTCCCTCGGTTCAGCAATGCTGCGTGTCGCAGATCCGATAAAGATGGTCTGTTGATGAATGATTTGATTTTGAGTATTGAGATAGAGCGCCACTAGGTGCTCTTGTTTTTTGTCGCCAAGTTCCTGTTGCATTTTCTTGGCTAGCTTTTGACTACTGAGAATACTTTCCATCTCAAGGGTTTCGTGTTTATGAATACGATGCCCCAGTTCAATCACTGCTTGTAGTTCAATAGCTTTAATGCGTCCAATACCAGACAGACTCTGCAATTCCTGCAGGGTCATTTTTTTCAAATCAGTTAGACTGTTAAGACTATCCAAGACTTTCTGAGCAATTTCAAATACATTAGCCTGACGTGTTCCGGTTCTTAGCAGAATAGCTAGCAATTCTTGATTACTCAGAGCCTCTACTCCTTCTTTAACTAGTCTTTCTCTAGGCAAGAGTGAATCTTCTTGGAATGAAATACTGTACATAAAAATCCTCCTCACTTTATTATTCGTGAGAAGGATGGAAAATTAGATTTTTTTCTCAATTGGGGCAACACTGGCTAAGAGTTTTTTCAGCCCCACTTCTGGGAAATTGATTTTCAATTCCTGAGTATCACCACTACCCGAAACTTCTAGGACCGTTCCCTCTCCCCATTTCTTGTGAAGAGCAATATCCCCAATGGACCAACTTGTATCAGTCGAATCTTTTTTATTTCCGGCTGCAAATTGTCCAAATGGGAGACCACTAGACTGGATAGAGCTTGGTGCGGCATTGCGTTTCCGTTCTTGAAGGGCCTGGGCTAAGCTCATACCTTGACCAAAGGCCACTCCGCCACTGCTATAAGAAGCCTTAAAGCTAGTATTGGCTGGTCGAGCCAAGCCCTGATACTCAAGCAGGTCCGAACTGATTTCATTGATGAAACGTGTTGGACGATTATAATTGGTACGACCGAAAAGCAAGCGAGAGTTGGCATTGGTCAGATAGAGGATCTTTTCTGCACGTGTGATACCTACATAGGCCAAACGGCGTTCTTCTTCTAGCTCATCTGGATTTTCAGCCGCACGGCTAAGCGGAAATACATTTTCCTCCATACCAATGATAAAGACAACTGGGAACTCGAGTCCTTTCGCTGCATGGAGTGTCATCAAGGTTACTTCAGATGTCTCCTGACTGCCTGAGTCTGTATCCGCAATCAAGGCTAAGTCATTCAAGAAACGACTGAGTTTATCCAAACCTGTTTCTTCTTCTTGGCTATCAGGATTGTCATCAAAGTTCTTGGTAACAGATAGGAACTCTTCGATATTTTCAACCCGCGCCTTGCTTTCCAAGGTTGCCTGAGCATTAAGAATATCGACATAACCTGTTTTTTCTAGAACAGCCTCCACCAGCTCGGTGATAGTTAATTGGTCCAGTTGTTCCCGCAAATCCAAAATCATATTGGCAAAATCCCAGATAGACTGGGCTGCCTTACCTTTGATACCTGACAACATAATATTGGCTGAAGCGTCTAGCATGGACATCTCTTGTAGGTTAGCAAAGTCGCGAATTTTCTCAACAGTACCTGCCCCAATTCCACGTTTAGGCTCGTTGATAATACGCTCAAAACTGATATTGTCACTCAAATTAGCAATGAGGTTAAGATAAGCGATAATATCGCGAATTTCCTTACGGCTGTAGAACTTGGTCCCTCCAACCATAGTATAAGGAATATTGGACTTGAGCAGGGCTTCCTCAATAGTACGGGATTGCGCATTGGTTCGATAAAGAACTGCAAAGTCTTTATGGAGGAAGTTTTGAGTTCGACCGAGTTCATCGATGGTTTTGGCTACAAAAACAGCCTCATCTTGTTCATCGTTGGCTCTGTAGTAGACGATTTGTTCCCCATCAGCATTCTGGGTCCAGAGATTCTTAGGGCGGCGATTTTGATTGTTTTTGATGACCTCATTGGCTGCTTGGAGAATGGTTTTGGTTGAACGATAATTTTCTTCCAACAAAACAACCTTAGCGTTAGGGTAATCTTTCTCGAAATCCAAGATATTCTGCATATCAGCCCCACGCCAACCGTAGATAGATTGGTCTGCATCACCGACCACGCAGATATTTTTAAAGCGCGAAGCCAAAAGTTTGACCAGTTGGTACTGGGCATGGTTGGTATCTTGGTACTCGTCAACATGGATGTACTGGAACTTCTGTTGGTAATAGGTCAAAACGTTAGGGTTCTGATCAAAGAGTCGTAGGGTCAACATAATCAAATCATCAAAGTCAACCGACTCTGACTGACGAAGCTCTTTTTGATAGGCTGTATAACACTGGGCCACGATTTGCGTATACATATCACCAGCTTGAGCAACATAAGCCACATCATCAATTAGATCATTCTTAGCATTGGAAATGGTTCCCAAAATAGTCCGTTCATTCCATTTTTTAGGATCCAGATTTAATTGCTTGAGAATGCGTTTCATAAGGGTTCGTTGTTCACCAGGATCTACAATTGTGAAATTACGGTTGTAGCCGATATGATCCGCATCCCGACGCAGAATACGAACACACATGGAGTGAAAAGTCGCAATCAGACAGTCCTGAGTAGCTGGATTAAGACCATAAGCACGCTCTTTCATCTCACGCGCAGCCTTGTTGGTAAAGGTAATGGCCAAGATATTCCAAGGATTGACCATTTTTTCATCAATTAGATAAGCAATACGGTGGGTCAAAACTCGGGTCTTCCCAGAACCAGCACCTGCCATGATCAACAAGGGACCTTCTGTCGTTTGCACCGCATCAGCCTGACGGTCATTCATTCCATTTAATAATGCGTTCATCTTCTCTTCCTTACTCTTGAAGTCAATATTTCTATTATATCAGAAATCAGGTAAAATAGAAACTTTACAGAGAACACTTTGACAAGCAAAGTTTTCATCAGTATTTACAAAACATGTATTTTTCAAATGAAGTTGAGGTTATTTTTTAACAGGAAAAAGAGCTTGGATAGCATTTCCAAACTCTTTTAATATCATCTAAATCTTAGAACAATCCTAGAACGGTTCCGTCACTTTCAACATCCATATTGAGAGCGGCTGGACGTTTTGGAAGTCCTGGCATTGTCATGACATCACCTGTTAAGGCAACGATAAAGCCTGCACCCAATTTTGGTACCAACTCACGAATGGTAATTTCAAAGTTTTCTGGAGCACCGAGTGCATTCGGATTGTCTGAGAAACTGTACTGAGTTTTAGCCATACAGATTGGCAATTTGTCCCAACCATTTTGAACGATTTGAGCGATTTGCGTTTGAGCTTTCTTCTCAAAGTTGACTTTTGTACCGCGATAGATTTCAGTGACAATCTTTTCAATCTTTTCTTGGACAGAAAGGTCGTTGTCATAAAGGCGAGTATAGTTGGATGGATTTTCAGAAATAGTATTAACAACCGTTTCAGCAAGCGCTACTCCACCTTCTGCGCCATCAGCCCAGACACTAGCCAACTCTACTGGAACATCGATTGAAGCACAAAGTTCTTTCAAGGCTGCGATTTCTGCTTCAGTATCAGAAACAAATTCGTTAATCGCAACAACTGCTGGAATACCAAACTTACGGATGTTCTCAACGTGGCGTTTCAAGTTAGCAAAACCTGCACGAACTGCTTCCACATTTTCCTCTGTCAAAGCGTCCTTAGCTACGCCACCATTCATCTTAAGAGCACGAAAGGTTGCGACGATGACAACAGCATCTGGAGATGTTGGCAAGTTTGGCGTCTTGATATCAAGGAATTTCTCAGCACCAAGGTCCGCACCAAAACCAGCTTCAGTGACTGTATAATCAGCCAAGTGAAGGGCTGTTGTTGTTGCCAAGACAGAGTTACATCCATGAGCGATATTGGCAAATGGACCACCGTGTACAAAGGCAGGTGTACCGTAAATTGTCTGAACCAGGTTCGGTTTAATAGCATCTTTCAAAATCAATGCTAAAGCACCCTCAACCTGCAAATCACCTACAGAAACAGGTGTACGATCATAGCGATAACCGATAACGATATTCGCCAAACGACGTTTCAAATCTTCAATATCCGTCGCCAAGCAAAGAATGGCCATGATTTCTGAAGCAACGGTAATATCAAAACCATCCTCACGTGGAATACCATTTAGAGGGCCACCAAGTCCAACGGTCACATGGCGAAGAGCACGGTCGTTCAAGTCCACAACACGTTTCCAAATAATACGACGTTGGTCAATTCCCAGCTCATTTCCTTGGTGCAAGTGATTGTCAATTAAAGCAGAAAGAGCGTTGTTAGCAGTTGTAATGGCATGCATATCCCCGGTAAAGTGGAGGTTGATGTCTTCCATTGGAAGAACTTGGGCATAACCACCACCTGCTGCACCACCCTTAATCCCCATCACTGGACCAAGTGACGGTTCGCGAATGGCAATCATGGTTTTCTTGCCAATCTTGTTCAAGGCATCCGCAAGACCAATGGTAATGGTTGATTTTCCTTCACCTGCTGGTGTTGGATTGATGGCAGTAACCAAGATCAATTTCCCAACTGGATTGCTCTCAACTGCACGAATTTTATCAAAGCTGAGTTTAGCCTTATACTTCCCGTACAATTCCAAATCGTCGTAAGAAATACCAAGTTTCTCAACAACATCAACGATTGGCTTCAACTCAATACTCTGTGCGATTTCAATATCTGTTTTCATTCAAAACTCCTCTAACCTCTAATGTGATAATTCATTATAACACAAAAAAAAGTTTTTATCACATACAAAAAGCTTGGTAAAGTTTATAAACGTAAAGTTTTAAAGGCTATTTTAGTCGTCTTTTTTACTTTTTATAAGTTTTTATAGCCAAAAACTATAATCTTGCTGGGAAATTAGATAAAAAAACAAACGCTTTCTTTTGATTCTATTTTATTTTTTGGTACAATAGTCTTATGAAAATTTTAGTTACGTCAGGCGGCACAAGTGAAGCAATCGATAGCGTCCGC
Organism: Streptococcus oralis; assembly: GCF_965111685.1. GTDB lineage: Bacteria > Bacillota > Bacilli > Lactobacillales > Streptococcaceae > Streptococcus > Streptococcus oralis_B. The sequence continues at coordinate 1,074,094 of NZ_OZ217340.1, forward strand.
TCTATCACTAATCACTCGACTGGTCGCTTGGGGAAAATCATCACCGAAGCCCTACTTGCTGCTGGTCATGAGGTTTGTTTGATTACTACTCCTAGAGCTCTTAAGCCAGAACCTCATCCCAACCTAAGCATTAGAGAAATTAAGAACAGCAATGATCTCCTTTTTGAGATGAAAGGGTGTGTTCAAGATTATCAGGTCTTGATTCATTCGATGGCAGTTTCTGACTACACTCCTGTTTATATGACGGGACTAGATGAAGTTAAGACGAGTTCTAATTTGGAAGAATTTTTAGACAAGCAAAACAGAGAAGCTAAGATTTCTTCAAATGATGAAGTGCAGATTTTATTTTTGAAAAAAACACCCAAGATTATCTCTCTAGTCAAAGAGTGGAATCCTTCTATTCATCTGATTGGTTTCAAACTGCTGGTTGATGTCTCTGAGGACTATCTCATAGAAATTGCTAAACAGAGTCTTATCAAAAATCAAGCAGACTTGATCATTGCTAATGACCTGACTCAAATATCAACATATCAGCATCGGGCAATCTTTGTTGAGAAAGATCATCTTCAAACAGTTCAAACCAAAGAGGAAATTGCGAACCTCCTCCTTGAGAAAATTCATGCTTACGATTCATAGAAAGGAAAGCCATGGCAAACATTCTGATCGCAGTGACAGGTTCCATAGCCTCCTATAAAGCAGCTGATTTAGTCAGTTCTTTGAAAAAACAAGGCCATGATGTCACTGTCTTAATGACCGAGGCGGCGAGAGAGTTTATCCAACCTTTGACACTACAGGTACTCTCACAGAATCCAGTTCACCTTGATGTCATGCAGGAACCTTACCCTGATCAAGTCAATCATATCGAAAGAGGAAAAGAAACAGACCTTTTTATCGTTGTCCCTGCTACCGCTAATACCATTGCTAAACTTGCGCACGGTTTTGCGGATAACATGGTGACTAGTACAGCATTAGCTTTACCCCAAAATATTCCTAAACTACTTGCTCCTGCTATGAATACAAAAATGTACGATCATCCAGCCACTCAGTCAAACCTGAAGACACTAGAAACATTTGGCTACAAGCTTATCTATCCTAAAGAATCCCTCCTAGCTTGCCGAGACTACGGCAAGGGTGCTTTAGCAGACCTGAATATTATTTTAGAAAGAATAAAGGAAACACTCAATGAAAAAACGCTCTAATATTGCTCCGATTGCTATCTTTTTTGCGACCATGTTGGTCATTCACTTTCTGAGCTCACTCTTATTTAATCTATTCCCATTCCCAATTAAGCCAACTATCATTCATGTTCCAGTAATCATTGCTAGTATCATCTATGGTCCTCGAGTTGGTGTTACACTTGGTTTTCTTATGGGACTATTGAGCTTAACGGTAAACACGATTACCATCCTTCCAACCAGCTACCTCTTCTCACCATTCGTACCGAACGGAAATATCTATTCTGCGATTATCGCTATTGTCCCTCGCGTTTTGATTGGGCTGACACCTTATCTAGTTTATAAATTATTAAAAAACAGAACGGGTCTCATCTTTGCTGGTGCCCTCGGTTCCCTTACCAACACCGTCTTTGTCCTTGGGGGAATCTTCTTCCTTTTTGGAAATGTCTTCGACGGCAATATCCAAAAACTCCTAGCAACAGTTATTTCTACAAACTCAATTGCCGAGCTTGTCATCTCTGCCGTTCTAACAGTAGCAATTGTTCCCCGTCTCGAAACCTTGAAGAAATAAAAAAACAACTCCACTTTCATCCTGAAGGTGGAGTTTAGCTTTTAAAACATGAGAAACATCAATAGAATGTGAAATCCAAAGCGCAGGAGCTGATGTGAAAGAGGGGTAGGTTGCTGACTTTTCTGGCTATCCAAGTATAAGGTTAGTGATAGTAAAACCAAACCAAATGTAATCACCAATCTGACGAAATGGGCAATTTCTAGTATTGCGGCCATCAAAAGAAAACCTAGTAAAGGTAGGCTAAAAAGTGAAATAGCCAGACTACTTGCTAATAGAGAGAGTATCGAAAGGACTAATAAACTATAAACTAGGAAACGAGTCCAACCTGAGACTACTTTCCCTTCACTTTTCTGTTTTGACATCATCACGATTACCACGATTAGGTAAACAAAAAGTATCATCACAATTTCTCCTCAGTTCCTATTATTCTTTACCACATTTTAACCAAATTTTCCTGAAAAATCAATAATACTTCTTGACTTGATTGGGGATTTATTGTACTATACTTGTGTATATACAGATAAATGGAGGTTCTTATGGATATACGGAAAAAAACGCAGTTTATGACTATGACTGCCTTACTCACTACAATAGCGATTTTGATTCCAATCATTATGCCTTTTAAAATCGTTATCCCACCGGCTTCTTACACCTTGGGAAGTCATATCCCCATCTTTATCGCCATGTTTCTTTCGCCTTTGATGGCTGCTTTTGTGATTATTGCTTCTAGTCTCGGCTTCCTGATGGCAGGTTATCCGCCTGTTATTGTACTTCGTGCCTTCTCTCACATTGTTTTTGGTACTTTGGGGGCTTTGTACTTAAAGAAATTCCCTGAAACCTTGGATAAACCAAAGGCATCTTGGATTTTCAACTTTGTTTTGGGTATTGTTCATGCTATCGCTGAAGTAATAGCTTGTATCATCTTTTATGCTACTTCAGGGACAAATGTTGAAAATATGTTTTATGTTCTTTTTGTCCTAGTTGGTTTTGGAACAATTGTCCATAGTATGGTAGACTATACATTAGCACTAGCTGTCTATAAAGTGCTTCGAAAACGTCGCTAAAAGGAAAAACTATGACAAAGGATCGCAAACAAGCTCTTCTCAAACTGTTAAAAGAGGCGCCAAAAGCTCTCAATGGTCAAACCCTGGCTGAACACTTCCATGTTACACGCCAGGTCATTGTACAGGATATCGCTATTCTCCGAGCAGATGGAGCTCCTATCCTATCCACCAATCGTGGCTATATCTACAAAGGAAATGATGCCAGCCCCTACGTGCACAAACTCTTTAAAGTGAAACATGAACTGGAAGAAATCGGTCAGGAACTTCTAGCTATTGTAGATAATGGCGGACGCGTTCAAAATATCTTAATCGATCATCCCGTTTATGGCGAAATTGAAACCCTACTCAAACTCACTTGCCGCCGAGATGTCCAGCACTTTCTGGAACAAGTCGAGAATTCAGACTTTAGACCCCTTTCTGAATTGACAGATGGCATTCATTACCACCTTGTTGAAGCCGAAACGCAACAAGACCTCCACTATATCGAGGAGGCCTTGGATCAGTTAGGTTATTTAGTAAAAGACTAGAAAATTTCTTTCTCCCAGCCGTCCTCTGTACGGTGGCGATAGAAGAACTCAGACTTGTCAGGTGCTTCCATCATTTCCATCAAAGGCAACATATCATAGGCCAGTTCCAAGTTTGGAATCTGGTCTTTTTGCACCCAAGAAACTTCTTCAAATCTAAAAAGTTGAGACTTATATATAGAATTAGCTGTAACATTCTCTAAACACTATCCGTTTAATTTTACATTGAAAATCTTCTCAATAATCTTTTACAATTTCGTTCTCTTAATTTTACTTTCGAGCGATAAACATACCATATTCTTTAGGAATGATCAACATACCATTATTAAACTCACTTTCCAATCTTTTACGTATTATTTCCTCTTCTAACGAACCTATTTCTGAAATTCCTTTAAAGGATCGGATGTATTTAACTAGGTCATCTATACTAGTTACCCGTAACTCATCATCATAGAGTAATATATCGACAGAGTTAAAGTACCTACTTAGGTAACTTTTGCCATTTTGTAAAGTAAAAGTTTTATTTTCCAAATCTTGATTAACCTCATCTTTAAATAAACTTGCCAAATAATCTACACCTCCATTTTCACCAAATGTAGCACAGTAAAAAATTCCGCCTGTTTTTAAGACTCTATTCACCTCATAGAGCGCTTTAGGAATATCATTTACATGATGTAGAAGCATATTAGCAATAACAATATCAAATGTTTCATTCTCAAAAGAAATCTTTTGAATATCCATTATTTCATAGTTGACATTGTCTCTATTTCCAATCACTGACTTCGTTGTTTTCACCATATCTTTAGAAAAATCTGTAATAACCAACTGCTTCATTCTATCAATAGAATCACTATTACTTTTCCATAGTTCTCCTGTACCACATCCCAATTCTAGAACCTTTACTTCATCAGTAATTTGGTAGTTGGAAAATATCCAATTATTAAACCCTAATTTATTTTTTGAATACTTCTTATGTAGCTTTACTCTAATGTCAAGATTATCTTGTTTTGCATATTGTTCAATTACCTTATCAGCCATTTTCTTTTACTTCCTTTCATATTTTAAGATTATACCATAAAATAAAATATCTCCGATTTCAAAAATGAAGGTGGAGATTGTTAAAGATAAAGATAGAAAAGAAGAATAGGAAATTTTGAAGTATTCAGTTGACATACACCGACATACTTATCCTATATTTAAGTACTAATCATTAAAGGTTAACACCGTTCCAGTAATCTTACAACTAAAAAATCTCTTTCTCCCAGCCATCTTCTGTACGGCGGCGATAGAAGAACTCAGACTTGTCAGGTGCTTCCATCATTTCCATCAGAGGCAACATATCATAGGCCAGTTCCAAGTTTGGAATCTGGTCTTTTTCTACCCAAGATACTTCTCCTTCCTCTGAGGATTGGAGACTTCCAGTAAACTCTGTCGCCTTATAACAAAAAACGATGTAGCGCCCACCTGTATCTAAGGGCCAATTTTTAATACCGACCAGTTGTGGATTCTGAATGGTCAGGCCAGTTTCTTCGTATATTTCACGAATGACAGATTCGGCAAAGGCCTCGCCATTCTCAACATGACCTCCTGGAAAGGCATAGCCAGACCAGCGATTGTTTTCAGGAGAGCGATATTGCATGACTACTCGCTTAGTTTCAATGTCTTCAATCAGACAGATGTTGGTTAAAATGGTTGCTTGGGCACGGGACATGGATTTTCTCGCTTTCTAAGTTGTTATATGCCTTTTTCGAACTTAATATCAGATTTCATGATGAATGGATTAATCAACTCGTGATGTTCATAAGTACTACGGGCCAAAAAACCTCTAACAATGATGATTTCTTTATCTTGTATGTGATAGTCTATATTAATAGGAATGGTTGGATCCGAGACAATTGACAAAGCAAAAAATGCTCCAAACCAAAGATAAAGTGCCACTAATCCACTAAATATTTGAAAAATAAGGTGATACCATTGAACATCTCTTGTTCTATAAAAGATTCTCCAGGGATGGATTAGGAAGGTCAAACAAAGAATGAAAAACCAACTATTCCACAAAATCGGCGTAAAAGATAGTCCAAAAACCAACAACACCAAATGAAGAACCACAAAGGTCAGCAAAGCCAAATAAAGTGTTTTAAATGAAAATAATTTAATTCGATTTTCTTTTTTCATGATTTTTCCTCTTTTTGTCCTTATATTTCAAAATCACCATCACTATCGCTGGAATGATGAAAAAGATTAGATAGGTAGCAATCGGAAGCCAGATGTAGCGATAATCGACAGATAATAGGGAAGGAATTTTTTTAACATTTCTCCCTTTCACCCCAACAAGTAAGTGGAGAAGAAAAATAGGTCCATTTATGTATAGAAAAGGTTGTAAAAATCCTTTTACTGAAGTCTTTTCACTAAAACCATCTCTAAAAATACCTTGATAGAGTGTGTACACCAAAAAGACAAAATTCATAATAATTGGCAAGACATAGGACATTTCCTGATATGGTTTCGGGATAAGTATTGTCCCAAACAACACATACATGATACCAAAAATAGAAAATAATATTATGCCACCATCCATAAAAGAAGCAAGCTTTGGATGCCTTCCCATCCACAATTGGACGTGAGCTATCAAAGAATACTTTTTATGGATTTTTCTCATTTTGATCTTCTGCTGTTTGATCTTCTTTGGTTTCTTAATCTTTCGTTCCATTTACGCCTCCTTCTTCTCTTTTCTATCCGTATAACCAAAAGCAGAATGCCCAGCCCTAAGAAAAAGAAAAAGAGATAACTTACAATAGGAGCCCAGACATAGGCCGGATCCATAGAAATTATAGGGGGGAAATTCGTTGACTTACGACGTCCTAGCCAATTCAGACCCACCAAGAGATGAAAGGGAAAAAGAAGACCATTGAACCCAATAAATCCCCATGAAAAGTAACGCCATTTCTCAAGTTTATCACTACTAAAACGAAAGACAAGGAAATAGGTTGATAAGAGCAGAAGGAAAAGATTAAAGCTTAAGGGAGAAAGATAGTTTAAGTTTGGGAATGGAGAACCAATGAAAGAGGCAGCAAGAAATGATACAAACAAAGATCCGAATAACACACTCGTATCCAGGAGTTGACCAATCCTTCGGTGCCTTTCCATCCAAAGAAAAATCCTCTTAGTCCAAGAAGACTTTTCTTTTGTCTTGTACTTCATTTGCCTACTCATCTTCATTTTCATCTACTCCTTTTTTTGAAGCTTTAGAGAGAAAGAAGATTGCCAAAGTTAACATCAAGACCAGAAGGTAGACGACAATAGGAAACCAGACATAGGATGACTCCAGTGAAAACAAGGGTGAGAGAACAACTCTTCCTCTTTTTCTCACACCAATCAATTGAAAAATGAAGCTAAGGACATTGATATAAATAAAGGGTTCACAAAATCTTTTAAGGGTCCTTTCTTTTTCAGTTCTCACTGACAAAAAGAGAGCATAGAACCTATTACCCAAGATAAAAAGATTCAATTGCAAAGGAAATAAGAGTTCTCTGTACCGAAAATCAGCTGGAATGCTTTTGTTCTGTGATGTTGTAAATTCTATAACTAGGAACAAGATGATATAAAAGACAATATCAAGCATAAATTTGATAAATCGATGCCCTGTAACCAAAAACGAATAGAATCTAAGCCTGATGACTTCTTATACTTCGTCTCTTTCAATTTCATAATAACTTCTTTCTATTCAAAAATATATTCTAAAACGTGATTGTTTGTTCATTGCGTAATCTGAAAACAAAATCGCAATTCTACCAGTATTTAACTCTCAAATTTTGATGATTTCTTACGTACCATTCTAATTTCAGTGATAGGTTTTCCAAGATCAAGTATTTTTTCTTGCCCATCAAAAGTAAAACCCATTTTTTGATAGAATGCAATGGCTAGCTTATTCCCTTTTAATACCCATAAAAATATTTCAGAGAACTGTTCAAGAGTCGTCAGAGCTTCCTTCATTAACTTCTGAGCAATACCTTTTCCATAATAATCTTTTAAAACATATAAGGCAATAATTTCACCAGCTTGAATAGTCTCATCACGAAAGTTTCCATAACTGATAAAACCAACTACCTTCATATCATCTATCGCAATCAATGTATTTCCTGGATATTTTTGACTAAAGAATCGACATCTTTCTAATGTCATCGTCTCCTGAAATTCTGCAGGTAAAAGATCATCATAAGCCTCTCTCCACGTTTGCCAATGAACGAAGGATTTACCTTCTATCTCTTCAGGGGTTTCCATCTGTTTGATAGTTAGGTTCATTTGTTTTTCTCCTTCACTAATCCAACGCCTTCACTTCCAACATCATATCACGAATCTGAGCTGCCAGTTCAAAGTCAAGCACTTCGACGGCTTCTTGCATTTGTTTTTCTAGTTTCTTGACGAGTTCCTTGCGTTCTTGTTTGTTGAGACTATTGATATCGACTTCCTTGTCCTCTTCCTTAGCAACTGCCTTAGTTACAGCGATCAGGTCACGGATTTCTTTCTTGATTGTCTGAGGTACAATACCATGTTCTTCATTATAAGCCATCTGGATTTTGCGACGACGAGCCGTTTCATCTATAGCTCGTTGCATAGATTGAGTCATCGTGTCCGCATACATAATCACATGCCCTTCGCTGTTACGAGCAGCACGTCCAATGGTCTGGATTAAGCCACGTTCGTTACGTAGGAAACCTTCCTTGTCAGCATCGAGAATGGCAACCAAGCTTACTTCAGGAACGTCAATCCCTTCACGGAGGAGATTGATTCCGACCAAGACATCAAAAACACCCAAGCGCAGGTCACGGATAATCTCTGTCCGCTCTAAAGTCTTGATATCTGAGTGCATATACTTGACCTTGATGCCCATTTCTTTGAAGTAGTCGGTTAAGTCTTCTGCCATTTTCTTGGTCAAGGTTGTGATAAACGTCCGTTCATTCTTCTCAACACGGGCATTGATTTCGCCTAAGAGGTCATCAATCTGTCCCATTGTTGGACGCACTTCCACCTCTGGATCTAAAAGCCCAGTCGGGCGAATGATTTGCTCAATCACTGTCTCGGTCTGTTCATTTTCATAGTCACCTGGTGTTGCTGAAACGTAAACAATCTGATGAACGTGACTCTCAAACTCTTCACGACGAAGGGGACGATTGTCCAAGGCAGACGGCAAACGGAAACCATAATTGACCAGCATTTCCTTACGCGAACGGTCTCCATTATACATTCCCTTGATCTGCCCCATGGTCATGTGACTTTCGTCAATCATGATTAAGAAATCATCTGGGAAGAAATCAAGAAGCGTATAAGGAGGCTCTCCTTCGCTACGACCATCCATGTGGCGAGAATAGTTCTCAACCCCATTTGTATAGCCCATCTCACGCAGCATTTCGATATCATACTCTGTCCGCTGTTTCAAACGCTGGGCTTCTAGCAGTTTGCCTTCCTTTTCAAAGACAGCTAACTGCTCCTCCAACTCTGCCTGAATCTTGACAATAGCAACTTCCATGTGGTCGTCATTGGTCACAAAGTGAGTAGCAGGGAAAATCGCCAGATGATCCACTTCTCCCAATACCTGACCCGTCAGAGCCTCAACTTCTCGGATACGGTCAATCTCATCACCGAAAAATTCTACTCGAAAGGCATGCTCATCACGAGAAGCTGGGAAAATCTCCACCACATCACCGCGAACTCGAAATCTTCCCCGTTGGAAATCAATGTCATTGCGTTCAAACTGTATATCAACCAAGTCATTCAAGAGTTTGTCACGAGAAATCTCCAGACCTGGACGAAGACTAACAACACTATCAGAATATTCCTTGGGCGAACCCAAACCATAGATACAAGAGACAGAAGCTACGACAATGACGTCATTACGCTCTAAAAGGGCTGAAGTCGCCGAGTGGCGGAGCTTGTCAATCTCATCATTGACCGAGCTATCCTTTTCAATATAAGTATCACTCGAAGGGACATAGGCCTCAGGTTGGTAATAATCATAGTAAGATACAAAATATTCAACAGCGTTTTCAGGGAAAAATTCCTTGAACTCCCCATAGAGCTGACCAGCTAGAGTTTTGTTATGGGCAATAACCAAAGTTGGTTTATTGACTTTGGAAATGACCTGACTCATGGTATAGGTCTTCCCTGTACCCGTCGCCCCCATCAGAATCTGAGCCTTTTCTCCACCCTCGATATTATCGACCAACTGCTCAATCGCTTGTGGTTGATCTCCTGATGGTTCATATTTTGATACTAGTTTAAATTTATTATCTGTAATTCGATTTATCATGATTGCCTCGTCTGAATTTTTCTATCCTTCTATTTTACCATAAATTTACTTTTCAGACTCTACTCTAAGTTGATAAGAGCGAGTATTTCATGTTATATTTCCTTACATAAAATTCCTAAAATTTGCCTTTTCATTCATTTTCTGATATAATGAGAAAATATTCGGAAAAGGAGACTAAAAATGAAGAAAAAAATACTAGCATGTTTGCTCATTTTATTTCCCATTTTCTCACTAGGTATGGCAAAAGCTGATACTGTTAAGATTGTGTCTGATACAGCTTACGCACCTTTTGAGTTTAAAGATTCAGATCAAACCTATAAAGGAATTGATGTTGATATTATCAATAAAGTCGCAGAAATCAAAGGATGGAACATCCAAATGTCTTATCCTGGCTTTGATGCAGCTGTAAATGCAGTGCAGTCAGGTCAAGCAGATGCCATTATGGCAGGTATGACAAAAACAAAAGAACGTGAAAATGTCTTTACCATGTCTGATACCTATTATGATACAAAAGTTGTCATTGCTACCACAAAGGCAAATAAAATCACCAAATATGAGGAACTCAGCGGGAAAACAGTTGGTGTTAAGAACGGAACTGCCGCTCAACGTTTCCTCGAAAGTATCAAAGATAAGTACGGCTTCTCTATTAAAACCTTTGATACAGGTGATTTGATGAATAACAGTCTAAGTGCTGGTGCTGTGAATGCCATCATGGACGATAAACCTGTTATTGAGTATGCGATTAACCAAGGACAAGATCTCAGCATCAATATGGAGGGTGAGGCTGTTGGAAGCTTTGCCTTTGGTGTCAAGAAAGGGAGCAAGTATGAACACTTGGTTACCGAGTTTAACGAAGCCCTAGCACAAATGAAGAAGGATGGTAGCTTGGAGCAAATCATCCAAAAGTGGACGGCTTCTAAAACTACGGCAAGCCCAACAACAACTACTGCTGCTGGACAAAAAGCTACTCCTGTGAAAAGCAAGTATATTATTGCCAGCGACTCATCTTTCGCCCCATTCGTCTTTCAAAATTCAAGCAATCAATACACCGGTATTGATATGGACCTCATCAAGGCCATTGCCAAAGATCAAGGTTTTGAAATTGAGATTACCAACCCAGGATTTGACGCAGCCATTAGTGCTGTTCAAGCTGGACAAGCAGATGGTATCATTGCTGGTATGTCTGTAACAGATGCTCGTAAGGAAACCTTTGACTTCTCAGAATCATACTACACAGCAAATACGATTCTCGGTGTGAAAGAATCAAGCACAATTGCTTCTTATGAAGACCTCAAGGATAAAACTGTCGGCGTTAAAAACGGGACTGCTTCTCAAACATTCCTTACTGAAAATCAAAGCAAATACGGCTATAAGATTAAAACCTTTGCAGATGGCGCTTCTATGTATGACAGTCTGAATACTGGCTCTATCGATGCCGTGATGGATGATGAGCCAGTTCTCAAATATTCTATCAGCCAAGGTCAAAAATTGAAAACGCCGATTGCTGGAACTCCAATCGGCGAAACAGCCTTTGCAGTCAAGAAAGGCAGTAATCCAGAATTGATTCAGATGTTCAATAATGGACTTGCGAACCTCAAAGCTAACGGAGAATTCCAAAAGATTCTTGACAAGTACCTAGCTAGCGAAACATCATCTGACTCTACAAGTACAGTTGACGAAACAACCATCTGGGGCTTACTTCAAAACAACTACAAACAACTTCTTAGTGGTCTTGGAATCACTCTTGCACTAGCGCTTATTTCATTTGCAATTGCCATTGTCATCGGGATTATCTTTGGTATGTTTAGCGTTAGCCCATACAAATCTCTTCGCGTAATCTCTGAGATTTTCGTTGACGTCATTCGTGGTATTCCCTTGATGATTCTTGCAGCCTTCATCTTCTGGGGTATTCCAAACTTCATCGAGTCGATTACAGGCCAACAAAGTCCAATCAATGACTTTGTAGCTGGTACTATTGCCCTCTCACTTAATGCTGCTGCTTATATCGCTGAAATTGTTCGTGGTGGGATCCAAGCTGTTCCAGTTGGGCAAATGGAAGCCAGCCGCAGTCTTGGTATCTCTTATGGAAAAACCATGCGTAAGATTATCTTGCCACAAGCGACTAAATTGATGTTGCCAAACTTCGTCAACCAGTTCGTTATCGCTCTTAAAGATACAACCATCGTGTCTGCTATCGGTCTGGTGGAACTTTTCCAAACTGGTAAGATCATCATCGCCCGTAACTACCAAAGTTTCAAGATGTATGCAATTCTTGCTATCTTCTATCTTGTAATTATCACGCTTTTGACTAGACTAGCGAAACGCTTAGAAAAGAGGATTCGTTAATGGCAAAACTAAAAATTGATGTAAATGATTTGCATAAGTATTATGGAAAAAACGAAGTTTTAAAAGGCATTACGACTAAGTTCTATGAAGGAGATGTTGTTTGTATCATCGGTCCTTCGGGTTCTGGTAAATCCACTTTCCTCCGTAGCCTTAACCTTCTCGAGGAGGTAACGAGTGGTCACATCACAGTAAATGGTTATGATTTGACTGAAAAATCAACCAATGTCGACCATGTTCGCGAAAACGTGGGAATGGTCTTCCAACACTTCAACCTCTTTCCTCACATGTCCGTCCTAGAAAATATCACTTTTGCTCCAGTTGAACACAAACGGATGACCAAAGAAGAAGCTGAAAAATTGGGGATGGAGTTGCTGGAGAAAGTCGGTCTTGCAGACAAAGCTAATGCTAATCCAGATAGCCTTTCAGGTGGTCAGAAACAGCGTGTAGCTATCGCTCGTGGACTTGCCATGAATCCTGATATCATGCTCTTTGATGAGCCAACTTCCGCTCTTGACCCTGAGATGGTCGGAGATGTACTAAACGTTATGAAGGAATTGGCAGAACAAGGCATGACCATGATTATCGTAACTCATGAGATGGGATTTGCTCGTCAGGTGGCCAATCGTGTTATCTTTACGGCTGATGGTGAATTCCTGGAAGATGGAACTCCAGATCAAATCTTTGACAACCCGCAACACCCTCGTCTAAAAGAGTTCTTGGACAAGGTCTTAAATGTATAAAACAAAACTGTGAGGTTCTCCTTACAGTTTTTTAATTGCGTATTGGATTTTTGATTTTTTTGAAAATTATGATAAAATAAAAGCTATGACAATGAGAAAATCTCATCCCTAGTCCAACTAGGAAAAAATAAAGAAATTAGGTAGCTAGATGTCATCAAAGGTTATTGTTACAATTTTCGGTGCGAGTGGAGATTTAGCTAAACGCAAACTCTACCCTTCCCTATTTAGACTCTATAAATCAGGCAATCTTTCTGAGCATTTCGCAGTTATTGGAACAGCTCGTAGACCTTGGAGTAAAGAATATTTCGAATCTGTTGTTGTTGAGTCCATCCTTGATTTGGCAGATAGTACCGAGCAAGCCCAAGAGTTTGCTAGCCACTTCTACTATCAAAGTCATGATGTGAATGATACGGAACATTACATTGCTTTGCGCCAATTACAAGCCGAACTCAATGAAAAATACCAAACGGACCACAACAAGCTCTTCTTCTTGTCTATGGCACCTCAGTTCTTTGGAACTATTGCCAAGCACCTCAAATCTGAAAACATTGTTGATGGCAAAGGTTTTGAGCGCTTAATCGTTGAGAAACCATTTGGTACAGACTACGAAACAGCTAGCAAACTGAATGAGGATCTTCTAGCAACATTTGATGAAGAACAGATCTACCGTATTGACCATTACCTAGGTAAAGAGATGATTCAGAGTATCTTTGCTGTTCGTTTTGCCAACATGATCTTTGAAAATGTTTGGAATCGGGAACATATTGATAACGTCCAGATTACCTTTGCAGAGCGTCTAGGTGTTGAAGAACGTGGTGGCTACTATGATGAGTCTGGTGCCCTTCGAGACATGGTTCAAAACCACACACTTCAGCTTTTGTCACTCCTTGCTATGGACAAGCCTGCAAGTTTTACAAAGGATGACATTCGCGCAGAGAAAATCAAGGTCTTCAAGAATCTTTACCACCCTACAGATGAGGAACTTAAAGAGCACTTCATCCGAGGTCAATATCGTTCTGGGAAAGTCGATGGCATGAAATACATTTCTTACCGCAGCGAACCAAATGTTAACCCAGAATCCATGACAGAAACCTTTGCTTCAGGTGCCTTCTTTGTTGAAAGTGACCGTTTCCGTGGTGTTCCATTCTTCTTCCGTACAGGTAAACGAATGACTGAAAAGGGAACGCATGTCAATATTGTCTTTAAGCAAATGGATTCAATTTTTGGAGAGCCTCTAGCACCAAATATTTTGACCATCTATATCCAACCAACAGAAGGTTTCTCTCTCAGCCTTAACGGTAAGGAAGTCGGTGAAGAGTTCAAACTTGCACCTAATTCGCTTGACTACAGAACTGATGCGACTGCTACTGGAGCCTCACCAGACCCATACGAGAAATTAATCTACGATGTCTTGAATAACAACTCAACCAACTTTAGCCACTGGGATGAGGTGAGTGCTTCTTGGAAATTGATTGACCGTATCGAAGAGCTCTGGGCTGAAAATGGTGCCCCACTTCATGACTATAAAGCCGGAAGCATGGGGCCTCAAGCTAGCTTTGACTTACTTGAGAAGTTTGGAGCCAAATGGACTTGGCAACCAGATATCGCCTATCGTGAAGAAGGTCGTTTAGAATAACAAAAACATCCTGCAAGTTAATCTTGCAGGATATTTTACTTTCTATTAAATCAAGCCCTCTAAGAGACCTTTCATAAAGTTTTCGGAGTTGAATTCACCGATATCATCGATTTTCTCACCGAAACCAATCAATTTTACAGGGATATTGAGTTCTTCTCGAATTGCCAGAACAACACCCCCACGGGCAGTTCCATCAATCTTGGTCAATACAATACCGGTAACAGGGGTAATTTTCGAAAATTCTTTAGCCTGTACCAAAGCGTTTTGTCCAGTTGAAGCATCGAGTGCCAGGAAGGTTTCATGTGGTGCTTCTGGAAGCACACGCTTGATGATGCGACCAATCTTTTCCAACTCGGCCATAAGGTTTTCCTTGTTTTGCAGACGACCTGCTGTATCAATCATGAGAATATCAATTCCTTCTGCTACAGCACGTTCCATCCCATCAAAGACCACACTTGCTGGATCAGCTTTTTCAGGCCCCGTCACAACAGGAACATCAACACGACGACCCCATTCAGCTAGCTGGGCAACGGCTCCAGCACGGAAGGTATCCGCGGCAACCAGCATTACTTTCTTGCCAGCTTGCTTGTAACGATGAGCTAATTTCCCAATAGAAGTTGTCTTCCCAACACCGTTAACACCAACAAAGAGCATGACTGTCAAGCCATCTTGGAAATGGATTTGTTCATCGTAGTTACCATCCTTTTCGTAGAGCTCAACCAATTTCTCGATAATGACACGACGAAGTGCATCAGGCTTCTTAGCATTTTCTAATTTAGCTTCATAGCGAAGCTCTTCTGTTAGGTTCGAAGCGACCTGCACACCAACGTCACTCATGATGAGCAGTTCTTCTAATTCTTCAAAAAAGTCTTCATCGACAGAACGGAAGTTGGCAAAGAAGGCATTCAAGCGTGCTCCGAATCCCGTACGCGTTTTCTTGAGACTGCGGTCATATTTTTCCTGAACAGTTTCTTCAACTCGTGGATATTCTTCTACTACTTCAAAAGCTTGCTCTTCTCCAGCTTCTAGAGATTCTTGGCTCTCTTCTTCGAAAAATTCTTCAAACTCTTGGCTTTGCTCTGTCTCATCAACTTCTAGCTCAACCTCTTCCTGAGCAGTTTCTTCGACTGCTTCTGGTTCAATAACTTCTTCTGTCGAGACTTGAGGAAGTTCTTCTTGAGCAAGACTTGCTTCCACTTTGTCTCTTCCTGTCTCTTCCTGACTTGTTTCTTCGATAGCCGTTTGGTTTTCTTCAACCTCTTCTGACAAATCAATATTTTCCAGAGCTTCTTTTACAATATCTTCGATTTTCGGCTCTTCTTTTTTCCCGAATAAACGGTCAAATAATCCCATCTTCTAATTCTCCTTTAACACGTATTCTTCAATAGCCCAAGCAACGGCTTCCTCGTCGTTGGTCATGGGGGTAATGACATTGGCAACTTCTTTAACTGCAGGAACTGCATTTTGCATGGCAACTCCCAGACCTGCCCACTCAATCATGGAAAGATCATTGGCCTCGTCCCCACAAGCCATGACTTGGCTTTGGTCGATTCCCAAGTGTTTAATTAATTTCGCTAAACCTGTTGCCTTGTGGACGTTTTTCGGCGACCATTCCAATAAGAGTTCACGCGATTTGAAGATTTCATATTGGTCAAACAATTCAGGAGAAATCTGTTGAATCGCTGCATCCAAAGGTTCTTGGGCAAAGGCAGTCACACATTTATTATATGTCATCTGACTAGATAGTTCTTCAAAAGCGACAGGTACGAAAGTCAGGGCTGGGTTGAACTTAGCATAGAGACTTTCTTGATCCGACTGGATTTGATATACTGTTCCTTCAGAAATGGCATCTAACGGTAATCCTAGTTTTTCAGTTTCCTCGTACAATCGTGCCACATCGTCGATTGAAAAGACTGTTTTATCGAGAATCTCTCCCGTATTTTTCTGAACAAGCCCTCCATTAAAGGTGATGGTGTATTCATCCTCCTGTCCATCTGTTCCCAACTCCTTGAGAAAGAAATCCATAGCCTTCAAAGGACGACCTGTTGTCAGTACGACCTTGATGCCACGATCACGCGCAGCTTTGAGGACCGCCTTGGTACGATCTGTCAGCTTTTTATCCGTTGTCAGCAAAGTACCGTCCAAATCGAGTGCAATCAATTTAATATCTGCCATTACAAGCCCTCCATATAAGCCATCACTGACTGGTCCTTATGGTGGCCAATCACCGCTTCTGCTAATTCTAAAATCTCTGGTCGCGCATTTTCAGGAGCGATTGGATGTCCCACAACCTGCATCATGTGAAGGTCATTGAGATTGTCGCCAAAAGCCATAACCTGATCCATGCTAAGCCCCAGTTTTTTGGCTAACTCAACAATAGCCACACCCTTATCAACGTAGTCCAAGACAATATCGATGGATTCATAACCTGTTGTCATGGCCTTCACACCAGAAACATTTTCGTTGACCCAGGACTCTCCAGCTTCTATCGTATCTTCTGTGAAGTTCGTAGTGAATTTAAAAATCTCATCTGTGATATCTTCCAGACTCGCTACTTTTTGAATATTCTCATTGTAGTGACGACTAATCATGAGATAGGTCTCATCGACTGTATCTAATACATAACAAGCTTTTTTGCCCGTCAAGAGCATTTTACTTTCATCAAAATAAGGCGATTGCTTTAAAGCATCAAAAGTGCTCAAGTAAAAGTCGCGAGACATCGTAGCCTCGTACATATCCTCACCATGAAACTCAACGTAGCTGCCATTTTCAGCTATAAAAATCACTTCGTCACGCACATCCGCAAATAGCTTTTTAAGGGACAAGATACCGCGACCCGAAGCTACAGCAAAATAAATCCCCTTTTCCTTGTAGGATACAAGTAAGTTTTTGAGGCGTTCCATATCAAACCGACCCTCTCCGTCCAGAAAGGTTCCATCCATATCGGTTGCTACAAGTTTAATCATAAAATCCTTCATACTCCAATTGATAAATCTACCTTCTATTATACCATAGATAAGCTAAAAAAGGACTAGTACAGAAGGATTGGTTACTTGGCTTACAGTGCTTTTTCGGTAAAGTTGAAAAGGGTTTAAAAATTAGAATCGTAGAACTTTTTTCAGATAGTTTAAAAAGTTTGTATTCCCCTACCCTTTTCTCTATAATGGAGAGAAAGGAGATGACTATGACAGAAATGAAACATGAAATTGATGCAAACTTTGCAGACCGACTCAATATCCTGCGAGCGGGCGTTCTCGGTGCCAATGATGGGATTATTTCCGTCGCTGGAGTCGTTATCGGTGTTGCTAGTGCGACGAGCAATATCTGGATTATCTTTTTATCAGGATTGGCGGCTATCCTCGCTGGTGCTTTTTCTATGGCAGGTGGCGAATATGTCTCTGTATCCACTCAGAAAGACACGGAAGAAGCCGCTGTTGCCAGAGAACAGTTGCTCTTGGATAAGGACATCGAATCTGCTAAACAATCCCTCTATGCTGCTTACCTTCAAAATGGTGAGTGTGAAACATCCGCCCAACTCTTGACAAACAAGGCCTTTTTGAAAAATCCACTCAGAGCCTTGGTCGAAGAAAAGTATGGAATCGAGTACGAAGAGTTTACCAACCCTTGGCATGCTGCTATCTCTAGCTTTATCGCCTTTGTACTGGGAAGTCTTCCTCCTATGCTTTCGATCACCGCCTTTCCAAGTGATTTTCGCATTCCTGCTACTGTTTTTATCGTGGCCCTTTCCCTTCTTATTACCGGATATACCAGTGCTAAACTGGGCAAGGCACCTACGAAAACTGCTATGATCCGTAACCTCTGTATCGGACTTCTCACCATGGGCGTAACCTTCCTCTTGGGACAACTCTTCAGCATTTAGTATAAAAGAAATACCTCGATAAACATCGAGGTATCTTTTTTACATTTGCACAATCTTACGATAGCTTCTTGAGGTAATCATAAAGATCAAAACGTAGACGATGAGGAAGATGGCACAAATGGAAAGTGTAACGGTCAACATCATGGTCGCATCCAGCACGCCAATGACTTTTAGGATGAGGCTAAGCATATGATAGGCAAAAGCAAGGTGTAGGAAGGCAAAGAGCAATGGAAGGAAGAAAACAGTTAGAACCTGTTTGGTAATGGTTTGCTTAATTTGCTTTTGATCGAGACCGACTTTTTGCAAAATGATGAAACGTTCACGGTCTTCGTATCCTTCAGAGATTTGTTTGTAGTAGATGACAAGAACTGTTCCCACCATAAAGATGATAGAAAGGAAGATACCTATGAAGAAGACACCTCCATAAAGGGCACTTATTTGCGCACTGCTATCAGCTAGATTGCTTCCGAATACATAGCTTCCCTCTTTGTTTAAGTCTCTATTGAAGTTACGAAGGTATTCTGTAAAGTCATCAGCGAGTTTGAGCTGTTCTTCCTCACTTGCTGTTACATTCATACCACCATAAAGTTGATCAAATAGAGAGGAATCAGGATATTGATCAATAAAGGCCTGCAGATTAGGAACAACAAGATAATTGTAGTCCGATGTGAGAATGTTATACTGATTTGGCACATGTTCCAGAATAAAATCATTTTTAATTTCTTCTTTAACTGTGTAGGTCTGATCATTTAGAGTGATTTCTTTCTGTCCTTCAAGTACCTTATTCTTGGTAAACAAGCCGACTTCATTTCCTGAAAGGGAGAGTTTTTGTCCAGTCATGTTTTCATAGTCTTTTTGATCAAAGACCATAAAAATGATTTTCGGCTGAACGAAGTTATTCCCCTTTGTGAAGATACGGAGCTTGGTTCCATCTTGGCTCTCGATGCCAAAATTGCTATGACGAAAGACTTCTTTTTTGGTGACAGTTAATCCCTTATCACTAGCATATTGACTCAAAAGTTTATCTAAATCTTCTTTTTCAACATTTCGTCCAGTAATTCCAAAATCATGTGGATTCATGAATTTCTTGAACGTTTCAGAAGCCGAAAAGATACTGGTTGCTGCTGACATGGTTACCAAGACCATGGTTGAAAGGATGGCTATCGTTGCCAGACCTACAGCATTTTTCTTCATACGGAAAATGAGATTTGATACGGAAATCATGTTGTTAGGTTGGTAATAGTAACGCTTGTTTTTCTTCAAAATCTGTAGGAATACTGTAATCCCTGCATTGAAGAGAAGATAAGTTCCCAAAATTACCAACAAAACTGCAACGAAGAAAATCAGAACAGCAGAAAGTGGGTGTTCGACTGTTACTGCTAGGTAGTAACCCGATCCCAAACTAATCAGACCTAGGATGGTTTGGACACCTAAGAATCGTCCTTTTTTCTCACCACTGGCTTTTTCACGAGAGAGCTGAAGGGCATTCATGCGTGCGATGCGAAAGGCATTAATAAAAATCAGACCTAGGAAGATAGCTCCAAAGACGATGAGAACTAGGATAAAGACAATTGGTTGGAAGGTTGCTACGAGCTCCACCTTCATATTCATTAGCTTCAGAAGCAGAGCAAAGATGAGCTTATCGAAGAGAGCTCCTAGGCCAAGTCCAGCTGTCAAGGTTAAGGAACCAAAAATAAGAAGCTCCTTAAAAACCATACTGATCAAATGGCGCTTTTCAAGCCCCAGCATACCATATACACCCAGCTCCTTGGAGCGGTTCTTCATGACAAAACTATTGGCATAAAGGACAATAATTCCAGAAGCGATGGTAACAACTACCATACCGAGAGCGAGGGTCATAGAGATAGTTTCTCCCCCTCGGATCTTGCCAATATTAGGATTAAGTGACAATGAATAAAAGAGATAGGTGATGGTCACTGCTAAGAGAACAGCTAAGGCAAAGGGATAGTAGAGTTTGCGGTTTTTGATTAAGTTCGAAACCGCTAACTTATTGGTCAATCGAAACATACTAATTCACCTCGCTCGCCATGACTGTCAAGGTATCAGAGATTTCTTGGAACATCTGACGTTCTGTCTTGTCTCCACGGTAGATTTGGTTATAGAGGATTCCGTCCTTGATAAAGAGAACGCGCTTGGCCCTGCTGGCTGCCGCTGTTGAGTGGGTTACCATGAGAATGGTTTGGCCTCGCTCATTGATTTCATCAAAAACGTCGAGTAAGGCTGCAGATGACTTGGAGTCAAGGGCTCCTGTTGGCTCATCCGCAAGGAGAATTTCAGGTTCAGTGATAATTGCGCGTGCTACTGCTACCCGCTGTTTTTGACCTCCTGAGATCTCGTAAGGGTACTTCTCTTGCAATTGGTTGATGCCCAAATTTTCAGCGGTTACTACCAATTTTTTCATCATCTCCGTGATAGGTTTTCGTGATAACACTAGCGGAAGCAAGATATTGTCCTTAACAGACAGAGTATCTAGCAAGTTAAAATCTTGGAAGACAAATCCCAACTTCTCACGACGGAAACTTGAAGCCTGTGAATTCTTAATAGTTGCTGTGTCTGTTCCGTTGAGGTAAACCTGCCCGCGAGTTGGTTTATCCAGCATAGCTAAAATGTTGAGCAGGGTTGATTTCCCAGAACCAGACTCTCCCATGATGGCAACGTAGTCACCCTTTTCCACGGTAAAGTGAATGTCCTTGAGGGCTTCTACTTGGTTGCCTTGGAAACGTGTTTTGTAGATTTTTTGAACGTGTTTTACATCTAAAAGTGTCATGATTTTCTCCTTCTTAATATCCCATCAATTGAAATTGTGCTTGCATCATAGCGCATCCCAGTTGAACACGCTCGATATCTTTTTGACTTGATTTTCTTCTTTTCTTTTGTAAAATTCTTTTCATGGTTTTACTCCTTTGTTCTTTATGAATCTAGTTTATCGCAAAAAAAGGAGGCCTGCCATAACCTAACCTTACAAAAGAGACTTTAATCTTACATTTTTGTAAGATTGAGGAATTTTTTTGAAAATAGCTACTATAAGAAGTCCTGTCATTGCTTGTTTTATTCTTAAAATAATAGTAAAATTAAATTATAAAAAGGCTTTCTTTAACATCTTTTAAAAGAATTGGCTTTCTGCTAATTATTTTTAAAAGTGCTAAACTATCATTCGTATCACTGCTATAAGGAGGGAGGTTCAGCCCCTCTTTTTAGAAAGAGGTTCCTATGAA
Organism: Streptococcus oralis; assembly: GCF_965111685.1. Lineage (GTDB taxonomy): Bacteria > Bacillota > Bacilli > Lactobacillales > Streptococcaceae > Streptococcus > Streptococcus oralis_B. The sequence continues at coordinate 1,095,573 of NZ_OZ217340.1, forward strand.
ACGTGTTTTTCTCTTCATCAGCAATCTTCTTTTAACTTTCTTTCTCATTGCACTCTGTCCTTTTGGAAAGACTCTCTTCCACAAATCCTGTTCCCGGGTGCAGCAGTATTAAGTGGGCAAGCAGATTATTCTACCGTTAAAGAAGAATTAAATAGTCTTGCTAAAGAACATAATAGTCTTATCGCAAGAACCATTTGGGAAGTAGATAGTGATGGAAAATCACAAACTTACTACGAAGTTTTTGGAGATGGGAAACTCCCAGACTGGATGCCTCCAGCAAGTCAAGAAAGCATTCACAAGAGCGATCTTCTCAACAACTACAATATTATCAGCGGATCCCTAACAAGTCAAGAATTGGCCACTCATCTGAAAGAACTTGGACTAGAAAAAGCGAATGCATTTGAAAATGACAGAGTATCCTTTGTACTTGCCCTCTTTACCCAACCTAATCAGCTTACCAGTATGTTAATCTTTTTGCTGACTTTCTTAGCTTTGATTGTTATTGGCCAAATTCAATCTCTCTCTCAGTCAGGGATTCGATTGATTTCTGGAGAACGACTGAGCCATCTCTTCTTTCGTTCTCTCGCAAGAGACGGACTTGATATCCTTCTTTTTGGTCTACCTGCTTTGCTGATAGCAAGTGTCTTGCTCGTTTCCCTAGGATATCCTTATGAAGTTCAGACTTTTCTAGGAATACTTTTTATTCTTTACAATAGCCTACTTCTCTTACTTAGTCTTCTAATTGCCTTTCTTTTTACCATTTCTTTAAAAAAAGTCCATCTCCTCTCTATCATCAAAGGAAAATTACCAATCAAGTCAATTCTTCGCATTCTCTACTTTGGTCAGGTACTTGCCATTCTACTGGTTATTGTAGGATTTGGACGTATGTCTACTTACTATCATATACTTGAGAAAAATGAGGCTGGACAAGCTACTTGGGAACAACGCTCCAATGTTGTTACTCTTCAAACAGGGCGTTCCAGTCAGATGAAAAATTTAGATGAACTGCAGACAAATGCTGATAAATGGTTTGACTTTATTCAGCATGCTATAGATAATGAGAATGCCTTCCTTATTAAACATAATCTAGTTGAGCAAGCTCTTAAGCAAGCTACCTCAAATCATAATGAAACTGAAAATAACCCTTATGGTGTGGAAGGAAAAAATATTCTCTACGTCACGCCCAGCTACTTCCAAAAGGAAGATATGGACTTATCATCAGAAACCTTTCAAAAAATCAACACCCTCAAAGATGGACAGATCCTTGCCATACTCCCAGAAGAACTACAAAAAAATGAAAAAGATATAAAATCAACCTTGCAACAAGAGTTAACCAACCGATTATACAGTAGCAAGTCTAATCAAACTGTCGAAATTAGTATAGCTTATACCAATAAAAATAATGATGTATTTCTCTATAATACCACCCATATCGCTTATGATCAATGGTTATCAAATCCCATCTTTCTTGTGCTTTCTCCTAAAGCACTTGGTAAGGCTTCCTCCATCTTCTGGTTTACAAATCTAGAATATCTCTATTTTACAGACCTCCACCAGACACAAGAACTTTTAAAACACTATCAACTTGATCAAATGGTCTCAGGGCTATCGTCTGCTAGGGAAACCTATCTCCAGTTAAATCAAAAAATTTAAATCGAAATTTTTAGTAACTTAGCGAGTGCTATGTTTGCTATTTTGACTTCAATTTTGCTGTTTACAAGTTTAAATCTGCTCTATTTTGAAGCCTTTCGTAAAACCATATTCTTGAAAAAAATAGCAGGCTATTATTTCTTTGAATTACACAGTAGATATATCACTTCTCAAATAATAGCTCTCTTTCTCGGAAGTGGTCTAGCTTTCATTATTTCTAAGAATATCTGGATTACCCTGAGCCTATTTTTCAGCTTTTCAAGTTTAGCCGTTCTTCTATTGAAGATTTGTGATAAGAAGGAAAGTAAAACCTATGCTAGCATTATCAAAGGAGGATAGTATGATTGAATTGCAACATATTTGGAAACAATTTGGTTCTCGTATTATTTTTTCAGACTTGAATCTGAATTTTCAAAGTGGTATGGTATATGCTTTGATAGGAGACAGTGGTTGTGGAAAAACCACTTTGCTCAATATGCTTGCAAAACTAGAGACTTTCGACAAAGGAGAAATCATTTATAAAGGAAAGTCTTTGACTTCTCTAAAAAATGAGGAATTCTATCGTAACGAGCTAGGTTATCTCTTCCAGAACTTCGGACTATTAGAAAGTCAGACCATTCGAGAAAACCTTGAGCTGGGACTGATTGGCAAAAAACAGAACAAGAAACAAGAAAAAGAGAGACTTCTTCTTCAAGCACTACAAGCTGTCAGACTAGATTATCTAAGTCTCAACCAAAAAATCTATGAATTATCTGGTGGTGAAGCTCAACGCGTAGCGCTTGCTAAGATTATCCTGAAAAATCCTCCTTTAATTTTAGCTGATGAGCCTACCGCCTCGCTAGATCCAAAAAATTCCAAGGAAATTATGGAAATTCTCCTTGAACTTCGTAATGCTAATAGAACAATTATCATCGCAACTCACAATCCTAGTATTTGGAAAATGGCTGATCAGGTAATTCATCTCTCTCAAGATGGAAAAGAATATACTTAAACATCAAAATCCCTTGTGGCTAAATAACCACAAGGGATTTTCAGTCATTTATGCTGCTTCTTTTAAGTAACATAGTGCAAATAATAAATTTTCCCTGTTAAATCTCACCAAAACCGTCCATCATTGTCATCAATGGCTTGGGCTTCCTTACGTTTGCGTGGTCCTGTTCCGTACATTTCTGCTTCAATCTCTTCCTTAGTTGGCAGGATAGAGGCTAGGATGATGTAGATAATCACGCCAATCCCAAAATTTGATATGGTAAAAATTGCAAAGAGAAAGCGGACTAAAGTTACATCAAAATTCCACTTGTCTGATAGACCAGCTAAAACTCCCGACACCATGCTATTTCGTTTCATTTTATAAAATTTGTTATTCATGATTTGTTCCTCTTTCGGTATTCTTACAAGTAGTATAGCATGAAACGGGTTCACAAACATCAGTCCTTAGGCCGATTTAAGATGACGAGTTTGCCACGGCAGACGCCACATCGGTAGCGTTTGGTATCAATCCTACGCTTGCGCTGATAAGTTTGCTGGCAAGATTGACACTGATAAACTAGGTAGGTACTTTGGTCTTTCAAAGGGGGAACAAAGCGTAGTCCATCCACTTCTTTCAAAAGTTCTTTAAAATCTCGGTCCTTATGTCGATATCCTTTTTTCTGAAAATAAAGGTGATAGTGACAGAGTTCATGGCGCACGATTTTCCGAAAAACCTCCAAACCAAGTTCATTATAGACCTTGGGATTAAAATCCAAATGCCCATCCTTAGGGAAAAATCGCCCACCTGTCGTTCGCAGACGAGAATTCCACCGGGCTTGGTGTATAAAAGGTCTACCAAAGTCTTCGAGTGAAACAGACTGAACGTACTCAGTCAGTTTCATCTGGAGCTAAGAGCGACAGATTAACTTTTTCACGTTCAGTATCGATTTTTTTAACCCAAACCGTTACCAAATCTCCGACTGACACCACTTGGCTGGGATGTTTGATAAATTTACGACTCATGTGGGAAATATGGATCAAGCCATCCTCGTGAATCCCGATATCAACGAATGCACCGAAGTCAACGACATTACGCACCACACCTTCTAGCTTCTGGCCGACTTTTAAGTCTTTGATATCCAAGACATCTTGGCGAAGCACAGGAGCATCAAAGGAGTCCCGGAAATCTCGACCAGGTTTGAGAAGGTCAGCAATGATATCTTTAAGGGTTTCTGGGCCAAGATTCAGTTCCTGTGCCATCTCCTTAACTGAAAGGGACTTAAGCTTACTTTGTGCCTCTTCATTCAAGTCTTTGATATCCAAGCGTTTGAAGAGCTCCTTGACGGCAGCATAGTTCTCTGGATGAACTCCTGTATTATCAAGAATATTGCTACTTTCCGGGATACGGAGGAAACCTGCAGCCTGCTCAAAGGCTTTAGCTCCCAGGCGAGGAACTTTCTTAATTTGAGCGCGTGAAGTGATTTTTCCTTCTTCCTCTCGGTATTTGACAATATTTTCAGAGATAGTTTTATTGAGTCCAGCTACGTGGGAAAGAAGAGCAGGACTAGCAGTATTGACATTGACGCCAACCTGGTTCACCACGGTATCGACGACAAAGTCCAGACTCTCAGATAGTTTCTTCTGACTGACATCATGCTGGTACTGACCGACACCGATTGACTTAGGATCGATTTTGACCAATTCAGCAAGGGGATCTTGCAAACGACGGGCGATAGAGATAGCCGATCGTTTTTCAACGGTTAATTCTGGAAATTCCTGACGAGCAAGTTCGCTGGCAGAGTAGACAGAAGCACCGCTCTCATTGACGATAACATAACTGACTTCTGGAAAATCTTTCAGAACTTCCGCTACAAAGGCTTCACTTTCACGGCTAGCCGTTCCGTTTCCGATAGCAATGATTTCCACACCGTATTGACCGATCAGGTCGGCTAAGTCTTTCTTGGCTTCTTCAATCTGACGAGCAGAGGCTGGTTTAACAGGATAGATGACTTGGGTCGTCAACATTTTCCCTGTCGCATCAACGACAGCTAGCTTGGCACCTGTACGAAAGGCAGGGTCGAATCCTAGAACCACGCGCCCTTTTAGCGGAGCAACCAAGAGGAGATTGCGCAGGTTGTCAGAAAAGAGTTGGATAGCTCCTTCTTCTGCTTTCTCAGTCAATTCTGTCCGAATACGTCGTTCGATAGCAGGCAAGACCTTTTTCTTAACTGACTGTTGAACAACTTCATCTATATAGGCATTTTTCACCTTGAAACGAGCAGCAAAGAAAGATAGGATACGGTCTGTCGCATGTTCAAATCCTACTTTTAAGACACCTAGTTTCTCACCACGATTGAGAGCCAAGGTACGATAGCCCTGCATGTTGCCGACTGTCTCTGAAAAATCATAATAAATCCGAAAAACTTGTTTTTCATCGAGACTCTCATCCTTGACTTGCGAAGTGATTTTAGAGTGTCTCAACACTTCCTGATAGGTCAGTGAACGCAAATTGACATCTTCCGATAAGGCTTCGACCAAGATATCAACCGCACCAGCCAAGGCTTCTTGACCAGTCGCAAATCCTTCACAGACAAAGTTCTCAGCTTCTTTCTCTAAGTCAGCTACATTTTGCAAAATCAAGCGAGCAAGAGGAAAGAGTCCAGCTTCACGGGCAATAGTTGCCTTGGTTCGACGTTTTTCCTTATAAGGAAGATAGAGTTCTTCTACGTCTGCTAATTTCTCAGCTGCCAAAATAGCTGCTTCCAATTCCTTGGTTAGTTTGCCTTGTTCTTGAATCTTAGCCAAGACAGCTTCCTTGCGGTCATTGAGATTAGTCAGGCTTTTATCCAAGTCGATAATAGCCTTAATCGCCACCTCATCCAGACTACCAGTCATGTCCTTCCGATAACGCGCGATGAAGGGAATCGTCGCCCCTTCTGCCGTCAAACTTAGAACAGTATCGATTTGCTTTAAGGTTACACCCAAATCTTGGGAGATTTTTTCATATTTTTTATCCATAAACCTATTATACCATAAGGAACAGCCCTTGTTTCGTCCTACCCTTTTTTACATCTTTGATTATCAAAATAATCCCTTTTCCGCAAAATAATAGTATAATAGAGGTAACATTTAGAAACGAGGTAGGCCCATGGCTGTAAAATTTACAAAAACGGATGACTTGGACAAGATGTTTGAAGAGTTTGCTAAACTTCCTGACTTAACACAAGTCACTTTCCCAGATGACAAAAACAAAAAAGAAAAAGTTGAGAAGAAAAAATAGATGACACTTTTCCAATCTCTTCCTCCTAGTGTATTACAAGCTGGAGCTATTTTTCTCTCCATCATCATTGAAGCCCTTCCTTTTGTTTTGATTGGTAGTATTATTTCGGGTTGGATTGAAGTCTATATCACACCAGATAAAGTCACTGAGTTTCTCCCTCGCAATCGTTGGGGGAGAATCTTTTTTGGTACCTTCATTGGTTTTCTCTTCCCATCTTGCGAGTGTGGAATCGTCCCGATAATCAATCGTTTTTTGGAAAAGAAAGTCCCCAGCTACACGGCAGTTCCCTTTTTGGTTACTGCTCCTATCATCAATCCTATCGTTCTTTTCGCTACCTATTCTGCCTTTGGCAATTCCTTAAAAATTACCATCTTGAGAGCTCTGGGAGCCATTGTAGTTGCTTTGGTTCTAGGTATTTTTCTAGGATTTTTCTGGAAGGAACCAATTCAAAAAGAAAATCCTATTGCTTGTCATGAACATGACTTTTCTCACTTGACTCCTGCTAGAAAAGTCTTTCAGGTTTATATACAAGCTATTGACGAGTTTTTCGATATGGGGCGCTATTTAGTCTTTGGCTGTCTCTTTGCTACTATCGTCCAGGTCTATGTCCCGACTCGGATCTTGACCTCTATCAGTGCTAGTCCAGTCCTTGCGATTCTCTTGCTCATGTTTCTTGCCTTTCTACTCTCTCTTTGTAGTGAGGCGGATGCCTTTATCGGTGCTTCTCTCCTCTCGAGCTTTGGCCTAGCACCAGTCCTTGCTTTTCTAGTCATTGGCCCCATGCTTGATATCAAAAATCTCCTCATGATGAAACACTATCTCAAACCCCACTTCATCTGGCAATTCATGGGCATCGTGACAGTTCTTGTCTTGCTTTATTCTTATATGATAGGAGTGATGCTATGATTCGATTTATCATTTTACTGGGCTATTTTGTCCTAACTCTGTATCTGCAGCTATCTGACAAGCTTAGCCACTACATCAACCTCCACTATTCCTATCTAGTCTATATCTCAATGGTCCTTTCTCTTCTGTTGGCTCTGGTGCAATTCTATATCTGGATCAAGAAAATCAACTCTCATAACCATATGGAAAGTCGTCGAGCTAGACAAATCAGCATCCTTTTACTGTCTCTACCTCTCTTGATTGGAATTGCCTTTCCGACAGTAAGTTTGGACTCAAGAACCGTATCTGCCAAAGGCTATCATTTCCCACTTGCTGAAGGAATCGATACAGCTATTCAGGCAAGCGAAGGAACATCTAGTCAATACCTCAAACCCGATACCAGCACCTATTTTTCCAAATCTGCTTATGAAAAGGAAATGAGGTCTACAGCTGATAAATACCTCTCCCAGCCAACCATTCAAATCACTGATGAAAACTATATGGAGGTCATGGAAGTTCTCTATGACTACCCTCAAGAGTTTGAAGGAAAGAAAATCGAGTTTACAGGCTTTGTTTATAACGATCCTAGCCATCCAGATAGCCAATTCCTCTTTCGCTTTGGGATTATCCACTGTATCGCAGACTCTGGTGTATATGGACTCCTGACCAAGGGAAACTCACGCCAGTATCCTGACAATACCTGGATTACCGCTAGAGGAACCCTGACCCTCCACTACCATAAAGAACTCAAACAAAAACTCCCAACACTAGAGGTTGAGAGTTTCACAAAAGTAGACAAACCAGAAAATCCTTATGTCTATCGCGTGTTTTAATAAAAAGTAGCCTTTGCAGGCTACTTTTTTTGTCCATTATATGAATTTCATTCTATCTACTCTTTCGAATTGATAGCAAACTCTCACTCTCCATCCTTCCAGTTTCGAGCAATCTCTTCGTCTTTCTGGAGTTGGTCTACCAGTTCCTCTACGGAGTCAAATTTGACCATATCTCGGACACGGTCCAGCCAGTAGACCATGACTGTCTCACCGTAAATATCGTCTGAAAAGTCGAAAATATTGACTTCAAAACGTGGTTCTTCTCCATCAAAGGTAACATTTTTGCCAACGCTCGCCATGCCACGATATCTTTGACGTTGCACCTCGACATCGACTACATAAACACCGTCAGCTGGCATGTAAGTTCGGTCTCTTAGGACCAGATTGGCTGTTGGATAACCAATAGTCCGCCCACGAGCATTTCCATGAACGACCATTCCACGAGATGGGAGCGGAGTGCCGAGCAGATGATTGACTTCCTTTACATCTCCATCAAGAATTGCCTGACGAATCCGTGTGGAACTAATCTTGCCCTTTTCGTCTTCGACCGGAGGAACAATGATAATCTCTCCATCAAAATAATCCTTCAGGTCATCCGCGGTTTTCTTATCTGAACCAAACGTGTAATCAAATCCTGCTACGATAATGGCTGGTTTTAAAGCTCTAACATAGGTATCAAAGAATTCTTGACCCGTTAAACTAGCAAATTTGCTACTAAAGTCGAGTAAGAATAGAGCCTCTACTCCATGCCATTTCATCTTGTGCTCTCGTTCCTCATGATTGACGATATGGAGCATGAGTTCAGGTTGGTAAGGTTGTAAGGCAAGTTTTGGCGACTCTGTAAAGGTCATTACGACAACCGGCAGATAATCCTTCATCGAAGCCTTGCTGGCCACTTCAAAGAGTTTCTGATGTCCCTTGTGGATACCATCAAAATAACCTAGTACAAGGACTGTTTTCCCTGGTACTGCAATATCTTTTTCGTTCTTAATAGGTACTGTTGTAATCATGAAACTATTATATCATAGAGAAAGTCTTTTCGCTAAGAGGAAATCCCAAATGTCGTTTTTTGCGCCTGAACTGACCTTAAGAGAAGATTTAGCGCTTTAGTTTTAAAAAATAGCACCTCCTAAGAGATGCTATCGTTTGGTAACTAGTCTACTGTTTCTTCCAAATCTTTTAATTTAACCGAAACAATCTTAGAAACACCTGATTCTTGCATGGTAACTCCATAGATAGAGTCCGCTGCTGCCATCGTCCCCTTACGGTGGGTTACGACGATAAACTGACTATCCTTATCAAAGCGGTTGAGGTAATCCCCAAAACGTTTAACATTGGCTTCGTCTAGCGCCGCCTCTACCTCGTCCAAGATGACGAAAGGAATGGTCTTAACTCGAATGATTGAGAAGAGCAGAGCCAGAGCAGATAGGGCTTTTTCACCACCACTCATGAGGTTGAGAGATTGGATTTTCTTACCTGGTGGTTGGACAGAAATCTCCACACCAGCTGTTAAAAGATCGCCCTCAGTCAATATCAAGTCCGCCTGACCTCCGCCAAACATCTGTCTGAAGGTCTCTTTAAAGGACTCACGAATAGCTTCAAAGGTTGATTTAAAGCGTTCCTTAACCTCATCATTCATCTCTGTGATGGTCTCAAGGAGAAGATTTTTCGCAGACAAAATATCATCTCGTTGACTATTTAGGAAATCCAAACGGTTGTGAACTTCTTCGTACTGGTCTATAGCGTCCAAGTTGACTGGACCCAGTGAGCGAATAGCTTTTTCAAGATCTTTAACCTCTTGCTCTGCCAGATTGAGATTTTCCAACTCATGCGCTTTGTCTAGAGCCTCAGTGTAGCTGATCTGGTACTGGTCAGTTAATTGAGCTTGTAGATAGCGCAAGCGTTCGCTGACCTTTTCTTTCTTGGCTTCAGCACGTGTTTGTTTGCGAATCCACTCTTCATTCTGCTGACGAGCAGTATCCAAATGGCTGGCAATATCATCCAGTTGACCCTCGATATCATCCAACTCAAACTGCTTACGAATCAAACCTTGTTGGAGGTTTGTTTTCTGAGTTTTGGCCTCTTCCGCCTGCTGACCTAGCAGATCCGTATCAACCTTCTCAAGATTATCAACCTTTTCTTGGAGAAGACGCTGGATTTCCTCTTGTTCAAAATTGAGATTATCCAATTCCTTTCCTAGGCGTTCAATATCAGTCACTTCATACCGCTTTTGTCCTTGCAGTTCTGACTTAAGCAAGCGTGCTTGCGCTACTTGTTCCTGCAAGTTTTGATAACGTTCTTGAATTGCGTTTTTGTTAGACTTAATCTCTTCAATCTCAGCTTCCAGATTTTGCTTTTCACTTGCGATAGTAGCAAGGCGCTCTTGGCATTTTTCCTTATCCGCTTGCCAATCTCCTTCAGATAGGCGATTTAATTCCTCTTCTTGAAGTTTCCAAAGCGTTTCTAACTCTTCCACTTGCTGGTTGGTTTGTTGATAAGCAAGGTACAAACCTTGCTCCTGAATACGAGCCTGTTCTCCCTGAGATTTGATGGCTTCTAATCTTTCTGTTAATACTGCCATCTCATCTTGCAATATCTTCAAACTTTCTTCTTCCGAATGCAGACTAGCTTCTTCTTCAGCAATTTCTTTTTGTAATTGCTCTAGTTCTGGCTTAATGAAAATACTGTTATTTTGACGATTGGCACCACCCGCGTAGGAACCACCAGTACGCAACTCTGTCCCATCCAGTGTCACCATACGCACCTGGTAACGAACTTGACGAGCGGCTGCACGCGCATGTTCTACAGTATCAAAGATAGCCGTCGTAGCGAGCAAATTCTTGAAAATGGCTTCTAGTCTAGTATCAAAAATAACCAACTCATCAGCCATGCCAAGGAAGCCTGGACTTGCTGCGATAGTATCTTGATTCTGACTAGATATTGTACGAGCCTTGATAGTCGTCAATGGAAGGAAGGTTGCACGGCCAGCTCTGTTACGTTTTAGGAAATCAATCGCCTTGGTTGCAGCGCTTTCATCTTCTACGATGATATGCTGACTGCTAGCGCCAAGCGCAATTTCTAGGGCAGTTTGATAATGCACATCAAAGGTCAAATGTTCACTGACTGCACCAATAATCCCACCTAGGCGGTCTTTTTCTTGGAGAACACTCTTAACACCTGCGTAAAAGTTGCTATGATTTCTAAGGATATTCTCCAAACTCTGGGCCCTAGCCTGCTTATTTTTGAGACTATCCAGACGGTCAAAGAGTTGACTCTGCTGGGCTTGGTAAGAAACTTTCTGCTCCTCTTGTTCCTTGGCACTGGCTTGGTAGTCATCCAATAATTTCTGAACCTGCTCCTTGGCAGTTTCAAGCTCAGTCTTTTGCTGACTTGCTTTCTCTTTAGCTGTAGCCAATTGTTCTTTCAGTTTCTCAAGTTGATCTGCTTGTTTTTGAGAGAGTTGACGGCTGTTCTCTAGTTCATTCTCGATGCGGGTCAACTGGTTTGAGACATCCGCTTCTTCTTGTAGAAGAGCGACAAAGCGTTCGCGCAAGAGTTCAATCATCTGGTCAGGATCATCTGAAAAAGCTAGCAATTCTGCTTCTAAACGATTGAGTTCCTTGTTATTTTCAGCTAGATTTTCCTCTAACTGTGCCAAGTTCGCTTCTTTATCAGCCTTCTCTGTACTTAGAGTCTTTCTCTTATCTTCCAAAGCAGTCAAACGGGATTGTGCTTCTTGTTGATTGAGGGCTACTTGCTCAGATTCCAGTTTTGAAAGGGCTAGTTTTCGCTCTAAGTCACTGATCAAACTAGTCAAATCCATCAAGCTCCCTTGGTCTTTCCCCATTTCAGTTTGGAGTTCCTGACGTTTCTTTTTAAGAGTTTGATTTTCTTCTTCTAACTCTTCACGCTTTTGATAATAACTAGTCAAAAGCTCCTGAACTTGCGTTAGCTCTTCTTCTGTTAGCTCTAGTTCAGCCTTGTTTTCCTTGATCTGAGCGACCAAAACATCCAAGTAAATAGCCTTGCGTTGACCATCCAGGTCCAGAAACTTACGAGCATTCTCGGCTTGTTTTGCAAGGGGCTTGATTTGATTGTCCAACTCATAGATAATATCCTCTAAACGGTCTAGATTGTCTTGAGTTTGCTGTAGTTTGCTTTCTGTTTCTTTTCTTCGAGTTTTGTACTTTAAAACTCCAGCAGCTTCTTCAAAAATAGCTCGACGCTCTTCAGGCTTGGAATTGAAAATCTCCTCAACCTTCCCTTGGGAAATAATAGAGAAGGAATCCCGTCCCAGACCTGTATCTAAGAAAAGGTCATGTACATCGCGGAGACGGACTTTTTTGCCATCAATTCGATACTCGCTATCTCCACTACGGTAGATATGGCGTTCTACCTTAATGACTTGCCCTGCATCCTTGATAAAACCATCTTCATTGTCCAAGGTCACAACAACAGAAGCATAATTGAGCGGTTTACGACTTTCAGTCCCAGCAAAGATAACGTCAGGCATCTTGCCACCACGAAGGCTCTTGACACTAGACTCCCCTAAGGCCCATCGCAGACTTTCTGTGATATTTGATTTTCCTGATCCATTTGGACCAACGACAGCTGTCACACCTTGATCAAAAACGACCTTGGTCTTGTCAGCAAAGGACTTGAATCCCTGAATCTCAATTTCCTTTAAATACATGAATCCAGCCCCTTCTCAACTGCATTTTTGGCGGCCTCTTGCTCTGCTAATTTTTTAGAACGGCCTTGGCCTTTTCCGATGCTCTTGCCTTCAACCAGAACTTCTACATTAAAAACCTTATCATGAGCAGGCCCTGTCTCAGAGATAACCTGGTAGCGAATATCTACATCTCCATTGACCTGGAGCAACTCTTGCAGATGTGTCTTGTAATCCTTAATCATTTCAAAGTCACCTGCTTCAACCTTGGGAATCATGACCTGATAGATAAACTCTTTTACCCTAGCCACATCCTTGTCTAAAAGCAATGCTCCCAGAAAGGCTTCAAAGGCATCGCCAAGAATGGTGTCACGATTACGCCCACCAGACTTTTCTTCCCCTTTTCCTAGCTTGATAAACTGATCAAACTGGCAATCACGCGCAAAACCAGCCAAACTCTCCTCGCGGACAATCATGGCACGGAGCTTGGACAAATCGCCCTCTGGTTTCTTAGGATATTTTTTATACAGGTATTCTGAAATCAATAATTGCAGAACAGCGTCTCCTAAAAATTCCAAGCGCTCATTGTGTGAAATTTTTAGGAGGCGGTGCTCATTGGCATAACTCGTATGAGTAAAGGCAGTTTTTAGTAAGTTTTTGTCTGCAAATTCGATTGCAAAACGGTCTTTCAGTACAGTTTGTAATTCTTTCATACCAACCTCTTTCTAACTGATAACAGTCCTTCTTATTATATCAAAAAAAGCCCCCTGAGTCACTTTAAAACGGGACTAGAGGGGAATTGAACATTTTTTACAACAAACTTTTCAATTTTAGGGGCAGTATAAAGAAAAAAGCCTTTAAATAAGGCTTTCTAAGGCTGTTTACATCCACCCTGAGGGAATCGAACCCCCATCTCAAGAACCGGAATCTTACGTGATATCCATTACACTAAGGGTGGAAACTTGTCTTATTATAACAGAAATTTGCTCTAATAACAAGTTTTTTATGGGTGGACTAAGTGTCTCTTAGTGAGATGTATCACCATTCCAGATAGAGTTCTTCACGATCACATAATCAACGTGCTTGAGATCGGCAACCTTTCGTCCACCTGCATAAGAGATAGCACTTTGTAAATCTTGCTCCATCTCAGTAAGGGTGTCTTGCAAATGCCCTTTGGCAGGAAGTAAGATGCGTTTTCCTTCCACGTTTTTATAAGCACCCTTTTGATATTGTGAAGCTGAACCATAGTATTCTTTGAACTGTTCGCCGTCGACTTCAATCGTCTTTCCTGGGCTTTCGATATGTCCTGCAAATAGGGAACCAATCATGACCATACTAGCACCGAAACGGATAGACTTAGCAATATCACCATGAGTACGAATCCCACCATCAGCAATAATCGGTTTACGCGCAGCCTTTGCACACCAGCGTAAGGCAGCCAACTGCCAACCACCTGTACCAAAACCAGTCTTTACCTTGGTAATACAAACCTTACCAGGACCGATTCCAACCTTAGTAGCATCCGCCCCAGCATTTTCCAATTCACGAACAGCTTCTGGTGTTCCCACATTCCCAGCAATGACAAAAGTATCTGGCAACTCTTTCTTGATGTGCTGAATCATAGAAATCACACTATCCGCATGACCATGAGCAATGTCAATCGTAATATATTCCGGAGCATCAGCCTTTAGTTGGCCAACAAAGTCATACTCGTAGTCCTTGACACCGACAGAAATGGAAGCAATGAGCCCTTGATCGTGCATGCGCTTGATAAAAGGAATGCGCCCCGCTTCATCAAAACGGTGCATAATGTAGAAGTATCCGCCTTTAGCCAGTTGCTCTGCAACATTCTCATCCAAAATCGTCTGCATATTGGCTGGTACAACAGGTAGTTTGAAAGTGTGATTTCCAAGTGTGACACTCGTATCTGCTTCTGCACGGCTTTTAATCACACATTTGTTTGGGATCAACTGAATATCTTCGTAATCAAAAATTGGAAATTCATTTAACATATTGCTGTCTCGTTTCTTTTGTAATGACCTACCTATGCTTGCGCATCCCTACGTCTTTTCCGACGTTTCCTTGACTTATTATAAGCCAAAGTACAGTTTTTGTCAAATAATTTCATTGATAAAATAATATTGTTCGGTTTTTGTGATATAAATATAAAAAGTGGAGAATAAGTAAACTCTCCACTTTTTCAATCTTAATAATACTCACCTTGACGGTAGTCCCATGAATTAAAGGTATCTGATAAATGTATCATGATTTTATCAATGTCAAGCCCTTTGCGGATCACAACTGGCGCTGGTGAAGTTGAACGTGCTCCTCCTTGTTCTGGGATTAGTTTGCCGTCTTTATCAACCATAGACACCATCACACCTTGCTCGTAGCGAGTTTCAATCGTTTTGTCAGGTTGGATAGATGCCACATAGTCGTCTGCTTCGATGACAAGGTCCACTGCTCCTTCGATACGTTCTCCGATACCTTCTACCTTACCACGGTTACCTTTACCAGATGGGTTAGCTGATGAGGCATAGACCATCTTGCCTTCTTCCCAAAGTTTGGCAGCCAATTGTTCACCAGCTTTCCCAAATTTAATAACGAAACAGCTAGTACCACGCACGTCAGTCATCAGTTCTTCACGGCCATCCCCATACGCTTTGAGTTTTTCAAAGGCTTCTGGTTTCCATGGAAGGATACAACCAAGAAGAATGTCTTCATCCCAATGTTTTTGGTAAAAGGCTTCAATTTCTGGGTTAAGTTGTGCTAAAGCACGAAGCTCATCCATGCTACCGCAGAGAACAACACCTGGTTTGTTACGGTTACGCTCTTTGGCTGCGAACTTGCGTTCAAGACCTGCCTTATCACTAGTCATGATGATGTAGCCAACTTTTGTAGGGCAAACAATACATCCGCCCTCACCTTTTAAAATGTCATATCCTTCTTGTGAAAGTGTTCCGTTCCATTGAATGTGTTTTGTCATAGTTCTATTTCCTTTTCTATTTTTCTTCTAATCCTGCCAGTAGGCTGGTCGTTGTTTTTCATAAGCAGCAATCAAATCTTCATACTGCAAGGTAATACCGATATCATCCAAACCATTTAAGAGCTTGTGTTTCCATTCGCTATCGATTTCGAAAGTGAATTCTCCGACTGGTGAGATAATTTTCTGTTGTTCCAAGTCTACAGTTACCTGGTCACTTGGTTGTAGCTGGGCTAGTTTCTCTCTAACCTCTCTGGGCTGAACAATAGGCAACATGCCATTATTGAGTTCATTATTGTAATGAATATCACCGAAAGATCCTGCAATTACGACCTTAAAACCATAGTCCGCTAAGGCCCAAGCTGCGTGTTCCCTAGAGGACCCAGCTCCAAAGTTATCCCCTGAGATGAGGATAGTTGCTCTCCGATATTCAGGTCTGTTAAAGACAAAGTCTGGGTCCTCGGTGTACTTGTCATCCAGATAACGCCAAGCATACATGAGGTACTTACCAAAGCCTTTTTTATCAATTAACTTGAGAAACTGCTTGGGTAGGATTTGATCGGTGTCGATATTATCATTCATGAGAGGAACAGTCGTTCCCGTATAAACTGTAAATTTCTCCATATCCTCTCCTTACTGGGCTTCTGGCATTTGCCGAACATCTACGAAACGCCCTGCAATAGCTGCCGCAGCTGCCATGGCTGGACTGCAGAGGTGGGTCTTAGCACCAAATCCCTGTCTGTCTTCAAAGTTGCGGTTACTGGTTGAGGCGCAGTGGACACCATCAGGGACCTTGTCAGGATTCATCCCTAGGCACATAGAGCAACCTGGGTCTCTCCACTCAAAGCCAGCATCTAAGAAGACCTTATCCAAGCCCAACTTCTCAGCTGCTCGTTTGACAGGACGAGAGCCCGGGACTACGATAGCTGTTAGATTGGGAGCAATTTTCTTCCCTTTGACAAACCGCGCAGCCAGCTGTAAGTCACTGAGTCGAGCATTGGTACAAGAGCCGATAAAAATATATCCTAGCTCAATATCCGCTGGCTTTTGGCCAGGCTCCAAGTTCATGTAATGATAAGCTCGTTCATCATTCATATCCTTAATTTCTGGAAAACTACTGTCAAAGTCGACGCCCATAGCAGGATTGGTTCCCCAGGTCACCATAGGAGCCAAGTCTGAGACATCCATCCGGATAACCTTATCATAGACAGCATCATCATCGCTGACAAGCGTCTTCCAGTCAGCAACCGCCTCCTCGAAAGCTTCGGGAACGCATTCCCGTCCCTTGAGATAGTCATAGGTAGTCTGGTCTGGATTCATGATTCCCATCTTGGAGCCAAACTCGATGGACATATTGCAGATGGTCATCCTCTCTTCCATGGTCAGTGCATCAATCGCTTGCCCACGATATTCCACCACATATCCCACACCACAAGCAACACCATACTTGGCAATTAAGGCGAGAATGTAATCCTTAGAATAAACTCCTTTTTGAGGAACACCAGTGAATTCTACCAGCATTTTCTTGGGTTTAACTTGCCAGAGTGTCTGGGTAGCAAAAACATGCTCGACCTCACTGGTCCCAATCCCAAAAGCGATAGCTCCGAAAGCTCCGTGAGTAGCTGTGTGGCTATCTCCACAGACGATGAATTTTCCTGGTTGCGTCCGTCCTGTTTCTGGACCTACCATGTGAACGATTCCCTGCTTTTCAGAACCGTGTGCAGCATGTTCAATTCCAAACTCCTCAACATTTTCAGCAAGCTTATCAATTTGAGCCTTAGAAATGACATCTCGAATATCGTAGATATTGACCGTTGGTACATTGTGGTCAAAGGTTCCAAATGTCAAGTCGGGCCGTCTCAATCTGCGCCCCGCATCTCGTAATCCTTGAAAAGCTTGGGGACTAGTCACTTCATGAATATAGTGCTGGTCCACATACATGAGTTGGGGCTGCCCTTCTTCTCCTGTGATGACATGGCGGTCCCATAATTTATCAAAAATCGATTTTCCTGCCATCCATTACCTCCAAATAAAATATAAGGCTACTAGTGTGGTCACCATCCCGAGAAACCAAACTGTTTTAAAATACCATTTTCTAGTCTTGTGGTGAAAGATGATTCCTGCCAACCAGGCACCAAAACCACCACAAGTAAAGGCTAAAATGAGTAAGATTTTCTCTGGGACGCGCCAAGCACCTCTTCTTGCCTTGGATTTGTCAATGCCATAAATCAAGAAAATCAGCAAATTCCAAATCAAGAGGGCAAGCGTGATTCCTTCATTTATCTTCATAATCTTTCAATGATGGCTTCTGTCATTTCCTTGGTCGAAGCCTGTCCTCCAATATCTCTTGTTAAAATGCCAGCCGCTAAACTAGCTTCAACAGCACGCTCAATACGCTCTGCATCCTCATAATGTCCAAAGCTATCTCTCAACATCATAGCAACAGACAAAATCATGGAGATAGGGTTGGCAATTCCTTGACCTGCAATATCAGGCGCCGAACCATGAATAGGTTCATAAAGACTTGGACCTTTTTCAGAATGACTGGCTGATGGCATAACTCCAAGTGTACCAGATAGAACACTTGATTCATCAGATAAGATATCTCCGAAAAGATTCTCTGTCACGATGACATCAAACTTGGCAGGATTGGTAATCATAAGCATGGCAGCTGAGTCCACCAACTGGTGTTCCAAGGTTACATCTGGGAAATCCTGCGCAACTTCCTCAGCTACTCTCCGCCAGAGTTTTGAAGTCGCTAGAACATTTTGCTTATCGATACTAGTAACGATTTTTCTGCGATTTCTTGCAATCTCAAAGGCTTTTCGAAGGATCCGCTCCACTTCCTCATAGCTATAGTCGTTGATATCACGCGCTTTTCGCTCTTCAAGGATATGATCTCCAAAGTAAATCCCTCCTGTCAACTCACGCACCACGACAAAGTCCACACCAGCTATTCTTTCCGGTTTGAGAGGTGACAAATGCTTGAGACTCTCAAAAATCTTAACTGGGCGTATATTGGCGTAGAGATTGAGTTCCTTACGAAGAGTAAGTAAGCCTTGTTCAGGCCGAATCGCTGCACCATCATACTGGGGACTACCAATGGCTGCTAGGAGAATAGCATCTGCTCCTCTACATGCCTTGAGGGTCTCATCAGGTAAGGGATGCCCCTTAGCATCAATACCTGCCCCTCCAAAAGGCCGCCTATCTATCTCATAGTCAAAGCTAGTTTTTGAAGCTAGAGCTTCCAGAATCTCTAAACCAGCTTCCATGATTTCTGGACCGATTCCATCCCCTGCTAGTGCTGCTATTTTCTTTGTCATAGCCCTCTCCTTTACACACTAGGCATGTCTCGGTAGGAAACGCTACGCCCCATCTCACCAGCATTCTCTTTTTGAACAAAGGTATTGGCATTGATATAGGCAATCGCCGAAGCCTTCAATACATCGAAATCAAGACCTGCTGCGTTAAAGATGGTTTCTGTATCTCTGTTTTCAACAGTTACCAAGACCCGAGCCTGGGCATCAATCCCATCTGTTACCGCATCAATAGTATACGAAACCAAGCGGACAGATTGGTTAAAGAACTTATCGATAGCGTTAAAGATCGCTTCAACGGAACCTTGCCCTGTCGCATTAAATTCGACTTTCTCACCATCCATATTGGCTAGACTAACGAGCGCTTCGATGTCATTGTCCGCATGGGTTTGAAGTTGTAAATCATCAAAGTGAAAGCCTTCTGGATTTTCAACCATGGTTCCAGCTACCAGAGCTCGAATATCTGCATCTGTGATTTCTTGTTTCTTGTCCGCTAGTGCCTTGAACTTAGCGAAGAGTGGTTTGATATCCTCTTCTGTAAAATCTAGTGCCAGTTCTCTTAGTTTTTCAACAAAGGCATGGCGACCTGACAATTTTCCAAGCGGAAGACTATTACTCTTAACACCAACCAATTCAGGTGTGATGATCTCATAAGTGAGAGGGTTTTTAAGGACTCCATCTTGGTGAATACCCGATTCATGAGAGAAGGCATTGCCACCAACGACAGACTTGTTTTTAGGAACTGGAATACCAGAGAAGCGAGAAACCATTTCTGACGTATTCATTGTTTCATCCAAAACAATATCACTAGTTGCTTGGAAGAAATCCTCACGAATCTTCAAAGCAACAGCTACTTCTTCAAGAGCAACATTACCTGCGCGTTCACCAATACCATTAATAGTTCCCTGGACACGTCCAGCACCGTGTTTAATTGCTGTCAAAGTATTTGCAGTTGCCATACCGAGATCATCGTGACAGTGAACACCAAAGACAACTTTATGATCTGATTTAATATTCTCAGTCAAGTGATCAAAGATGCGTGCAAACTCTTCTGGAGTCGTAAAGCCAACTGTGTCAGGGATATTGATATAAGAGGCACCTGCATCGACCGCTGTTTGAACGACTTGTAAGAGGAAATCCAACTCTGTTCTAGTCGCATCTTCAGGAGAGAACTCGACAACTTCAAACTTAGAACGTGCATAAGAAACATGCTCCTTGATAGCTTCTAAAATCTCTTCCTTGCTCTTATTGAGTTTATACTTGCGGTGAATCGGACTGGTCGCGATAAAGACATGAATTTGTGGATACTTGGCATCCTTAAGAGCCTCATAACAAGCATCAATATCCGATTTTACAGAACGAGCTAATCCTGTCACTGCTGTTTTTTTCATGGCTCTAGCAATTTTTTGAACGGCTATAAATGAATCTGGACTAGCAGCAGGAAAACCAGCTTCAATTACAGAAATCCCCCATTTCTCCAGCTGTCTTGAAATGGAAACTTTTTCCTTTATTGAGAAGTTAACACCAGGAGTTTGTTCCCCATCACGAAGGCTTGTATCAAAAAATTCAACTTTACGCATAAGATTTCCCCTTTTCCAAATATGGTTTTAAAAAAACATCTCGCTCAGAATCCCAAGCGAGATGTTGATTTACTCCCGCTTGGTAAGCCAAACAGGACTAATGCTTCTGCACTAGCCCGAGTACCTCAACAACAAAGCAAATTGATTAAACTTAGCTGTTTTCATGTTTGACTTTCTCCTTCATTTGATGTCTTGTTAAGTATTTTAGCATAGGAAAAATCTCTTGTCAAGAAAAAATCCAATATTTTCTGAAAATTTCTTCAGTAAAGAATATTTTGCTAATTGAAAGTATTTGAAAACACAAGGGAATTTCCTTACTTTTTCAAAGTCAAATTCCAACTGATTTCTAGCAAATCTAGAACTTCATCATCAGATAAACTATCATCAAGAGCAAGACTAATCCAGTAACGTTTGTTCATATGAAAGGCAGGATATACGCCTTTTTGTGAAAGTAAATCCACTACTTGGTCGTGTTTGATATTGACTGCTTCAACTAGCCCTTCTCTGCCCTTTTCCAGCTTATCCCAAGGAATTCTCATTAAAACAGCGTACCATTTTTGATTACCTTCATGGCGCAATACAGCTGTATCAGGCGACTTTTCCCACAGATACTCCAACTGATTACCATACTTTTCCTGAACTTGAGACATGATACGCATAGTCTGCGGACAGATAAAATCCTGAACATCAAAGCAAACCTTCCGAATCTGATAAAGAATCTCCAAACAAGCCTCACGGACACTTCCTACAAAACTTCCCCGCATACTTTCCATATGTACTTGAGGATAGAGGTCACCCGTTTCCTGATCAAAGACAAGAAAACTCACATTATCAGGAGTGATGGAGACTGTCATGAAAAATTCACCCTGCAAAATCTGGCAACTATAGGTCCAGACTTCTCCATTTTCTACAAAACCATAGGCAGAAGCTTTTTCTTTATTAAACTGATAAGATTTAAAAATTTCAAACATAAGTGAAAACTGCTACCAAAAGCTAGCAGTTCCTTTCTATTTTTTAAAAGACAACCTTAGTTCCATGCAATTGTGTCACACCTAGTTGGTCGATAAAGGTTTGACGGTTGTCCAAGTCAATCCCACCACCTGGTAAAATTTCAATTTTACCTTTTGCATGTCCCAAAATTCTGTGATAGTGTTCAAAACGTTTCTCGAGCGAGTCACCAGACACACCAGCACGAGTTAAGATACGGGTGACACCAGCTTGGCTGAGCCAGTCAATAGCTTTCAACTGGTCTTCATCACTCAATTCATCAAAAGCCATGTGGAAAACAATTTCCATTCCTTTAGATGCGGAAATCAGCTTCTCAAGATTAGCTTTATCCAACTTCTTATCAGCAGTTAAAACCCCAAAAACGACTCCTTGACTCCCAGCTTGCGCAGTTAAACGAATATCTTCTAGCATGATCGCTATTTCAAGATCAGTATAGACAAAATCGCCACCACGTGGACGAATCATAGTCATAATGGTCGTATCGTAGTTAGCTGCCAGTTCAACCGCTGCCTTGGTCACTCCATAGCTAGGTGTTGTTCCTCCCACTGCTAGATTGTCACAAAGTTCGATTCGACGAGCTCCAGCCTGCATCGCTTTTTCAAGCAAGGTCAAATTTTCAGCACAAAATTCGTAAATCATTTGATTCTCCTTGATGTTTTCTTTAAATTTATTATATCATATTATTTTAGATATGCTTTCATTTTTATCAAGGCAAATAACTACTATTTTTATCTATTCTTTGTCAGGAATGACTTTAAAGAGATAGTAGGTGATAAAGATAGTCAAGGCTCCCAGACCGATTTTGACTGGCAAAAGAGGGGCAAAGTAAATAGAAATTCCCATCAAGATATAGATAGATACGATGATTTTTTTCTTTCGTTCTCGCGCTATTGACTTGGTTTCCCGAAAGTCAGCTACATAGGTCTGATAAAGCTTTGTATGATAAAGCCAGTCTTCAAAACGCTTAGAAGATTTTGAAAAGCAAGCGATAGCTAACAAAAGAAAGGGAGTTGTTGGTAAAAGTGGTAGGACAACTCCAATAATAGCTAAAGCCAGTGAAATAAAGCCAATACTTAGGTAAATGAGACGCATGATTTCTCCCAGATAAATTACTCTTCCTCTAGTTTCGCATACAAGGGAGAAATTTGTCAAGCATCAACAAAAAAAGAGCCTGAAATTTATTTTCAGGACTCTGCATTTTATTTAATCTTCTCTTCTTCGTAGTCGCCATTACTACATACAACCTGCTTTCCACCACCACGGACTTTTTTCTCCACAAGGAAGTGTCCGCATTTTGGACAATCACGTCCAATTGGTTTGTCCCAGGAAGTAAATTCACATTCTGGGTAACGATTGCAACCATAGAAGATACGATTGCGCTTGGTTTTGCGTTCGATGATTTGTCCTTGATGACAGCTTGGGCACTCGACTCCAATCTCTTTGACAATAGCTTGTGTGTGACGGCAGTCTGGGAAATTGCTACAAGCATAGAATTTACCAAAACGACCGAGCTTAATCACCATCGGACTGCCACAAACCTCACAGTCAAATCCAGCTGGCTCATCCTTTATCTGGATTTTTTCCATTTCAGATTCAGCCTTAGCTACTTCTTTAGAGAATGGTTTGTAAAAGACGTCAATAACACGTTGCCACTGCTCTTTTCCAACCTCGACATCATCCAGTTTTCCTTCCATTTCAGCTGTGAAGGTCACATTGACGATGTCTGGGAAGTATTCAACGATGAGCTTATTAACAATTTCTCCCAGTTCTGTTGGTTCAAAACGTTTAGCAGCCAGACGAACGTAGTAACGTTTCTGAATGGTTTCAATGGTTGGAGCATAGGTTGACGGACGTCCAACTCCATTTTCTTCCAAGGTCTTGATAAGAGTTGCTTCCGAATAGCGAGCAGGTGGTTGAGTGAAATGTTGTTCTGGCCTGCTATTAACCTGCTTGATCACATCTCCAACAGCCATATCTGGTAACATTTTATTCTTATCAGAATCATTATAAATGGCAAGATAACCATCAAACTTAACCTGACTACCATTGGCAGCAAATTGAACCCCATTTTGAGACAATTTAACAGCCATGGTATCAAAGATAGCGCCTGTCATCTGGCTAGCCACAAAACGGTTCCAGATAAGGGTATAGAGCTTGAGCTGGTCTTTGTCCAAGTACTTAGCGATGCTTTCAGGTGTGTTAAAGACACTAGATGGACGAATGGCTTCGTGGGCATCTTGAGCACCAGAGGCATTCTTCACCTTGCTACCATGCTTGGAATACTTGCTACCAAAACGGTCGTTAATGTAGCTTGCCGCTTCATTCTGAGCCACAGGACTGATACGAGTCGAGTCTGTACGCATATAGGTAATCAAACCTTGCACGCCTGATCCGATATTGATCCCTTCGTAGAGTTGTTGAGCCACCATCATAGTCTTTCGAGTACGGAAATTGATTTTGTTAGCCGCATCCATCTGCATGGTTGAAGTCGTATAAGGTAGGGGCGCATTTCGTTTGCGTTCTTTCTTATCTACCTGGTCTACTGTGAAATCTTTGCTAGTCAAATGGGACAAGACTTCTTTGACTTCTTCATTGGTGGTCAATTTCATCTTTTTACCATTCATACCATAGAAAGAAGCCTGAAATTGCTTGGTTCCCTTCTTAAAGACACCATCAATTGTCCAGTATTCTTCTGGTTGGAAGGCATTGATTTCATTTTCACGGTCAATGATGAGCTTAAGGGCAACCGACTGCACGCGCCCTGCTGATAAGCCCTTCTTAACCTTTTTCCACAAAATAGGCGAAATCGAATACCCTACCAAGCGGTCCAAGACACGACGAGCTTGTTGGGCATCGACCAAGTCCATGTCAATCTTGCGAGGTTCTTTAAAGGCATTTTTTACTGCGTCTTTGGTGATTTCATTAAAAACCACACGGTTGGCATCATTCTCATCCAAATCAAGGATATGAGCCAAATGCCAGGAAATTGCTTCTCCTTCACGGTCCGGGTCACTCGCCAGAAAGACTTTATTGGACTTTTTAGCTTCTTTTTTCAAGTCATTAATGAGAGGGCCTTTTCCACGGATATTGATATACTGCGGTTCATAGTTATTTTCAATGTCGACCGACATACTGGATTTTTTCAAATCACGGATATGCCCGACACTGGCTAAAACCTTGTAATTTCTGCCTAGATATTTCTCAATCGTTTTCGCCTTGGCAGGAGACTCTACGATGACTAGATTTTTTTTAACTGTTGATTTTTTCTTCTTTGTTGCCGTAGCCACACTATCACACCTTTTCAAAGTAATAAACTTTATAAAGTGTAAACCATTTTTCTATAGCTGTCAAGACCTAAGTACTATATATAGAAGAAAAGTTTATCTGAGGGAACAAATTTCTCCTTAAAATTCAAACTCAGCCAGCACATCTTGACCGCTGGAAATCAGTTTTGCTCCCTCTTGAATCAGGTGGTGACAGCCATCTGAATGGCCATCTAAAATGTTTCCTGGAATGGCAAAGACATCACGCCCTTCCTCCATGGCACGCTCACAGGTGATGAGACTCCCTGAACGCATCCTTGCCTCTGCTACAATAACGCCACGGCACAGTCCTGCTATGATTCGATTACGAGCTGGAAAGTGAAATTTCAAGGGTTCCTCTTCTGGTCCGTATTCGCTAAGTACCAAATGGTGATTGCCAATGTGTTCCTGCAAACGTTTATTGGCGCGGGGATAAAAAACATCCAATCCTGTTCCAATGACAGCAATTGTTCTTCCTCCATTCTGGAGTGCAGCCATATGGGCAGCCGTATCAATCCCTTTGGCCAAACCACTGACCACGATTAACTCGTTTTCCAAACCTTGAATGACTTTCTGAACTGACTTTGCTCCCTGACTAGAACATGAACGACTCCCTACAAGAGCAACCTTTGGAAATTTCAATAAGTCTAGATTCCCTTTATAAAACAAGATCGCTGGAGCATCATAAATCTCACTCAGATCCCAAGGATAACAGTCGTCTAGAATCGAGAAGGATGGGAATTTTTGGAACTCCTTCTCCAACTGTGCATCATCTATCTGGAAATAGCGTTCCATAAAGACAGCAGGATTACGGCATCCCGATATTTCTGCAATGTCACCTAGCAAGAGCTCCTGATCTACAGTCTCATCGTATTCAAGAACAGTTAAAATCTGTTGATTTGTCAGCCCAGCTTTTCTCAATTTGTAAATCTCATAGTTTGTGATCTTCATATACAACTCCATTTCTTTTTCTACTCATCTATCTATTCGTAAAAAAATAAAAAGAAGACCAAGAATCTTCTTTTTTTCATTTATTCAGCTTTAGCTTTAGTATTTGACCAGCTACTTTCAACCATCGGTAAGATTGTTTTTAAAGTTTCCCCATCCCCTTCAAGTGAAACATAGCGGATTTTACCATCATTTGATCGGAAAACCCAAGTAACGAGGTATTTCCCTGACTTAGCAATTGCATTGACAACATAGGCTTCATAACCTCCAATGGTCGATTTGGAGCCCCAAACCTTACTGAAATCAGAGCTTTGTTCTTTGGAAGTTAAAATACAAGATGAGACAGCCACAACATCCAGTTTAGCATATTCTTCTTCGCTGATATTAAACTGCTCAGCCTTGAAGGTATTCAGCGTAACAATGTTGATATCTGTTCCATCACTATACTGTATATCATTTCCACCTTCTACTTCATGGAATCGAACCCATGATTTGGGTACCTTGACAAAACCATATTCATTCGAACCAATGATTTGCGTCTCTTCCTTTTTCGCTTCAGAAACGTCAGAGCTAGAGCTACTCGTTTCCTGACTGCTAGAAGAACTAACAACTGCAGACGAACTTTCTTCGGTTGCTGTTTGTGATTTATTGGAGCATGAAGCTAGAAAAACACTAGCAGTAACTACAGTACCTAAAATTAATAATTTTTTCATCCTACCACCTTTCCATCTGCATTATAAGAAAAATAAGAACTTCTGTCAAATTCTAACCTAATCTGTTCTGTTAGTTTCCGATTTTATCGCTCTCATTTAAAACAAAACTCTTGAAAAATCTTCAAGAGTTTTGTTTTTTATTTCTATTCTTCATCCATGCTTAAGACGCTAAGGAAGGCTTCTTGTGGGACTTCTACTGATCCAATAGCCTTCATGCGTTTCTTACCAGCTTTTTGTTTTTCAAGGAGTTTGCGTTTACGAGAAACGTCACCACCGTAACACTTGGCAAGTACGTTCTTACGAAGGGCCTTGATATCCGTACGAGCCACGATTTTGTGTCCAATAGCTGCTTGAATCGGCACTTCAAATTGTTGGCGAGGGATGATTTTCTTGAGCTTATCAACGATGAGTTTCCCACGTTCGTAGGCAAAGTCCTTGTGAACGATAAAGCTAAGGGCATCAACTTTGTCTCCATTGAGAAGGATATCCATTTTGACTAACTTAGACGGACGGTACTCTGACAATTCATAGTCAAAGCTTGCGTAACCACGTGTCGAAGACTTGAGCTTATCAAAAAAGTCAAAGACGATTTCAGCAAGTGGAATTTGATAGATGACATTGACACGATTATCATCAATATAGTCCATGGTCACAAAATCCCCACGTTTGCGTTGAGCCAATTCCATCACCGCTCCAACAAACTCCTGCGGAACCATGATTTGCGCCTTGACATACGGCTCTTCAATAGTCGCAATCTTGGTTGGGTCTGGAAACTCTGATGGGTTAGACACATCCATAGACTCACCATCAGTTTGGTTAACCTTATAGATAACAGACGGAGCTGTCATGATGAGGTCGATGTTAAACTCACGTTCTAAACGCTCTTGGATAACATCCATATGGAGAAGCCCAAGGAATCCACAACGGAAACCAAATCCCAGCGCCTGCGATGTTTCTGGTTCAAACTGCAGACTGGCATCGTTGAGCTGCAATTTTTCAAGGGCTTCACGAAGGTCATTGTACTTGTTTGATTCGATCGGGTAAAGACCTGCAAAGACCATAGGATTCATCTGCTTATAGCCATCCAATGGCTCTGCGGCAGGATTGCTTGCTAGGGTCACTGTATCTCCGACACGCGTGTCTTGAACCGTCTTGATGGAAGCTGCAATATAACCAACGTCACCTGTCGCTAGGAAATCGCGCCCGACTGCTTTCGGCGTGAAAATACCAACTTCGGTCACATCAAATGTCTTGCCATTGCTCATAAGCTGAATCTTATCGCCAGGTTTAACCACTCCGTCCATAACACGAACTTGGAGAATAACCCCGCGGTAGGCGTCATAGACCGAGTCGAAAATTAAGGCTTTTAATGGAGCTGAAACATCACCAGTTGGTGCTGGCACTTTTTCTACGATTTGTTCGAGAATTTCTTCAATACCAATACCAGCTTTGGCTGAAGCTAAGACAGCTTCGCTGGCATCTAGTCCGATGACATCCTCAATCTCTGTACGAACACGCTCTGGATCAGCAGCTGGTAGATCAATCTTGTTAATGACTGGCAGAATTTCCAAATCATTGTCCAATGCTAGATAAACGTTGGCAAGAGTTTGCGCCTCAATCCCTTGGGCCGCATCAACCACCAAAATCGCTCCTTCACAGGCAGCTAGCGAACGTGAAACTTCGTAAGTAAAGTCCACGTGCCCAGGTGTGTCTATCAAGTGAAAAATATAGGTCTCACCATCTTTTGCAGTGTAATTGAGCTCAATGGCATTAAGTTTGATGGTAATCCCACGTTCACGCTCAAGATCCATACTATCCAAAAGTTGGGCTTGCATTTCACGACTAGAAACTGTCTCCGTCTTTTCCAAAATGCGGTCTGCCAGCGTTGACTTCCCGTGGTCAATATGGGCGATAATAGAGAAGTTTCGAATCTTCTCCTGTCGTTGTTTCAATTCTTCTAAGTTCATGCTGCTCTTCCTTTCAGGGTATCTATTAATTATAAATTGTTTTTAACATTTTGACAAGACCATACCCTGCTAGGAGTACTAATCTTCGGCAATAAAGCCATCATTTTCGATAAAGTGGTGTTCTGTCATTCCTTGGTCTGTAAAGACGATTCCATGAAGGACACCACCATAGACAGCTCCTCCATCCATGCCAATCTTGCCATCTTCTGTAATCCAAAGCTCAGCTGTACCTCGGTCTTGCTTGAGCAAACCATAAACTGGTGTATGCCCAAAGACAATGGTTTTTCCGGTATGATTTTCGGCTTCGTGGAATGGCTTTCTGATCCAGACTTTCTTGTAATCAGTTGTTTCATGCCAATCATCCAAGGTCAAATCAATACCAGCATGAACAAAGATATACTTGTCTGTCTCTACTACAAATGGCATCTGACGAATAAATTCGACCAAGTCTGCCGCTTCAGTCGCAACACGCTTGGCATCTTCTACGCCATCAACTGGTGCATCCAAGGGACGACCTAAAATTGAGTTAATAGTTGTATCTCCACCATTGCGACGATAATGGTCATAGCTTTCCTCTGGATCATCGAGCCAAGTCAGAAACATATACTCGTGATTTCCTGATAGACAGATAGCCCCTTGATTGTCCACCAAGTCTTTGACCATTTCCAGAACACGGCGACTATTTTCACCACGGTCAATCAAATCCCCTAGAAAGAGCAACTGGGTCTGACCATCCCATGTTTTGAGAAGGTCTTCCAGCATACCTGCTTTCCCGTGAACATCTCCAATTACATAATAGTCTGTCATTTATTCCTTCCTCGTTTGCAATAATTCTCTAGCTTGGGTAAGGGCCGCTTCGGTTACATTTTCCCCAGCCAACATTTTAGCGACTTCCTCTACTCGCTCTTCTAAAGTCAAGAGACGAACCGTCGACACCGTTGAGTGCTCATCGCTAATCTTCTCAATAAAGAATTGATAATCCGCGATGGCAATTACTTGTGGAAGGTGAGAAATAGCAAGAACCTGACCATGCTGGCCAATCTTATGAATCTTTTGAGCGATGGCTTGGGCCACGCGACCTGAAACTCCAGTATCCACCTCATCAAAGACAATACTGGTCTTACCTTCCTTACGAGAAAAGGCAGATTTAATAGCTAGCATGAGGCGGGATAATTCCCCACCGGACGCAACTTTAACCAAGGGTTTAAAGTCTTCACCAGGGTTGGTGGAAATGTAAAACTCGACCGTTTCATTCCCCTCACGACTAAATTTGCCCTTGCTAAAGCGAACCTGGAATTGAGCCTTCTCCATATAGAGATCTTGCAGTTCTTGTTTAATCTCTGCCTCAAGCTGCTGGGCCAAGTCATGGCGAGCAGATGCTAGCTGGCCTGCCAAATCAACAAGATTAACTTCCAATTTCTTGAGCTCTGCTTCCATGTCTTCGGAAGAAAGGTTATTTCCAGTTAAGAGATTGTACTCATCCGTAATCTTGGCAAAATAAAGCAGAACATCATCCACAGTTCCACCATACTTGCGGGTAATAGTATTCAGAAGATCTAGGCGATTCTCAACCTGCATGAGGCGATTGCCATCAAAATCCAAGTCATCAATAATATCTTCCAAACGCTTTGTAATATCTTCTAAAACATAGTATGTTTCTGATAGAGAACTTGAAATTTCACGGTATTCAGGGTCGTATTCTTCAACACTTTCCATGTCATTCATTGCTGAACGGACATTAGCAAGACTGGAGAATTCCTCATTGTCCAACATGCTATAGGCATTGGTTAGCGTATCCGCAATATTTTTATGATTGAGGAGTTTATCTCGTTCTTGGTTGAGAGCCAAGTCTTCACCAGCCTGCAAGTTTGCTGCCTCAATCTCTGCCATTTGAAATTCCAACATCTCAATACGAGCCTTGTGTTCCTGCTGGTTTTTCTTGACTTCCAAAACCTGCTTGCGCATTTT
The DNA here is from genome assembly GCF_965111685.1 of Streptococcus oralis. GTDB lineage: Bacteria > Bacillota > Bacilli > Lactobacillales > Streptococcaceae > Streptococcus > Streptococcus oralis_B. The sequence continues at coordinate 1,125,645 of NZ_OZ217340.1, forward strand.
GCGATAGGCATCAAAGCTCGTCTGATAAGTCTCCTTCAAGTCCAAGAAAGCAGCATCACCAAACTCATCCAGCATCTGGATGTGCAGTTGAGGACGCATTAACTCCTCTTGGTCATGTTGACCATGGATATCGACAAGGTGTTGCCCAATAGCACGCAAGACAGAAAGATTGACCATCTGACCATTCACACGACTAACACTACGACCATTTTGCAAAATTTCCCGGCGGATGATAATTTCATCACCCATTTCCAAACCTTGCTCTTCAAAAAGTTCCTGTAAAAGGCGACTATTTTCAACTGAGAAAAGTCCCTCTATCTCTGCCTTAGGAGCACCGTGACGAATAACGTCTGTCGTTGCACGAGCCCCCAACATGAGATTCATAGCGTCGATAATGATAGACTTTCCAGCACCCGTTTCCCCGGTCAAAACAGTCATACCCTTTTCAAAATTGAGGGAAATCGCCTCAATAATGGCAAAGTTTTTTATCGAAATTTCAAGTAACATACTGACCTACCATTTTTTGACTTGTTCAACAATTTCTTCGGCTGCCTCTGCTGTTCTAGCTACAATTAGGATAGAATCATCATCAGCTAGACAGCTAAAAATCTGTTCAGGAAATGCTTCAACCAACTGACTCTTCACAAAAATAGTATTTCCAGGAATGACAGAAAGGTTGATCATATTTCCCATTAACTCAGAACTCACAATATTGTCCTCAGCCAACTGCAAACTTTTGACGATTGATTTTGGCAACTCATAGATATAGGTGTTGTTCTTCAAAGGAATTTTAACAATTCCAAGCTCTTTGATGTCCCTTGAGACAGTAGCTTGAGTAGCAGAAATACCTGCTTCCCTCAAGTACTCAACAATTTCTTCCTGAGTCCCGATCTGATAATCCGTAACAAATCTTCTAATTTTTTCAAGTCTCTCTTTTTTATTCATCTTTAAATTCTCTATGTGCTCTCTCTACAACTTTTTCTATTTCAGGTGCAACTTGGTTACTTGCTCCCTCTTCCTTTTTCAAATATGCCAGAAATTCGATGTTCCCATGTCCTCCTTGGATTGGTGAATAGTCTAATCCAATCACAGAAAAACCTTGTTCAACCGCCATAGCAGTGACAGATTCAAGGACAGTTTGATGAACCTTGGCATCGCGAATGATTCCATTTTTCCCGATTTGCTCACGACCTGCTTCAAACTGAGGTTTGACAAGTGCTACCACCTGCCCTTGATCTGCCAAAACACGGTGCAAGGCAGGTAGGATTAAACTTAGGGAAATGAAACTCACATCAATACTGGCAAAACTTGGTTCCTGTTCAAAGTCAGTCTTTTCAGCATAACGAAAATTAAACTGCTCCATGCTGACAACCCGTGGGTCTTGGCGTAATTTCCAAGCCAACTGATTGGTACCGACATCGACTGCAAATACTAACTCAGCACCATTTTGCAGCATGACATCGGTGAAGCCTCCGGTAGAAGCACCAATATCAATCGTGGTTGCGCCGTCCACTGATAAATCAAAGACCTGCAAGGCCTTCTCCAGTTTTAGACCACCACGACTGACATACTTGAGTTTTTCACCTTTGAGTTTTAGCTCAGTGTCGTCTGGAATTTTCTCTCCTGGTTTGTCAAAACGCTCCCCATTAAGAACTGCTACGACTAGACCAGCCATGACACCTCGCTTGGCTTGTTCGCGTGTTTCAAACAAGCCCTGTTTATAAGCTAGTACATCCACTCTTTCCTTAGCCATTGATTCTCAAACTTTCTACTACTTTCACAATCGGCTCTGTTTCAAAGGGAACCTGATGGGCAATTTCCTCTAGTTTTGCATTAGCTTGATCCAAGGTTTGGTTGCAAAAGGCAATGGACTCTTCCAAACCCAACAAGGCTGGGTAGGTTGATTTTTCAGCCTGCAAATCCTTTTGTGGAGTCTTCCCGATTTCCTCAAAACTAGCTGTCACATCCAGAACATCATCTCGAACTTGAAAGGCAAGTCCGATTAATTCACCAACCGTTTTCAGTTTTGCTTGGATTTCTGGTGCTAATTCAGCTATGATAGCAGCTGCTTGGAAAGGATAGGCAAGTAACTTACCTGTTTTATTAGCATGAATGGTCTGAAGTTCTTCCAAGGACAAGTGCTGACGTTCACCCTCCATATCCAGAACCTGCCCTGCCACCATGCCCAAACTACCTGACGCAAGGGATAAGTTGGCTATCAAGTCCACCTTGATCTGACTTGGCAAATCTGCCTGCGCAATCAAGGCATAGGGATCTAGGAACAAGGCATCTCCTGCCAAAATTGCCATCGCTTCGCCAAATTTCTTATGATTAGTCAACCGTCCCCGACGGTAATCGTCATCATCCATGGCAGGAAGATCATCGTGAATCAAGCTCCCTGTATGAATCATTTCCAAGGCCGCGGCTACCTGAGCATGTGCTGGTCTAATAGTAACATGCAAGGATTCCAGAACCTCTAGCAAGAGAAAAGGCCGAATTCTCTTGCCACCAGCATGAATGGAATAGAGAACAGCTTCTCGTAAACTAGAAGCAAACTGCTTGTCTCCATAAAAATCTTCCAAAGCCGACTCAACAAGAACTAATTTTTCTTGCTTCTTCATTCGAAATCACTTTCTGTTCCGTCTTCTTGCATGACCTTGACCAATGTCTTTTCAGCCTTGTCCAGCGTCGCTTGGAGCTCTTTTGTCAAGACCATACCCTTTTGAAAGGCCGCAATCGCATCTTCTAAGGCAATTTCACCATTTTCCAAACTTTGGACAATGGTCTCCAGTTCTGCTAGATTTTCCTCAAATTTCTTTTGTTTTGACATCTTTAACCTCTAATTCTACTTGACCATCTCGCATCAAAAGCGTTACTTGGTCTTTTTTATTCAACATCTCAACAGAATCGACTACTGACTCTTCTTTTTTGACAATAGCATAACCACGCGCCACTATTCGACTGGTATCCAACATCAGTAGAGCTTCTGAAAGTCTCTTGACTTCAGCAACCTTGGCATCATAAACCAGCGCCATTTGGCTACGTAGGAGCTTGTCCAACTGACCAAGTTGGTCCTGATAGCGTTGGATTTTGGTAACAGGTGATAACTGGACTAGTCGATGCGTCCGTGCTTGGACTAGCTGTTTATTATCAGAAATCCGTGTTCGCAAACTTTGTTTTAAGCGCAGCTGCAGTTGGTCCAAGCGTTGCAAATAACCATCATACAAGCGCTCTGGCTGTCTAAAGATGACTAACTGACTGCATTTTTTTAGAGCTTCTTTTTTTCTTGACAAGACATTTTGTACAGCTGTCGTCATCCGTTTTTCTTGATTTTGCAAATGGGTCAAGAGATCCAACTTAGTGACAGGTGTTGCCAGTTCTGCTGCAGCTGTTGGTGTCGCAGCCCGACGATCCGCTACAAAATCTGCCAAGGTCACATCCGTCTCATGCCCCACACTAGAGATGACTGGCAAACGGGATTCAAAAATAGCCCGTACCACGATCTCTTCGTTAAAAGCCCAGAGATCCTCAATGGAACCCCCACCACGACCAATGATGAGAACATCTAGGTCCTCACGTTGATTGGCACGCGCAATATTTCGAGCAATTTCCTCCGCAGCTCCATCACCTTGTACCTTGGTCGGATAGAGAAGGATATCAACACCTGGAAAGCGCCTGCTGACAGTCGTGATGATATCTCGAATAACAGCTCCACTGCGACTGGTTACCACACCGATTCGCTTAGCAAACTGGGGAAGAGGTTGCTTGAAACGTTCTTGAAACAGACCTTCTTCCGTCAATTTTTTCTTAAGTTGTTCAAACTGAATCGCAAGCGCCCCGACCCCATCAGGCTCAGCCTTTTCAATGATGATGGAGTAGCTCCCGCTCGGTTCATAGATTTGCACACGCCCAATCACATTGATCTTCATCCCTTCTTCGAGGTCGAAGCCTAATTTCTGATAAATCCCTGACCAGATGGTTGCTTGAATGACTGCGTGGTCATCTTTTAGGGAGAAATATTGGTGAGTAGGTCGTTTACGAAAGTTGGAAACTTGACCAGTTAAATAGACCCGTTCCAAGTAAGGGTCTTTATCGAATTTCATTTTCAGATACTTGGTCAAAGTTGTTACCGATAAATACTTTTCCATCTCCACCTACTATTCATTTTCTTGCTTTTCCATGGGTATTATTATACCAAAAACATGCTTAAAAATCACCTTTTTCCTACCGAAACTAAAGGAAAAATAGAAAAAGGAGGATAGGCCTCCTCATCTGATTATTTGCTGTTACGAGCTTCTTCCAAAATCTTGGAAATTTTGGTTGTCAAAAGGTCGATAGCGACTGTATTGCTGACTCCCTCAGGAATAACGATATCGGCATAACGCTTGGTCGGCTCGATAAACTGGTGGTACATGGGTTTGACCACACCTAAATACTGGTCAATCACGCTATCCAAGCTACGACCACGCTCCTCCATATCACGCTTGATACGACGAATAATGCGCACATCATCATCTGTATCCACAAAAATCTTGATATCCATCAAATCGCGCAGACGCTTGTCCTCCAATACCAGAATCCCCTCAACGATAAAGACATCCTGAGGCTCCTGACGATAGGTCTTGCTACTCCGCGTATGCTCTGTATAGTCATAAGTTGGAATGTCCACCGGACGTCCTGCCAACAATTCCTTAATCTGCTCAATCATCAAGTCTGTATCAAAGGCAAATGGATGGTCGTAGTTGGTTTTGACACGCTCTTCAAAGGTCAAGTGAGACTGATCCTTGTAGTATGAATCGTGCTCAATCATGGAAATCTTTTCATCAGGAAAGTGCGATAAAATGGCTCTTGAAACACTGGTTTTTCCTCCACCAGAACCACCTGTCACTCCGATAATGATTGGTCTATTTTGCATGCTATCCTCCGTTTTTTTATCCGTGGTCTATTCTATCACATTTTTTGCAAAATTTATAGTCTGATTTGGATAGTCTAGGGGAAACAAATCCATCCCACACTCCAGTTAGACTAGCCAAAAACCTTTCTTGGTTTGTAGAAATTGTCCCTTTTTTCTAGAATAGCTAGCAATTTGTCTCCCTCAAAGGCAGCCAATTCTTGGTCTGTTTGGTCTAACTCGATAAAACGACCAAAGCGAATTTCTGTAGCTTGTTCTGGAGTTAGGGTAACTTTAACAAGATCCCCCGTTCCAATCTCTAGAGGATGGAGAAAGTCCAACTGACCAGCCTCCACTTTTGCAGCAATTTCGTCCAAGGTAAGAGCATCTTCCAGTTGTAAACCTGCAGCACTGGTTCGAGTCAGATGCGACATATGGGCCGCATAACCAAGCTTCTCTCCCAAGTCAACTGACAAGGTACGGATATAGGTTCCCTTACCGCATTTTACACGAAAAGTAAAGCGTGCAAGATGACCCTCATAAGAAATCGGACTAGTCCGCTCAAATTGATAAATAGTCACCTGACGTTCTGGACGCTCCACTTCCTGACCAGCACGCGCATACTCATAGAGCTTACGCCCATTTACCTTGACAGCTGAGTACATGGGAGGAATCTGTTTGATAGCCCCAGTCAGGCTGGCAATCGCTTCATCAACAATGGTTTCATCCAAGGGAGACAAAATAGGAGTCTCCGTGACCACTTCTCCACTTGCATCCTCGGTCGTCGTTGAATAGCCAAGAGTGATTTCTCCCTCATAGACCTTGCCCTCGTCCTGCATAAACTCGACCATGCGGGTCGCCTTGCCAATTGCGATAGGCAAAACACCCACCACATCCGGATCCAAGGTCCCACCATGACCAATCTTCTTGGTTCCCAAAATCTTACGCAGCTTAAAAACCGCGTCATGCGAGGTCATCCCCGCTTCTTTTTTTAAGTTGATAATACCGTTCATGTGTTGCTTTCTCACTCTCCCTTTTTTAAGTTGATAATACCGTTCATGTGTTGCTTTCTCACTCCCCCTTCAGCGCTTCAAATTTCGCTTTCATGGTTGGATTTTTTCGGGTCAATTTTTTAACTGAAACATCTTCTAATTTATTATTTGCGAGGCGGAGTTGGTTTTCGGATGTGGTTAGGAATTTTTTGACCTCTTCCATGCGTTTGATGGCCTTGTCGATCTCATCAATAGCTTTGCCAAAGTTGGTCGAAGCAGAGTTGTAGTTCTTGGCAAAGGCTAGTTTAAAGGCGTCCAAATCTTCCTCAAAATGCGTGATATCAATATTCTGCTCCCGAACCAAGGCCAACTCTTGTTTGTATTTTAGGGAATTAAGCGCCGCATTTCTCAAAAGCCCAATCAACTGAATAAAGAACTGAGGACGGACCACATACATCTTTTCATACTCGTGACTGACATCAACAATCCCTGTATTAAAGTAGTCGTTATCTGCTTCTAGCATGGTCACCAGAACCGCATATTCGCAGTTTTTCTCCCGACGGTCCTTGTCCAATTCCTTATAGAAATCGGCATTCTTGTGCTTCTTCTCTGTTCCATCCGCTTCATTTTTCATCTCAAACATGATGGAAATAAATTCCAGCCCATTTTCATCAAAATCACGGAAGATGAAGTCTCCTTTAGAACCACGCGCTGAAATCTTATTGTCCTTTTCAAAGTAAGCATTTGGAAAGGCAAAACTACGAACCTTGTTAAATTCACTCTCTGCATACTGTTCCAGACTTTCCCCGATAGCTTTTGTGGATTGTTGGGCTTTGAAATTCTTATAAAATTCGACTTGCTCACTGGCTGCCTTAAGCTGGGCTTCGTAATTCTGCTTAACAGAAGCCAAAGACAGCTCATTTTCTTTTTCTTGCAAGAGGAGCTGGTTTTTGACCTGATCCCGTTCTTTTTCTAAGTCAGAGAGGGTCTTTTGCAGTTGATTTTCATGCTTCAAACGCAAGGTAGCCAGTTGGTTTTCCAAGGCCTGTACTTCCTTGTCTTTAGCCAATAAAGCCTCATGACTTGTTTGTTCAACCTCTTTCTTAGCGAGTTCTTTCTCTGTATCAAAGTTTTGGATTTGACTCTGTAATTGCGCAATTTCTTTGTCTTTTTGAGCCAGTTTAGTCTGTTGCTCATTCATGGCCTTTTGCTCAGCCAAGGCCAATTCCTGCTTCATGCGATCGTGTAATTCTTTATCAAACTCAGCCGTTCTCACTTGGGATAAAAGTTCGGCATACTGGCTCTCATTTACTGTAAAGACTTCCCCACAGTTGGGACATTTAATTTCGTTCATATCTTTCCTCTTCTAGACTTCTGTAACCATTATATCATGCTTGAGGGAAAATCAAAAACAGTGAGTTGAAACCCACTGTTTATATCGGTTACTTTAAATTTTTTCCAAGGCCAAGCGCAAATCTTCAATCAAATCCTCTACATTTTCAAGACCGATAGACAAGCGGATTTGGTTTGGTGTGACACCTGCTGCTTCTAAATCTTTTTCTGACAACTGACCGTGAGTGGTTGTCGCGGGATGGACAACAAGAGATTTGGCATCTGCTACGTTTGCAAGGTCAGAGAAGATTTCCAAATTATCAATCACCTTGCGAGCTTCTGCCTCTCCACCTTTAACATGGAAGGTAAAGATTGAACCCACACCTTTTGGCAAATATTTCTCAGCCAAGGCATGGTAAGGACTGTCAACTAGTTTTGGATAATTTACTTTTTCAACCTTAGGATGATTGACAAGGAAATCAACAATTTTCTCTGCATTTTGCACGTGACGTTCAACTCGAAGAGAGAGAGTTTCAAGCCCTTGGAGCAAGAGAAAGGCATTAAATGGAGACAAGGCAGCACCTGTATCACGGAGCAATTGAACACGAACAGCGATAATAAAGGCTGCTGACCCAACATCACGAGTATAACTCAAGTTATGGTAACTTGGATCTTCCTCAACAAATTGAGGGAATTTCCCTGATGCCTCCCAGTCAAAACGACCACTATCGACAATTACTCCACCAATAGTCGTACCATGCCCACCGATAAACTTAGTTGCTGAGTGAATGGCAATATCTACACCGTGAGAGAAGACGTTAATCAAATATGGTGTGGCAAAAGTATTGTCTGAAACGAGAGGAATCTTGTGTTTATGCGCAATCTCAGCCAATTTTTCCAAGTCAGGAATGTTAATCAAGGGATTCCCTAAGGTTTCAATCAAGACAAGTTTGGTATTGTCATTAATAGCTGCCTCCACTTCTTCCAAATTATCCACATCGACAAAGGTTGTTGTGATTCCATAACGAGGAAGGGTTTCTTTCAAGAGATTGAAGGTTCCACCGTAAATAGTTGACGCTGCCACCACATGGTCACCTGCGTGAGCAAGCGCTAAAATAGTGTAGGTTACAGCAGCCATACCTGATGCTGTTGCTAGCGCTCCAACACCACCTTCAAGAGCAGCAATTCTTTCCTCAAAGGCTGCTGTTGTAGGGTTTGTGATACGAGTATAAATGTTCCCTGGTTTTCTCAAGGCAAACAAATCGGCACCTTCCTGTGTATCATCAAAAACGAAGGATGTTGTTTGATAAATCGGTACTGCACGAGATTTAGTCGCTGGATCAACTACTTGCCCAGCATGTAATTGTAGGGTTTCAAATTTAAAATCACGAGTCATAAGACGACCTCCAAATAGCTTCATTAGGGATATTGTATCATCTTGTACCAGTCTTTTCCAATACCGTTTTTCTATATTTTGATATAAGGAACAACTATGACTAGTCATACATATCAAACAAAAAAGCACGATTCACTCGTGCTCGTTTTTTAATCTACATAAGTATCTTCGTTTTTGTTGAGGAAAGCATAAGGCAAGCCCATCAAGAGACCTCCTCCGATAAAGTTCCCGACAAAGGTTACACCCCAGTGTCGAAGAATATTAGGTATGTCAAAGTTAGCAATAGAATCAGCTGCAACACTGAACTTAACAATCGCAAAAGAAGCAAAGTTCGCAGCAATGTGTTCGTTTGTTAAGAATACAAACATGTAAATTGCTGATAAGACAAGCCAAAGTTTGGCTCCACCGTCTTTCACCAAAACAAATGAAAGAATGGCAATGTTTACAAAGATATTGGCTAAAATACCTTCAAGTAAGACTAACTCATTCGAACGGCCTAACTTCATCTCTACAACCCCTGAAATGAAGCTATCATGTGTCAGATTTGCATAGGCTGCTGAATGGGCAAAGCCCCAACCTGCAATCAAAGCTCCGATAAGGTTGAACAAGGTACAGTAAAGTAAAATCTCAGCTGTTTTTCTCCAAGAGATTTTTTTCAAGAAACTACCAGCTGTTAAAAACATCATATTTGAAGTTACTAGCTCAGCATTCAAGAAAACAATGTAGGCCAATCACCAAGCAAAAACAAATGGGAAGAGAAAACGTCCACTACCTGGAGCGATCTTATTAATCAAGTCAGCCCCAACTGCGCCCGCAGCAGTACTAAATGTTAGAAAAGCACCTGCAAACATGGAACGAATCGCATACTTAAACTTACTCTGGCTATACAGACTTTCTTTCTTCTTGCAAGCAAATTCAATCTTTGAGATAAATTCTGAAGAGACCATAAAAAACTCCTAAAACTTTTATTTGTGATAATTATAACATAATTCTTGTTTTCTAGAAAGCGTTTTCTGTAAAATTCTAAAATATTTATCTTAAAAATCTTTGTCAAAATCTTTATCGTGAGGCTTACAAACCTTTTTCATAAGAACTATTTTGATTCTATTTGTTCATATAAAAAACCAGTGAAATAGCACTTCACTGGTTCATTCATTCTTAATATCGTTGTCTATACGGTTGATTAAATGCCTTCAAAATATCCTCAGAAGTCTCAGAATAAGCTTTTGATTCTTTAAAGATACCTTTGACGATTATACGCTCGGTTTCATCATAATCAACACAAGTAACCAAAGTAATCTCCTGCACACCAATACGATCATCGATTTCATCTACACGGTCTGGTGTAACACGTTTTACTTCTGTAATCTCATAAGTATAAACTTTATCCTTATCAGTCAGATAAATTTTCATACCTGCTTTGGCATTGACCAAAGGTGAGAAGAGCATTTGACTGGCATTTTCAGCAGTAAAGATATGGTGACTTGCTAGAGAATAGTTCCCTTCTCCCATTTTTTGATCTGGTTTCATGGTCCCTGCTCCGTAGAACAAGTTTACATTATCCAACCCTTTAAAAATCGGTAAGTTAATCTCCACTTCAGGAATAGCAATACCTCCAATAACGGGAAGTTTCTGAGCATCCCATTGTGAAGCCAATACAGCTTCAGATGAAATAGACTTAACAGAGTCAAAATCAAAATTCCCTTCGGTTTTTAGATTTTCATCTATATTTTCCCTAGTGACTTGATTGACTTGGTATTTATTAGTATTCCAGACCAAAAAGAGATCACGAATCTTTGAATTAAAAATTAAAGCTAGCGATAAAAGAATTAAGAAACCTGCTAAAATATTGATAAATAGATTTCTACGCTTATTATTTTTATTTTTCGTTTTTTTATGAGACATTATGCTTCACCTTCTGTTTCAATTTCAGTCCCAACTTCTTCTTTTTCTGCCGCAGCAACCGTTGTAAAGGTCACAATCTTAGCATCCTGATCTAGACGCATCACCTTAACTCCCATAGTTGAGCGTCCAGTTTGTGAAATATTGGCAACGTTTGTTCGAATCATGACCCCTGTATCCGTGATAATCATCAGGTCTTCATCCCCCTTAACAGTGAGGAGACCTGCCAGAGGACCATTTTTCTCAGCAACATTGGCTGTCTTCATCCCTTTACCACCACGGCCTTTAGTTGGATATTCAGTAGCAAGTGTACGTTTACCATATCCTTTTTCAGTGATGATAAGAACTTCGTCTTGATTTGTAATCACGCTAGCACCAACTACTGTGTCTCCATCACGAAGATTGACTCCTCGAACACCTGTCGCGATACGACTCATGCCACGAACAGCTGATTGATTAAAGCGAACAGCATAACCATACTTGGTACCAATGATAATATCCGTATCTTCTTCTGTCAGCAAGACATTGATCAACTCATCCTCATCCTTGAGATTCAAGGCTTTCAGTCCATTTTGACGAATATTAGCGAACTCTTTGACACTGGTTCTCTTCACAATACCGTGACGAGTTGTAAAGAAGAGATAAGCGTCATCACTACGTTCAGACTCAACGTTGATGATGGTCTGAATGCTCTCACCTTCGTCCAACTTCAATAGATTGACAACTGGTAAGCCCTTAGCAGTACGACCGTATTCAGGGATTTCATAACCTTTTAGTCGGTATACGCGTCCTTTATTGGTAAAGAAAAGCAAATAATCGTGGGTACTGGTTGAAACCAACTCACGCACAAAGTCATCATCCTTTACACCCGTACCTTGGACTCCTCGCCCACCACGTTTTTGAGCAGTGAATTCACCTTGGTCCAAACGTTTGATATAGCCCTTGTTAGATAGGGTAATCAAGACATCAGTTTCTTCAATCAAATCTTCATCTTCAAGAGTTAGGACTTCTCCGATCATCAACTCCGTACGACGCTGGTCACCAAACTTGCGTTTGACTTCGTCCAATTCTTCTTTGATAATTTGCGCCACGCGCTCAGGTTTGGCAAGAATATCAGACAAATCTGCAATCAAGGCAATCAATTCATCATATTCAGACTGAATCTTATCACGTTCCAATCCTGTCAAACGACGAAGACGCATATCAAGAATAGCTTGACTTTGACGTTCAGAAAGCTTGAACTTGCTCATCAACTCAGTTTGCGCTTCCGCATCTGTTTCACTGGCACGAATGATACGAATCACTTCATCGATATGGTCAAGCGCGATTAAAAGACCTTCTAAGATGTGCGCACGCGCCTCTGCCTTTTCCTTGTCAAAACGAGTACGACGAACGACCACTTCTTTTTGGTGCTCGATATAAGCATCCAAAATTTGACGAAGGGACAAGATTTTTGGCACACCATTTTGAATCGCCAACATGTTGAAACCAAAGTTGGTTTGCATCTGCGTCATCTTGAAGAGGTTGTTAAGGATAACGTTGGCAGAGGCGTCGCGTTTAACCTCGATTACAAAGCGAACGCCTTCACGGTTGGACTCATCACGTACGGCTGTAATGCCCTCAATTCGTTTCTCCTGAACCAAGCGAACAATATGCTCGTGTACCTTGGTTTTATTAACCATATAAGGGAATTCCGTTACAACGATGCGCTCACGACCCGTCTTAGTGGTTTCAATTTCTGTACGAGAACGAAGGACAATGGAACCTTTACCAGTCTCATAAGCCTTATGAATACCTGATTTCCCCATGACAAGAGCACCGGTTGGAAAATCTGGACCAGGCAAGACTTCCATCAAGTCCTTAGTCGTCACTTCAGGATTATCCATAACCAACTTCACTGCATCAATGGTTTCACCCAAGTTATGAGGTGGAATATTGGTTGCCATCCCAACAGCGATACCAGTTGCCCCATTGACCAAAAGGTTTGGAAAACGAGCCGGCAAAACCAAGGGTTCACGTTCGTTAGCATCGTAGTTATCTACGAAATCAACGGTGTTTTTATTGATATCACGAAGCATTTCAAGAGCAATCTTGCTCATACGTGCCTCAGTGTACCGTTGCGCGGCAGCACCATCCCCGTCCATAGAACCAAAGTTTCCATGCCCATCAACAAGCATGTAACGGTAGCTCCACCACTGGGCCATACGAACCATGGCTTCGTAAATAGAGGAATCTCCGTGCGGGTGGTATTTACCCATAACATCCCCTGTAATACGGGCTGACTTTTTATGAGGTTTGTCTGGTGTAACACCTAGTTCATTCATTCCGTAAAGAATACGACGATGAACAGGTTTTAAGCCATCTCGAACATCAGGAAGGGCCCGCGCAACGATTACGCTCATGGCGTAGTCGATAAAGCTGGTCTTCATCTCCTTTGTCAGATTGACATTCACTAAATTTCTATCCTGCATTCATAAATGCCTCATTTCACTATTAGTAATTAGATATATTATACCATAATTCGTTCTTCATTTCAGTCTTCTGAGACCACTAAAACGTTTACATACTTATCCCGAAGGTATATCCGTGACAAAGCTTAGCAAAAGTGATAGAATGAAAACAAATGGGGTTTCCCCTTAATAAAATAAAGGAGATGTTTAGACAAATGACAGCAACTAAACAACACAAAAAAGTTATCCTCGTCGGTGACGGTGCCGTAGGTTCATCTTACGCTTTTACCCTCGTAACACAAGGAATTGCACAAGAACTTGGTATCATTGAAATTCCTCAATTGTTTGAAAAAGCAGTTGGTGATGCTGAAGACCTTAGCCACGCGCTAGCTTTTACTTCACCTAAAAAAATCTATGCAGCTAAGTACGAAGACTGTGCGGATGCAGACCTTGTAGTTATCACTGCTGGTGCTCCACAAAAACCAGGTGAAACTCGTCTTGATCTTGTTGGTAAAAACCTTGCTATCAACAAATCAATTGTTGAACAAGTTGTTGCATCTGGATTTGACGGTATCTTCCTTGTTGCTGCTAACCCAGTTGACGTCTTGACATACTCAACATGGAAATTCTCAGGTTTCCCTAAAGAACGCGTTATCGGTTCAGGTACTTCACTTGACTCAGCTCGTTTCCGTCAAGCCCTTGCTGAAACTATCGGTGTTGATGCACGTTCAGTTCACGCCTACATCATGGGTGAACACGGTGACTCTGAGTTTGCTGTTTGGTCACACGCTAACGTTGCAGGTGTTAAATTGGAACACTGGTTGCAAGCTAACCGTGACTTGAATGAAGCTGACCTTGTTGAACTCTTCATCTCAGTTCGTGATGCAGCTTACTCAATCATCAACAAAAAAGGTGCTACTTATTACGGTATCGCCGTTGCCCTTGCTCGTATCACTCGTGCTATCCTTGACGATGAAAATGCGGTGCTACCACTTTCTGTATTCCAAGAAGGTCAATACGGTGTTGAAAACGTCTTTATCGGTCAACCTGCTATCGTTGGTGCACACGGTATCGTTCGTCCAGTAAACATCCCATTGAACGATGCTGAAACTCAAAAAATGCAAGCATCTGCAAAAGAATTGCAAGCAATTATTAATGAAGCATGGAAAAACCCTGAATTCCAAGCAGCTTCTAAAAACTAATGAAAAGAAGGTTCTCATCCATGGGAGCCTTTTTCTTTTGCCCCCAAAATACCCCAAAGCAACAAAAAAAGCCTATCGACCAAGCAATGAAGCTTGATACAATATGCTTTTTAAAGTGTCATTATTTAACAGCGTCTTTAAGACATAAACATATATCGTAGCTATATAATAGAAGAAAGTTATAAAAAATAAGAATAAGTACGTTTAAAAACTAGTTTAGTTTTATAGGAAGAAATATATAAGTTTTAAACTTATGCCCTAAAAATGCCCCAAATTTCATTTCTCAATTTGTGGGGCATTTTTATTTTTAAACTACTTTCAGAGCAAACAAAAAAACCGCAAGCCTGAGCCTGCGGTTAGTGTAATCTATTTGAAAGCCTTTCTGTTTTATTTTTCTTCTTTTGGTTTGTCAACTACGGTCACAAGACCATTTGGTTCAGTTTTGAAAGCTGGATCTGTGTGAAGTTCACCGTTCGCCTTCAAGTAATACCATCCGTCACCTGATTTGACGAATTGTTTAGATAACATATATCCGTCTTTTTCTTCCATGAAATACCAGATTTCACGATATTTAACCCAGCCAGTAGCCATGCGGCCATCTGATTTGAAGAAATACCAGCGATGGTTGAGGAACATCCAGCCTGTGACCATTGCGCCACGCTTGTCAAGATAGAACCAGTCTTTACCATCATTAAACCAACGGTTAATTAAGCAATAGCCATGTTCATCAAAGTAGAACCATTCGTTGTTGATTTGTTTCCAGCGGTTTGTAGGATAAGAGCCATCTGACTCCTCCCACCACCAACCAGTGGCATTCTGGCGCCATCCAGCTTCAGTAGAGATACCACCTTCAATATCATTTTTAAATTGTTCACGACTAATGCCCCATTTGGCTAAATAAGGATATGGATCCACATGGTCTGAGTAATTGCGAGGTTGGTTGTATGTGCAATATTGATGAGTCTTGATGCCTGCAAGGCTATCAGAGTCCAGCGTTTTAGGAATCCCTGCTTCATCAGCAAGGTTCCGCAAAAGCTCAACGTAGAGCTTGTAATCACGTATGAACTCTTCTTTTGTTTCATGACTTTCAATCAGCTCAACTTGACCGTATCCTTCTACGTTCCAGCCACCACCTACATCGTAGGCCCCCATGTCTGTATACCAGGTCTGCATCACACGTCCGTTGCCGACAACATGCGAGAAAAATCCTGAATCAACAGGACGACGCATGTGGTAGTCTGCTTCATTTTGTGCGGTTGAGTTTGGGTTGCCCGTTGAGTGAGCGTGAATTTGTCTGTATGGTTGTTCTCCAACTTGCGGTAAATCAGTTCGTAGTCTGCTTGTGTCAATTTCCATGGTCTAGTCCTCACTCGGTTCTTGATAGTCAAGGGCGCGTTTGCTGTCAGAAATTCCTGCAGTTGTTGGGTCGTTGACAACGCCAATCAAGACAAGGATGTAAACGAATGTGTTCACACCGTCCTGAAAGTTTTTGGGGATTTCAAGACCAAACTGCTGAGCCATGAGAAAGATTGCTCCCAATAGAGCAATGAGTGTTGTTTTATTTTGCAAGCGCAATTTCCAGTTAATCATTTTATTTCTCCTTTTACTGTTGTTTATTTTGAATCAAGCTTTTAAGCTCTCTTACATCCTCACCAAGAGATTTTACTTGCTCAGCTAGGACCAAGATAGCTTTGTTCTGCTCATCGTGATTATCGAGCCTTTTATTGGCTGATGTTTTGAATTCGTTCAGATTTTCGATATCTTTCTCTAAAATCGTAAGGCGATTCTCTTGCTTGGTTGCTTTATCTTTCATCGAAAAATAAAGACCAATCACAGGAATGAGGGTGATAAAGATCTGTACGAGAAATCGTTCATACCCTGGCATACACTCTTTTATTCCTTCCCTTCGAATTTCCAAGCAACACCAGTTCCGTTTTGTTCCAAGGTACCATTCGTCACAAATGCGCTGACTGGCTCGCCGTTGTAAGTAAATTCCTTGTTGAGTTGGACCAAGATGCGTTTTCCTTCGCCATTAACTTCAACATGGCTAGAATCCTCAATCGTGATGAGGTCGTTTACCATGTAAGTTTTGCCAACCTCAGCAAGTGGGATTAGTTCAACTAACTCTTTGTAAGTCGTGCCATAAGCGATGTTTTTGCTCATGACCGAATTCAAGACCATGATACGAAGCATTTTATCACTCAAACGAGCGTTCTCTTGAGTCTGCTTAACAAGTTCAGAGAGTTCGTTTTGCTTGGTTTCGTTCACAGTGATTTTATGCTCCGCCTCTTCAATTTTAGTTTGAGCCTTCACGATCGCTGAGCCTGGATCCAATTCGGCCTTGATAATATCCAGCACTGCTTGAATCAAGACGTCCTCTTGCTCAGTAGTGCGATCTCCTGCAAGCTCACGCATGTTCGTGCTATAACGATTGCCTTCTGAGAGACGGATTTCAACCACGGTCTTGATATTATCGCCAAAGCCACGAGTATAAGGCTTGCTAGCGAGTTCATAGTTATTGATTGCCATTTGTCATTTTTCCTTTCACTTCTTCAAATTTTGCTTTCAACTCTTCGTCAGAGTCGATGATTTGCTTCATCTGCTCAAGTTCCATAGCGGTAACTGTATAGAGGGCATCGAGCGTTGCTGATTGAGTAGCTTCTTTGCTGATTTTCTCACTAAGCGACTTAATCGCTAGACTGCTGATTTGTTGATCTTTTTCGTTCATGCTGTTCTCTCCAATTTTTCTATTTTTTGATTGAGTTCTTGAATGGCCTTGATAAGATAAGGCACAAGTTCAAATGTGCGATATGAGTATGCACCGTCTGGGTTTTCAAAGAATGCTTCAGGAGCATATTTCTGGACATCTTGAGCCATGATACCGCAAGCGATATCCTCGATTTTGCCATCGTATTCTTTGCGGTAGCTATACGTTTTAAGCTTCTCGATAACATCGAGACCTGAAACTGTACTAGCTTCGATATTGTGTTTATATCGACGGTCAGATACGTCTTTATTCATCGGTATCCAGTCGTAACCTCCGCCGGAATAATAAAGATACAAGTGACCGCCATTTGGGTCAATGCTTGAGTATTTTGGTGATGAAATCCAGTAACCAGATTTTCCAGAATTCTCATTTTTATAGAAAATATTACCGGTTACTTTTAAATTTCCATAAATAATGGGGGTATTCCAAAAATACGCTCGATTGTAACAGTACATTTCACCAGACCGCTTAACGAACCAGGCAAGAGATCCAGGAGCATTCCAATCTTCTCCCCAATTGACCCATAATGCCGTTTGTGACCATTTGCCATAGCCATTACTCATACCAACAGAGAATTGATCTCTACCCGTTAACCAGTATACAGATGAATCTTTTTCATGTGTACCAAGCTGGAATCCGCCGATCATCCCTTTGTACCCTTCAAGCAAAGTTGCAGATACTACGACAGACCGAAGCTTGTTGATGAAAGCTTCTTTAGCAGCAAGCGTATCCGTGAAGATGTCACTTGAAACGAACAACCGAGCCATTGCTTTGTCCATAATCAGCATATCAGCTGTGATAGTCTTTGAACCAATAACCTCAGCGTTCAGTTTCGCAAAATTACCCTCACCGACAAATAATCGTTTGAAATATCCATCAATTGCAGTGAGTTCATCAAGTAAGGTCTTGCCCTTGAGCCTAATTTTCTCGGCTTCAATCAGAATTTGATTGTTCGTTGCATTGATTTGTGAAATGATTGAACCTGCGCTAGTCAAGTTCTTGACAGACCACGAACCATCAAGTTGATTTTGAATAGTACGAACAGCTTCATCCGTTTCCATAGTCGCGTCTTCAGGAGCTGGTTGCCATTTGCGGTCAGTCGTGCCTTCGTAGAAATCAAGTTCTGTCATGAACAATCCGCCCCATTTGTTAGGATTGTTACGGTCGTACTCGAATTGCAGATAACATTCATCAAATTCACCGACGTTAAAAGTAATGGATTTTTTGACCGCTTTCATATTATCAAAAACGGGTCCATTAACCCATTTAGGCTGACCGTTAAATATCAGCAATCTCTGTTGATAATCAAGATTTGAATCTTTCACACGTTTACTAATATAGACCTTGAAATATTTTGAGTTATTGTCGAAACCTAAAATGTTCAACGTATAATCAGTATTTCGCTTGACAATGAAACGTGGACTTTTAACGACTGCCCCTGGTCGCAATTCAAACATGCGTTTTTGACCATTGAAGTAGTAAGTATGAGCTGTAAAACTCAAACGACCATTCCCTTCTGTCCAATATTTCAGACCGTAGTCCGCTCTCGAATTTCGGAGCATATTCGGACCGCCAACATTGGCATACTTGCCGACTTCAACCTGAAACAACTGATTCGTCAAAGTCATGCGAGCGACCTTCTCAGCAATGTCAGATTCACTACTACCAATAATGCGCTCATAGAGCTTACTAGTCTCTTGCACTCGTTGAAAGTCGAGCAAGTTAGCCTTATTATCAAGTTGAGATGTAATGCTATCAAATCGCTGTATAAAGCCCTCTGCGGTCTTTTGGAATTCCGTTCTAGTCGCTAAGATATCGCTCTTCGTATCAGAGCCTAATTTTGTGAACGACTCAGTCAGACCTTTGATGTCCTCTTTCGTAGACTTGCGAAACTCAGCATGGTCAAGATTGAACTTCTTGAGACGGTCACTCAAACCGTCTATTTCGCTAAGGTTTGCTTTAAAACCATCCAGAAACGACTCTTTTGCTTTCACAATCCCGTCCTTCGCTTGCTCGCTGATACGCTTGGCTTCTTCGGCAAGTGAGGCACTAGCACCCGCTTTCGTTAAGGCTTCGTCTGCTTTTTGCTTAGCTTCACGAAGACCTGTGCTATCAAAGTCACGAAAACGTTGGTCGATTGTCTCTGTCAGACTTTGCTTGACTTCCTCGGCTTTTGCTTTGGTAGCGTTGAGACCGTCTGTGATTTGATTGACCAACTCTTCTTTTCGCCTATCAAAAACAAGGTCAGCATTCTTTAGTTCTCTGGCTAGCTGCCTTTCAAAATCACTTTGAAGTTGTTGTGCTTCACCCTTGACAGCATCACTCACTACGTTACCAATTGCATTCGCAAGTCCGGACTGGAACTGACCGAAACCGATAGATTTCAGTTTTTCGGCCATCGGAGAGTAAGTGTATTTAGTAATCTTCTTGCGCACATCCAGATTGTAGACCTCATGAAAGAGACTAACAATATCGAACATCTGAACAAGCATGTCACTTTGGCCGACAACCTCAATCTCAAGGTTATCTTCCATCATGTCACAAAGTGAGGTCCTATAATACTGCTCACCATACTTGCGAAGACTTGCTTCATCCTTCACATCCTGGTCATTAACCTCAATCACATCTTCGTAGATTTGACTGTATTTGTTAATAAGTGGACTATCAATGGTAACCGTGAACGTGCGATCAGGTGCCTCTTCTCCCTCACCTTGAACAGTTGTTTTAAAGGTGATTCGAGTCTTTAAAGCCTTGGTAGAAGTTTTGTGCTGGTAGCTAGACAGGTTTTTCTTATACATAAAAAGCGATTCATTTTCTGAACCGCCATTTTTTAAAAGTCGAACCTGATAGCTATGTCGCACAAGATCACCACCCCACTGACCAAGAATAGAGTGCTTATCTTTCGCGAACGCATCCATAGCATTCTTGCTATCGATGTTAAAAGTGTGTCTATCGTCGATATCTGAAAAGAATGAGAATGGATTATCACGAGTGATGCTTGTAGCAAAGCGGCTCAATGCAGTCGCACCAGTCGCTCTATCTAAAGAAATCGGATTGACTACATAGTTATTTAAGAGCGTAAAGACTTGGTTAGCATAGACTTGAATATAGCCGTGCTTCTTCTCAACCTCAAAAATCACAAAATCCTGCTCACCGTGTAGGTCATCAGCCATTAGGAATGTCTCTTCCTTCAACTTCTCCCACAATGAATCCGAAGTCGGAAATCGGAAGGATAATTGATAGGTGCTATTATCTTCTTGAACAATTTCATCAGCATAGGCAGCGCTAAGAGGCATATTTCCATTTGTTAAATAAATCAAATCTTATACCTCCAATTCGGTCGAACAGTAATCTTACGGACGGTTCCAGTAAACGAAACACCAACTTTGCCTGTCGGAATTTCCAAGAACCCTCCACGCTTTCTGAGCGTATTTTGAACCGCCCCAGTCGCGTTATAGATATTCTGTTTGCCTTGCCTACAATCGATTGTAGCTTTGGTCTTAATTGCTAGATACATGGTCTTACGACCAATAGTAAGGGAGATATCACCATCCCCCTCGATTTCGATGATAGGCTCTGAATAAATTGTTCCAAGGTTATCGATAGTTCCAGATGTTGTTAATACAATAGGCTCACTATCTTTGTGATATCTGAACGGTTGCATATCTAGCTTAATCTCTAACTCCCAACCATACATGCCTTTTGGCTTTATCTCTGTATCAAGTAAATCGGCATAGAACACCGAACCAGGTTGATAACTGAACTCTAACTGATTTCCAACCGCTCTAAATTTTTCGACCAAGGTTGCCAAATTTGAAAATCGTTCAAAAAATACTCGAATAGTTCTCTCGTAATTATCAAAAGTTCCTTCTTCCTGATTGTAGCTTCCATTCATCCCATACAGCTTCAATTGCTCTGAGAAACGAGGACTGGCAGAATGAATTGTACCAAAATCAGTTACTACGCAGTTTTTGAAACTGGATGTTGAAAAATCATTTACTTTTAAGTAGTTTGCCATTACATTCCCTCCCTTCTCATGATATCGCCGTGGTATCTATAAGAACTTTCAGCCATAACTTGACCGTCTAGGTAAGTATTGAAATCCTTGTCCAATAATTTACCAAGTAGATTTTCTACACTTTCTTTCAAGTTGATCAATTCGGCTACAACAGCTTGGCCACTTCCAGCATTGCCATAACCATCCATAGCATAAGCTGCGGTTTGATATCCACGGTTACTATTTCGAATATTAACACTCTGGATTCGTTTGCTTAGATGTGAAATCTTCGTATCTTCAAATCCAATACCTTTTTCATAGTTTGGAACACCCAAATGGTTCATCAAGCTACGAGTTTTACCAGCTCGCATAACTTTTGCACCTGGAGGAAGTGGTAAGACCACGTTTCGCCCTTCAGGGATAAACGATGTGCCATCAGGTAATGTAATCAATTCCTTGTAAAGCGTACCACGTTGGTCATTGACTGTAGCAAGACCACCAGGGTGATTGTCTGTACCCTTGGCATGGTGTTCAGTAAAGTACCGTGTGATGATATCAATGAACTTAAATGATGGCAAATAGCTTAAAGATGTCCAAACGCTATTAATTCCTCCGCTTGTTTGGTTCTGTGCACTAATGCCGATCGGACTATTTTGTCTGATTGTATTAACAGCACTTCCAGCTGCAAAAACCTCTCCTTGAGTTCGGTTAGCAGCATCAATACCAATTGGACTATTTTGTCTGATCGCATTGATTCCAGCACTTGCAGATGCAGATTGTGGACCTGTTAAGTCTGTAGCATTGATACCTATTGGCGCTTCTTGTTTTGGAGAATTAACACTTGCGATTGCACTTCCTACCGCAACGCCCGTGTTATCCACCGCATCCAAAGATTTCGTCTCAGCAGATGCAAAATTCCAAGCTGTAATCTTATCAATAGATAACTGGCCATTATTCAAAACATTCGTAGGATCTGCCTTCAAATCTTTTGTAAATGGAGTCGTGGCATTCCAAGTAGTTAACGTATCAGTCGAGCGAGCAACAGCATTTCTAAAATTCTCATCTGTCGCTAGCAACTCTTTTCGTTTTGGCGTGAGTGCATCATAATTGTAAAGCGCCTTTGAAGCTTCCTCAGCTTTATTCATCACATCTGCATTTTTCAAGAGCAATTCTTTAACTTCTGCAGGCATACTGTTCCAAATCTTCAAATGAGACTCACTATCAAAGATCGCTTGTAACCCAGCTTGGTTCTTAACAATCACTTGCTTTTCTTCCAGCGTCATGTCTTTCCATTTACCAGATTCGACAAGAGCCTCAGCGATAGTCGCACGAGCATTTGAATTGATATCTGCAGTTTTAGCAATAAACTGCAATTGTTCCCAACCTTCAGCAGATTTGGCAGCTTCTCCGATAACTTCCTTAACATTCGATTTAACTTCAAAATTACCATTTTCATTGATATTCCCGACTAGCAAGGACCAAGCGTCGTTGGCTTCCCTTGTCTCTTTGCTCATATCACTAGTATATTTAGCAAGAATGCTGTGGGAGTCACCCATTTTTTGAGAAGCTTCCGCAGCTTTCTGACCAATCACCTCATAGGATAAACCGTATTCTTCTAGAACTTTCTTGGCTTCTTCCCAGTAATTATTTCCAGTGTTTGAACGAGTTCGAGTCTTCCACTCCTCGTCCATAGCTTTCATAACCTGGTAATACTTTTTTCCAAGAGCTTCCATTGTTTGCTGGTGATTGGTTTCAAGAGTTTGTAGTTTTTTGTTGTACGTCTCTTGGTCAAAAACCTTACCATCCAAGAGTTGTTTTAACTCATCTTTTGACGTTTTGTATAATTGATTTTCTTCATCGAGAGCCTTTTTCAAAACATCTTTAGTGTGTTTTAGTTGGGTCTCGTTTAGGGTGCTAATCTCTCCATTTAATGCTTGAATTGCAGCCTTCTGTTGTTCGCCAGATAATTCCATCATTTCTATTCTAGCTTTAACCATCTCTTTTTGGTTATTTAAGACGATATCTTTTTCTTCTTGAGAGAACTTGCTAGCATCTCCGTTATGACGTTTGTAGATTTCACTAACTTGATTAGCCATAGCATCTGTATTTGCCACTACTTGTTCGTTTCGCGACTTCATTTTAGCTATTTCTTCATCGCTAATCCCCCACTTTTTAGCCAGTTCTTCCATTCTCTGACTAGCTTTTTCAGCGCCTGCAGCAATCTCTTCATGAAGTTTTCTGAAAGCTTCAGAAACTTTTTCCGCATCTCCAGCATGAGTTCCGAAATTGGCTACTGCTGTACTAGTATCATCTACCTTGCTTTGAAATTCTCTTAATTCTTTGGTTGCAGTATCACTCAACTGAGACCCGAATTCTTCGGTTTTGATTCTAGCTTCATCTTTTTTATTCGCTAAGTAAGCCAACCCTCCAGCAAGAAGAGCAGTACCACCGACCAACAAACCAATAGGATTTGCAAGCGCTCCTAACGCACCAGCAAATGTACCTGTGCTAGAAGTTGCTCCTGCCACTGCAGTTTCCACTGCACCAGCTGAACCAGCTACTGCTTTCAGACTACTTGCCGCGCTACCAAAATCTTTAAGGTATTTAAAAGAACCACTTAAAAAACCAATACCTTTTGATAGCCCACCGATAGCTTTAATAAAACCACCGATAGTAGAGATGCCACCTCCTAAGATTTTAAGAGCAGGACCAGCTGCTGCCACTATCAATCCCCATTTGATAATATTTTGTTGTTGCTCCGTAGATAACGAGCTGAACTTTTTAGCCATATCTGACAAAGTGGCTATCCATGGTTTAGCAATACTTAAGCCATTTCTAAGAGCATCCAGCAAAGGTCCACCAAATTCAATAGCGATGTCAACCAGTTCGTTCTTCAACATCTGGAGTTTAGATTCCATCGTTTCGTAACGTTTGCTGGCTTCGTCAGTTAGAGCTGTACCTTTTTCCCATTCGGAATTTGCTACGTTCATAGCTTTTCCCATGGTTTCAGCGGCAAGCCCCAAAGATTTCAGCATATTAGATTGTCGAACTCCTGTTAAACCAAGTTTATCAAGGATTTTATTTGCATCTTTCCCGCTTTCACTGGCTTTCCCAAGACCTTTTATAAAGTCCTGCAAAGCTTCAGCTGGTTTAGTTTTCCACTTTTCGGCGAACTGTTCAGCTGTCACTCCTGCTGTATCTGCGTAGATCTTCAATTTTTCTCCGCCTTCCGATACCGCGTTAGAAATCCCTGTGAGTGTCTGAGTCATGGCTGTTCCACCAGCCTCAGCTTCGATCCCCACCGAACTCATAGCAGTCGCCAAACCTAAAATTTCAGGCATGGTTAACCCAGCTAATTTACCAGAAGCTGCCAAACGGTTAGACATCTGAACAATATCGCTTTCAGTTGTGGCAAAGTTATTCCCCAAACCAACGACTGCCGCGCCGAACTTAGCTGACCAAGTGTCGAGATCATCCCCTGAAACTTGCATGATGTTCCCGATTTTAGAAATCGAGGTGGCAGCTTCTTCCGCACTCAAGTTAGTAGATACCCCAAGGTTAATCATGGTTTTTGTGAAACCTTCGATTGAACCAATTGGTACACCTAATTGTCCAGCTGCTTCAGCAACTGCAGCGATCTCCGTTGCACTAGCTGGCATTTCTTTAGACATATTACGAATACTTGCGCTGAGTTTTTCAAACTGTTGAGGCGTTCCGTCAACTGTTTTCTTAACCCCAGCGAATGCACTTTCATAGTCTATTGCTGCCTTAACGGCTACACCAGCTCCAGCTAAGATAGGGGCAGTCACACCTTTCGTTAGAGCAGAGCCAAAACCAGAAATCTCTTTACCAACTTTGCTAAACTTTTCACCGACTTCCTGTGCGCCATTGCCAAATTTAGTGAATGCACTATCGTCGATATAAGCTCTTCTCATAGATCCAGCTAACTGTTCATAACGATTCTGTAATTCTGCAACTTTAGCAGCAGTCGCAGTCATACTGGCGCTTGCCTCAACTAACTTTTGCTTTTGTTCAGCAGTCGCAGTAGACACATCTCCAATACTAGCTTTTAATTGATTGTATCGTTCGCTCTGTGAACTCAATAATTTTTGGTAATTACCCAAAGCCGAACCAGTCTGGTCCATAAGACTTTTTAAGTTACTGACATTTTTACCAGATCCCTTAAAGTTGTTCTCCATGGCTTTTAGGGAATTATCGACACCCTTTAGATAGGTTTTCAACCTCCCAACATTTGACTGAAAAGGAGCGACATCTAAGGTTGCTGTGGCGACTAATTCACCAATATTACTTGCCATTCATTCTCCTTTCTACCCAAAAAGAAATGGAAAGGCCTTATCAAGGGTCGTTTCTTCTTCCTCTTGGCTTTCTTTTGTTTCTAAAGCCTGCACCATCAAATCAAAATCTGATAAACGCATACTTTTAATATCATGGATTGTATATCCTTGACTCATTAATGATTGAACCCAAACTAATAAATTATTTTGGGCTTCTTTAGGGCTTAGCCCTTTTTCTTCTTTTTTCCCTCAGCGGTCTCTTTTTCTTCTTGTTTTCCACCGAGGGCTGCAAGGTATAGATTATTCAAGATTTCGAGTGTTTCAACACTTGCTCCTTTCAAATCGTCCGCATCGAACTGCTCACCGTACATTTTCACAAACATATCAAGATATGCTTCATTCAACTCACGATGTTTAGCAGGATTCAACAAATCTTCCTTGTTTTCATACAATGAAGTTTGTCTAACTTGGTGTTCCAAAGCCAGAAGATTGTCTTCTACGTTTACGTAGTCTTTTGAGAATTCCTTCAAAACTCCTGCTTTTTTAAATTTAATTTCAAACATTATTTACTCCTTAAAAATAAAGGCTTGGAATAACCAAGCCTATTCTTATGCATCTTGTCTTACTGCGCCTGATTCAGCGGTTACTGTTCGCTCTGAACTAGCACCGCTTACGACTTTGGGAAGACGAGCTTACGGAATTCAGTTTCTTGGAATTGTGGATTGTCTTCACGACCAACTACGATTACAAGAGCATCGTCATCATCTCCACGGGCCACAAAGCTACCAGATACAGTATCATTCTTAGGATCTGGTGAACCATCTTTAGTTTCCAAATCCATCCCTGGAAGTGAGAACTTACCTTTAAGAAGACCAACCCAGATACCTTTACCATCTTCACCAGTTGTACGGAACAAACAAGCGATGTCATTTGGAGTCATCTTCTTGTTGTATTTTTCAACACCATTTTCAACAGTGATACCATAGAAGTCTTTACGAGCTTCACTTCCCAAATCAAGCCATGATACTTCAAGAGTTGTTCCAGTGATACCAGAAGACAATACTACGTATGGTCCATCATCTGCTGTGATAGTGTTCAATTCATTTGTGATATCCAGTTTCGCTGTTTTAATCCCTGGAATCTTTTTAGTTTCTCCTTGCACAAGGTTTTTATTGTCCAAAACCCCATATTCAAAACCACGTAAACCAAATTTTACTTTAGACATTTATTTATTTTCCTTTCGTTTCTTCGAGATTGCTCCAATCAAAAAGACGATATTTTCGAATGTTCATCAACAATCCAATATCGTCATCCATGTATCGAGGTTTCTCATTTGCTGTGTAGCGTTCAAATCCACTACTTTCAAGTACCGCATCCATTCTTTTAGCGATTTGATCAGCTTGTTTAGCATTCTTACACCAAAAGTTGATTGTGATGCGTTGTTCCATTGAGATGATTTTATCATCTGCATACTTGTGAGGTGCTTCATAAGTTAAATAAATTCTTGCAAATGGAGCAAGTTCTTTTTGCTTTAAGTTTGTAGGCTTTTCAGGAATATCATAAGTAAAGATACCTTGTTTATAACCTGGAAACTCTTTGCCTCTAAACTGATTGAAGAGTTGATTTAACCGTTCATCTGCTACCAAAAGTTTATATGCTTCAGTTTCAGCAATCATTTATTTTAACACCTCCCTTATTTTTTGTTCGTATATTTCTTTAGCACGAGGAGTAACTGCATTGATAGTCTTTTCCTCAAAGTCTTGTGCTTTCTGATAGATTGTTCCGCTATCCGGAAACTTAGCACGCCAACCAGTAGCACGACCAAAACCAATATCTTTTGAAGGAGCATCTCCTCCCCCCTTGAAATTACTGATTCTTATATCTTCTTTCAATCGAGTGAGAGTTAGCTCGTCAGAAACTGGAGTATTCACCTCAAGCTCTTTCTTGAACTCTTGAGCTACCTCATTTACCGCTTCACGGGCAACTTTAGGAGCTTTCGCTTCAAGTTTAGTAAGGTTTTGAAGACATAAATCCAATCCCTTCGTCATGAAACCATCACTCCTTTAATCAAGTCAATTTCCTTGTTTGCGTAGTCACGTTCAATAGCAATAATTTGATATTCATTGCCATCAAAATCAACGAAACAAGAATTGTCAAAAGGTAACTTTGGTAGATGACGAATTAAGAAAGTTTTGGTGTCTTTGTGTTCTGACAACCCACTAGCTTTCGTAACCGTTGCATTTTCACGAAAATCTTTAATAGAGGTTTTAGATACTTCTGCCCAGCAAGTATACAGGTCCTTCCTTTCGAAATCTAGTACCTCTCCATCTTCGTTTTGTCCACCTATTCTTTTAAAAAAAGTAATGCGGACATTCATGTTACGTGTCCGCATTAACTTTCCCTCCGTGTTCTAAGTTGGTGAATAATGTTCAAAACACCGTTCGCTAATGGATAACGCATGGTGTCCGCTGACATTCCACGATGTTCGTACTCTTCCTTGACTTGCTTTTTGACAGCTAATCGGAATTTCGCATAGGACTCTAAGTCTTCAGGTTGTAGTTTGTTATCGATAGCGAAACAAATTTGCTCCCTGGCTGACTCAATAAGTTCAAGTAGTAACTCATCTTCAAAGTCATAGTCGATTTTACAATACAACTTAACTTCTTCAAGAAAACTATTCTTTTTATCTTCCATAGCTCTAACCTCCAATTAAGGCTAGTAGTTGCTCTTTAGTTTGTGACGAATTGTATGAAATTCCTTTGCTATCTAAGTAAGCCATGATTTCTTGTTTGGTGCTACTTGCGGTTGGTACTGCTAATGCTGCTTCTGACCGTGAGACACCCCCACTAATTGGGGGAGCCTTAGGGCATAGTTACAAAGTAACCAGCTTTAGCATCTGCTTTCTTCACGTCAAAGCGCACAACTGCTTGCAAGTATTGACCGTAAATTTCATTGTCAGTCCAGCGAAGACCCAATTCTTGACGGTCAGCAAAGAGTACCGCACGTTGTACATCACCGATGAAAGCTTTAGCTTCACCAGCTACACCAAGCATTGTATCAGCAACTACAAATACTGGATGTCCAAGGAAGGCTTTACCTGATGCAGAAACAATAGAGTCCTGGAGCAAATAGCGACCGTTCTTGTCTTTCAAAGTGTCCAATTTTTGGTAGAAACTTTGAGAGACTACAAATGAAACGTTGTAAGCTGGGTCAAGGTCAACATTCAAAATAGCCTTGATTGCATCTAAGTCTGCTGCTTGTTTTTCTTCAAAGGTTTTCAAAACAGTACCGATTACATCATTTGTAGTGTTAACCTTGATTTGGTTAGCTGCTTCAGCAACAATAGCAAGAAGGTCAACGTCTGCATCGTCAATCGCTTCTTGTGAAAGCGGGATAGCGCCACGGTAAGTTTTGACTTTCCAAGTGACATCTGTGAAATCTGGTTTAGCAAGCGCTGGGTTCTTTTCCAACTCATCTACGCTTGCCATCTTAGATGTGGCTTGCTTCAAGATAGGGTATGAACCTTCGCCTTTAGATGCTTTGTGAACTGTCACGAATTGTTTAAGATCAAGAATCGTCTTAACTTCGCGCATTGGTGTAGTAACAATTTCCTTACTGGTTACTTTTTCAGTGTTTGCTTTTTTCAATCCATCTTGTGTCGGGTTCACTGCTTCATTCATAGGAATGAGAAGGTCTTTCCCTTCAAGTTTCAAGTTAGCATCCGCAACCGCACCTTTAGTACGTACCCATTCATTTACAGATTCACGGTAAGATTTACCTTCTGCTTTTACTTCGTGTTTTTCGCCAGCTGCTTGCGCTCCTGCGCCTTCTTCTGCGATTTCATAAGTTTTCAAGTTTGCTTTTGCTTCAACTTCTTGCGCTTTTAGTGCCTCGATTTCAGCACGAATTTCACGAGCTTTCTCAAGATCATCAGAGTTCAAAACAGATTTCAATTCATCTGTCTTAGCTGTAATTTCAGCACCGATATTAGCAATCTGCGCTTTAAGTTCTTTCATTTTTTCTTTAAACATACCTTCTTTTCTCCTTTTTGGGTATAAAAAAGAGAGCCTATAGCCCTCTGAGTAATTCTTCTTTTTCGATTTCTCGTAGCATGTTTTGGATTTCTGACTTCCGCTTGCTACGGTTAGCATAAAAGTCATCAATAACTGCTTGTGGTAACAGTCCGTTCTCTAGACTCGCTACTGCACCAACATCATCAAAGGTCATCACTTCATCCGCAAAGCCTTTTTCAACTGCTTCACTAGCTGACATGAATGTTTCATTTTTCATCATATCGATGATCACTGATTCTTCCAATCCAGTCTTAGCTACATACGCATTCACGATAGCTTGGTCGCTAGATTTAAGCGCATTAGAAGCTTTGTCCAAGTCATCACTGTTGCCAGACACATAGCCATACAGTGCTTTATGAATCATAATCTGCGCTGTTGGACTGATAAGCACTTTATCCGCTCCCATGATTGCAACACTAGCAGCGCTTGCCGCCATCCCTGTTACTTCAACAGTAACGTTCCCTGGATAGCTTTTTAAGGCTGTATAGATTTCACTTCCAACAGTTACTAAACCACCGTTAGAATTAACTTCCAAAACGATATCACTATTGTCTTCTGGAAATGAATTGGTAATAGATTTAGCGCTGACTGCTTCCAAACCGAAGTAGTCGTAAGCTTCTTGGCTATTGTTTGGAATCAGTGGACCTTTCATCTTGATTCTCTTTGGCATCCTTTATCTCACCTCCTTTCATTGATTGATATTCTTCTTTCTTATCCAAGAAGACATAGTTCAAACTTGACTGGTAACGGTCCATATTTGGATCAGTAGAACGTTCTTTACCAAGTTCAATCAAGGCTTGGTTAGGTGTCAAGATTTGATTGTTCACAAGTTTCACAATCTCATCTACGTTTCTACCAGTCACGCTACGAGTATCGAAGTCAACACGATACTTCCTGCGCTCTTCATCATCGAACACTTTCAAAGCCAATTCACTTGTGATTGCATCGAAGTAGAATGGAAGGTCATTCGTTACATAATCTTCAGTCAATTGAGCGACAGATTGGTTAGGGCTATTCACTCCTAACTTAAAGCTTGGAACTCGTAAAGCTTTAGCAATCTGTGCAGTCGAGAAGTTGTTAGATGTAATCAACTGCAAGACATTCGTATCAATTTCGAGCGGTGTATATTCTTGGGTATCGTCAAATACCAAAGGACTGCCACCAGTCGAGCCTTCACGCATCTTTTCAAAGTCCATACGGGCCTTTTGCCTTGCTTCACCATTCAACTGAGCGCCTTTTAATTTGATAATCCCACTTGAGAAACCATCTCTAAAGAATTTAATCAAGGTATTCAGGCCACCGTTTTGTAAGCTAATTTCATCACCTAAAGACAATAGCGGAGACCTACCCAAGATAGTATCGTGACTAAAGAACTTCCAGTGAATAACCTCGTCTGCTCCACAACGAATTTCACGGCCATTTAATCGGTCTCTGAACGTGTAAATCAATTCGTGGTCATCAGTTTCCTCAACAGTCGTTTCAGAAGGCCTAAAGAACTGAAATTCTAAAGGCTTACCACTGATTGGATCTCGTAGAATACGAGAGAATGAATTACCAGTCAAAATTGTATTGACGGTCATTGCAAACTTCCATTGTCTTGCTGATGTGTTGCTTGTGGATTTGACATTCAGTAGATAATTCATATCTTCATCTTGTTCGATATTACCCATTAAATCCTTTTTCAGCAATGGGAAACGAGCAACATCACCAGCTATAATAGACACTGCAGTCAAGACATCACTATTCTTCAAGGCAGATATACCAGTATATTCAGGACTTGAATTGCCAGAAAGCACCGAAGAGACATAGTCGTCATAAGATAGTTTTGACGAACCTAAAGATTGAAAAAAAGTCATTTATTTTCTCACCTCCTTTCTATTTTTGAGCATAAAAAAAGCACCTCACGGTGCTTTAGTAGTTTAGTGTTCTTTTGTAAACAAATAAACTACTTTCATCATTTCTGAAATATTCGAAAGGATAATATCTTTCTCCTCTTTCGATAACTCTCTGTCATAATGCTCAGCATTCTTATAAAAGTTAACTGTCTGATCCATTATGTCTTTCCCATTTTCAACAGCTCTTTTTTGCTCCTCTGTTGGTTTTTCGGTCAATTGGAGCATTTTATCTAGTTGAAATGTGTATTGTGTTTTAACAATAATCATATCTGACCATGATACTGTTTCGCCTTTTTTTATTGCAGCGAAAGCTTTCATCCAAGAATATTCGTCCGAAAGATCAGCTTGAAACTTTTCTTCATTTTTCGAAGATGTTGATGACGCTGCCGTTGAAGATGATACCGTCTTTTTGTCACCTGAAACATTATAATATATATCCTTATCTTTTGAGTCGTAATATACATTATGCTTAGCAAGTGCATTTTCTACTTCAATAAAATTCGATGTAATTCTAAAAAGCAAAACGAATAGCACTACCGAAAGGAATCCGAATCCGATTGTCGTCCAAAATAAAGGTTGTTTATAAACTGGTTTTTTCGTCATATCTAAGGCCTCCTAAATCAGTTTATTATATCAAATTTTGTAAGGCTTTTCAAGGCTGTTTTGTTTTATCAATGTACGCTCCGAGAAAACAGAGAATCAAGCCTGTGGCTATATATCCTATTACGTCCCCAATTAAGAACAAACCGTAAATCAAAAACATTAAACCGATTAACAATAAAACTGTGTGAATATGTTTCAGTAATCTCAAAATAGCGAACCTCCTTCCAAGATTTTCTCATTCGTCCAATAACCCGTTCCATCGAACGGTTCTAGGTAACAAGCAGCATAAGCATCTAATAACGCGTCAAGAGGGTCGATTTTATTACTGTTTTTATTTTTATCAATCCTCATACCGTTATTATCGACTCTAGTGTATGCATTGTTAATTGCCATTGTCAGCAACTGATTACTACTGTGTTTGATTTTACCTTGACGGACATCATCGCGGAATTGTTTCGTCGGCATATTCAAGACCATGGTTGTTTGTGGTATCTGAACAAGTGGCCATTCTGGATGTCGTTTCTCAATCATAGTTAGTAGCGAACCGAATTGATAAGGGTCAAAGTAAATACCTTGTAACTCCCAATCATTCTCGTAGACCATTTCCTCGATTTTCTCAAGCACGCGCTCATCATCGATAACCCCACTTTCAAGCATGGTGATCTCACACTCACCCATTCTTTCAAGGTTTGTATAAGAAACACCGTCTCTTTTTTCTTTTGCGATTAAGCCATATTTAGTGGCCACAAAAGAAAAACTATCCGCATACCAATAATCATCCATCATAACCATTGGAGAAATAGAGAATAAGTCGCTAGATCTACCAACATCGACACCTAACCACACTCTACGTTTTTTGGTGTTTGGTTTATCAATCTTTGCACTCGCCCAGCTTTCTTTATCCATGTAAGATTCTTCAGAGGATTGTCTCCACATATTAAAATTCTTAACAAGGACTTCATTGACTGTACCAGTCTCAAGTGATACTTTCCTACGTTTTCGTAGATAGTCCATCATCTTTTTACGTAGTGCTTTTACTTCCAAAATCGGATTTGATTTTATCCAGTTAGCTTCATCTGCAATCTCCTCTTCATTGTCTTGTTCAGCAATGAATGCAAAGTATTCGTCATTCTCAACTTCTTCATCGAGAAGTTTTTCAATATACGCATACTCGATTGTGTGCATTGGCACGTTCAAGTCCAATCCAGCTGTTGAAATAATCAAAATCAATGGATTGTCCAACTGCCCTTGACCAGATTCGAGAAGTTCAATCATCTCATTGGTTTTGGATGCTGCAAACTCATCCAAAATTCCTACATACGGTTCAAATCCATCGACTGCTCCAGTCTCACGACTTAACGCTCGTACATAGCTTTCGTCATTTAAATTTCTGAGTTCATCACGTACTATCTTCGTAGCCTTCCTGATATCTGAATTTTGACTTCTTAAAGCATCCAACTGCTTACGGATCATATCATAGGCTATACGAGCCTGAGAGCGGTCATTTGCCGTACAAAATAACTGACGACTCATTGCAGGGTTCCGACCAAATAAAAACTCGTACAGAGCAATCCCTGCAACGAGAATGGTCTTGCCATTCTTTCTGGCTAAGCTAATTAGTGCTTTTTTAAATCGCCTTATTGATGTGTCGGTTTTTTTTCGCCAACCGTACAAACTCGATAAAATGAATTTTTGAAAATCGGCCAACGGATATGGTTTTCCAGTTTTGACATCTGGGAGCATTTCAATGAAATCTATTGGATTCTTAGCCTTGTCAGGTAAGTAAATGTATGGAAAGTCTTCATCATCCATACGCTTTAAATCTCTTAAATGTCGCTTGCAAGCTTTTATAACTTTCTTACTAGCTTTGATTTCTCCACTTACGACTCTTGAAGCGTACTGATAAGCTACATCTTCCACATAATCACCTCCTAACTACCAAATTTATCAAAAATACTCTCTTTCTTTTCTTCAACTTGTGGCACATATAATTTCATGCGACTGTCCACCGTCAATCCTAACTGAGATGCTGCTTTCATCAAGTTAGTTGTGGCACGCTCCAAGCTATACAACATCTTATTAGGTAACACCTTACCATTATCTGTTTCAATCACATACCCTTCTTTTTGCAATCCACGAGATATCTCTTTATAGATTGCATACCAGGTGCAATAAGTTTCTAGCACTGCACGATCTAGATT
Organism: Streptococcus oralis; assembly: GCF_965111685.1. Classification (GTDB taxonomy): domain Bacteria; phylum Bacillota; class Bacilli; order Lactobacillales; family Streptococcaceae; genus Streptococcus; species Streptococcus oralis_B. The sequence goes on from NZ_OZ217340.1 coordinate 1,159,641, forward strand.
TCTTAGGGGTAGCTTTCGCAGATCGTTGATGACTCGTTTATATTCTGCTTTAGCGATTGCATCAAAATGTTTTGGTGGTGTTAATTGCAATGCTTCCAAACCATCAGAAGCCTTGTCCTGTATAGTCTTCTTGGCTATCTTTTCTTCTTTTGTCAAATGACTTTTAGTAGCTTCGACTATCTTCATTTTTCGACCCAAATCGACCACCTCCTTTCTGATTTTATGGTGGTTCAAGATTTCAAAAACGGAATTTTTCGCACAGAAGAGGGCAGCGTTCTTATATCCGAACAATACCTACCCCCGTCTTAAACAGAAGGGGGTGTTTCCGTACATTTTACATCGTATTCCCGACCAATTCACCCTTTTGTATTCTGTTTTATTCGATTTTTGATATCTATTTCTATTTATTACTGCGCAATCAATAAGAATACTTCTCTTTAATTGCTTTTTTATCATTACATTTCTTACAACTTGCTTGAAGATTACTTCGATCTAATCTTCTTGACCAATCTTGTTTGACACTTATAATATGGTCAGTCATGGTAGCTTCATCTCCGCACATCGCACAAATATAATTTGCTTCAAGCAATACTTGTTGACTTGTTCTCTTCCAAACCGACGAGTTATAGAATTGTTTAACCTCTCTATCATACTTCCAACGAGTACGATTGTACTCAGCATATTCTTCGTTGCGTTTATCGAAATCCACTGAGCTTCTTCTGCCATTTAAAATCGTAAGTTTTTGTGGTTTCATCATTCCCTTTCTAAAAAATGTGTATTTTATACACATTTTCTCTTGACATCTATTTTTATTTTGTGTATAATATAAGTATAGAAAGTGAGGTAAAGCAAATGCCGATAACACCTAAACAAATGGTTAAGTTGTTAAAGAAGAACGGTTTTCACAAAGTGTCTCAACGCGGAAGTCATATAAAAATGCGAGACGACAAAGGACATCAAACGACTGTTCCAATGCACAACAAAGACCTAGATAAAGGTACTGAAGATGCCATCTTGAAACAAGCAGGTTTGAAATAATCTGCTTGTCTCTTGACTTGCTTTACCTCCCCTGAACATTAGAAAGGAATATACGATGTTACTCTACCCTGCTATTTTTAAACATGGCGATACAGCCATCACTGTTACTTTCCCAGATATCCCTGAAGCCATCACGCAAGGAAAAGATTTGAACGAGGCCTATCAAATGGCTATTGAAGTCCTTGGATTAGTTCTTGAAGACTATCAAGAATATCCTCAAGCAAGTTCTACTTCTCAAGTCCAGGCTGACAACCCAGACGCAGAAGTCGCTTTGATCAGCATTGATATGAACGCCTATCTACGTAAGTATCACTCCAAAAAAATTCGTAAGAATGTGACTATCCCTGAATGGTTGAATAACCTTGCAGAAGAAAAGAAACTCAATTTTTCTCAGGTTCTCACTGAGGCCCTTGAATCAAAACTTCAAGTTTAAGAGCTACTCTCGTTAGCTCTTTTTTTACAACACAAAAAGCCACACGATTGTGTGACTTAATGAAGACCTCTCACAGACTTTGCAGGAATCGAACCTACGATAACAGTTTTGGAGACTGTTGTGTTACCGCTACACTAAAAGCCTAAAATAACGGCATCAAGGATTGAACCAAAAAAAGACTAAGAGGAAATCACTGGCTCGTCCCTGATACCGTTACAAAAAAATTATTAAAGGAGCCATCAGTTCGTTTTACCGTACTTGCTGACAATACAATAATATCACTTTAAAGTTTCACTTTAGTTCACTTCGTTCACATTTTTTAGATAAGTTTTCAAAGGCAGACTTTCTGATTTTTTGAATAGCTCCTCGGCTATATTTTAGCTTAGCTTCGACTTCATTCCATGTCAGCCCATCAATGAAAAACAACCTCATCACGATATTTTCTACCGGATCGTCTAGTGATTCGATTGCTTGAACTAACTCATCACGTTCTTTATATAAAACTTTAATTTCTTGATAGAGCTGTTCTGTTTTGTCAATAATCGAGATATTAAACTCTTCAGAGTGGTTCGTGTTGCTTTTTGATTTCGGCATGTTGTCAAACTGTTGCCCTCTCAAAATACCTGACTTCAAGCTGATAATTTCTTGATGCTTTGACTTCGCTTTGATATCAATGTACTGTAATGCTTTCAATCGTTGCTTGATATTTATCGTCATTCATCCTCCTCGATTTCAATTAAAATCATTCCTTCGTTTGGATTTTTAAGTCTGTCTCTGTACTTTTGCGATTTGTAAAATGACAAGGTTCCTTTTTTCAATCCAGTCTCTTGACAGATTTGCTTAATCGTCCCGCAAGTGATGAATGTTTCACCATCATAAAGAGCGTATTCTCGATTGTTCCTGCCCATGTTCCATCTCCTCAATCAACCAATCAAGGTTCTTGCGCGCCTTCTTCAAGTCTTCAAGACCATTTTTCTTTTGGAAACGCAATAGATACTTGATAGCATTACCCCAGCACCATGCTGCCTTACCTGGCAGATTGCCAATGAAGTTGTCAATCACTTCAATACTTTCAAGACCTTTTGAGCCTTGATAATGGCTTGGTTTGTTTACATTGTCAATTTTTTCTGGTTTCATTCTTTTCCCTCCAAAAGCTCTGGGCTTTCGTAGATATTGCCAATGATTTCCTCAGCACCAGTCCACGCATATCCAACATTCAATACTTTTAGATATACTGCCGGCATTCCCCCAATAAATGTACCAGCATATTCCTTTTCTATATAGACTTCGTGAGGGCATCCTCTTGTACATTTAATAATATCTCCGACAAAAACCTCCTTGCCGTTTTTGTCAAACAATCCTGTTGACTGCATGAGGATAACATCTTCTCCATTTCGCTCATCTTCAAATTTTAACGGAACTGATGTAGAACCATCGCTAAATTTCCCTATGATTTCCTTTCTGACAAATGAAATCATCAGTATTTCGTTAATCATTTCTTCTGCTAATACATCCCACGCTCTAAATATTGGAATCATCTAACAAATCCTCCTCTTTCACGAAACTTCCGTCAATCCAGCGACCCTTGCGGTCTTTGATTTCCTGGTATGCTAGTTCAAAACATTCATCAAAATCATATCCAAGCGCATTGCTGATTGATTTTAAATAGCAGATTGATTTTACTAGATTGTATCGACAGAAATTTTCACCCTTTTGATTTTGATACAATTGAAACTCGCTAATGTTAGTACTCAGCCATTTAAAATATTCCATCACATCTTCATTTTCGATGAAACCTGATTCCTCAAAAATCTCCTGCACATCCTCTTTAATCAGCAAGACCAGACCAACAATCACGACTGCGCAATCTCCAATGCTATCCTTGGTCAGCTTCTCATTCTTCTTGAGATATCCAGCACATAGCTCTCCAAATTCCTCACTGAGCTTCAAAGACTGCTTGTCTAACCGTCCACCGTTTTCAAGGTCACGGTCAATAAACCATTGTTTTACGTTTTCTAGTGTGTTCAAATCCTCACCTCATCCCCAACTTTCACTTTCTCATACACTTCCTTCGTAACCACGAACACACCGTAATCACGAATTGTGATTGTATATAGCTTTCCGAATTGTCCTTTTCCGACAACACGACCGATTATCTCAGCGCCTTGATTATCAGCTTTATAGATAACTAGCGGCTTTTTTTCTTCTAGATTCCGGATTTTATCCATCTGCCAGATGTTCAATCCAGCAGACAGAAGAATCCAGATAGCTATGAACCGTTTCATTCTGTTTCCTCCTCAAAATAACTATGAAATTTACTTAAATTGACAATAGCGACCTCTTCGACGAAATGTTTTTCGATATCAAAGTCTGGATCATTTTTCTCAAACTCTTTCTTTATAGCTTTTTCCGCTAGAGAAGGTAAAGCGAATATACTTGCTCCGTTTTTTAAGGCAAGCGCTTGACCGTGTTTATTTACTATTCGATAACCCACATCAAACGGTCTGATTTCCCTTGGGATTTTTATGCGCTTACTTTGATTCTTCATTCCTTCTTCAAGTGTTTGTATCATCACTCCACCTCCTCGATCTCAATCCCTGGACAATCGAAAACCCATCCGAAGTTGGCTTCTTCTAGTTCTTTGCGGGTGTGGTATACATATATCGTGTCTTCGTTGTTATCATCTTCAAAAAACCAACATTCTTCTGTTTTGTCGTGAATTAAGACGCTATTTTCAGAAACTCCTTTTACTTCAATTTTATATCGCTTCTCTTTCTCGACCTCGTAGCCGAATTGGTGCATATTAACTAGGGTTTGAAATGGTTTTGTGCCAGCGGTTAGAAACCACCTTTCAAACTCATTAAGTTTAGCGCCATCAAAAACCGATGGAATGTTATAGGCACATCGATACAAATTCGCTTCAAAAACATCCTTATTCTCTTCATACCAATCAGCCACAAACTGCGGGACTTTGACTTTATTCAATTCTTGTCGAATCTTATCAGCATCTTTCAATTGAATACCAACCCATGCTCCCTCAAGTTTGCCTTTCTCGTATCCCTTACGATATTTCATTGAACCGTAGTCATCACCTAGTTCTTTGAGGATGTCATTTAGCCATCTTGTTTGGGTTGTTGGATCAAACCCTCTAATTCGACCAACAACATCTTTTAATTTGAATGGCAACGGTTCTGGTTCGTCTAAAGACCGTAAGTCTTTCAAAACCAAATCAATCGAGGTCAATTTCTTCTTGCTATCTTTAAATTTTTCATAGCGTTCAATCAATCTTTGTACATTCATCTTCCAACTCCTTCAACTGTTTTTTCATTTTTTTCAACTGCTTTTTCAAATACTCTCGGTGCGCTGTCCTATTCTGTGCGACTGCCTTCTCACAAGGCTTTGAGTATTCGATAATATCAGCTTCCGTCTTTTTGATTGAGTGTTTCAATGCTTCAATCATTTGTTTCTTGATGCTCATTCAAACACCTCATTCAAATCCTTTACATATTCATTTTGATTGAATGGTTCATCAGCGATTCTGTCTAAATTGTTTTTCCAAGTCTTTCTTAAAAATATAGACATTCCACAAAATCTACATCGAATCGATTTAGAACCTTCTCTAGCATGCCTTTTATAACACGCTCCAGAAAATGGACATTGTACTTCTACTTTTAATTGATTATTCATTTTTTCTCCATTTTTTACAAAACAATTTTAATGCAACCGTGCAACCGATAGAAAACAAAATTCAAAAAATAAAATTTAAGAATCCTTATTTAATAGGCTTTCTCTTTATATACTATTATTAAATATACTTTTTATAAAATATAGGTTGCATCGGTTGCATTATATAAAAATAGTATAAAAAAGTCAGTGTTATCAAGGGTTTAAGGGTGCAACCGTTCTTTTGATTTATCGGTTGCATATCGGTTGCATGCAACCGTTCTTCTCTCTAGATGCAACCGATGCAACCGATAGAACTTTAAAATGCAACCGATCTATTTTTGTATAATTCTCTTAAAACCTTTTGTATTTTTTCCGCCAATTCGAAATTGTCCCTTTTGCCATTCAGGATGATTGTCCATGATCATGTTGATTTTAGTTGAGAGTTTCTTATCATTTGAATTTCTCATGAACAAGTTATACATCATTTCTCTTGTTGAAACGTTTGTCAATTTGTTTTTGCCAGGTTCAAATTCATTGCTGTTATCAAAATACTTACTTGTATACTGATGTTGCTGTTGAATTGACCAACTTGACCAATTATCGGGAATAGGCATTTCTAAGTATTCAAGCACTTGCAATTCCACTTCATCACGATACATGAACGTCTCGCGATAAACTTCTAGTTCTTCTTCAGTTTTCTTATCAAACATCAAATCAGCACCAGCACGATAGATTGTGACAGCCTCGCCCCAAATTTGCTCGATTGTTTCAGGTTCGATTTCCATAGGATGTTTCTTTTGCTTTTCGATATTTGCGAGCACAGGCAAGAATCGACGTTCGCCCGTTTTATCTTTTAGGTATTCTTTCTGATTTGTTGTGCGTGCGAGTACAAAGTTTTTAGCAAATTCTTCGGTACGCTTCATGTAAGGTTTGCGAAAACGTAAGCTAGTTTTTGAGATAAAAGCTTTCGTTTCAGCGAAACTCATTCGGTTACTAGCAACCATTTCATCGTCATTTACAATCAAAGATTTGAGCATGATGTCATAATTATCTTTGTTCGCAAAATCTGTCACAGCATCGGTATACCAAGCACCACCCAGTTTTTGAAGAAGTGAGGTTTTCCCAACACCTTGACCACCGACCAAATCCAGTACGTAGTCAAATTTAACAAATGGATCATACACTTTAGCGACTGCACCGACTAACCACATTTTAGCTATTTTAGAAACCAAAGGGTTATTATCAGCACCGAGATAGACTTGCAGCATTTGGTTAATACGCTCACGACCATCCCAGTTTTCTGCTGCACGTTCCATATATGCACTAACTGGATTGTACGACCTTTCAGAAAAGAAGGTTTCCATGCCATCCAGCAACGCTTGGTTTGTATAAGCAACCCCTAAGACACTTTCAAAATAAACTTTTACAACCGAGTCAAAGTTAGACGGTAATTCGCCTTTTTTAAAGAAGGTATTTCCTATTTTGATATCCTTTAGTAATTCATGTTCTTGAGAGAATTCATTGTGTTTCAGATAGAGACTTAACTGGTCATCGGCTTTAAATGATGCCAGCACATTCATCGGACTGTTGGCCTTAATTGCACCTTTATCATTTAAAATCATCTTATCTTGTGAATTTATACTTACTACATCACCAATCGTACTCACCTCCTATCTTTCTTAATCATACTTTCAACAGTACGCATCATTTCCTTTTCAGGCAAAGGATTTTGACTATTTGCATTTGCTAGTCTTGCCAATTGAACAACTACTTCATCATCTACTGCTCGATATAATAGACCACCGACAAAACTTGCTAGTTTATCATTTCGCCCACCTTCATCACCAAAACCAACAACGATGGTCTCGAAAAGGTCGGTTGTCTGTGTACGATCTCGTGTGTAAGACCGTCTAGCTAAGTCTCTCAATCCGTCTGTGCCGTCATACCGATAACCGTGTGTCTTGCCATACGCTTTTTTTATGGCTCTGATTAAATCCCTGGAAGGTGTTACAATTGTTCCACCTTCTTTTGATTTTTTTAAATCCCACTCATATTGGCCTTTGTCTGTGGCAGAGGGTGCGACTAACACATAGTTATTTTCGTGGGCTTTGATATCAACACCTGGTAAGAACCCAATCATTTGTGTGATAGGTTCATCATCTCTTTTGAAATAGAATAGATGCTTACCACCATTAGCAGTTTTGGCTTGTAGAGTTGGTTCAATTAAATTTAAATGTTCCCATTTTTTGAGAGACTCAAAACCGTTTGACTTACCATGTTTATCAATATCAATAACAAAGAAGTTGGTTGTTTTTAAAGCAATATTGGCATTAGGAAAGCCATCCCAAAAGGATTCGATTTCACTTGCAGTCATGGCAGGTTTATCAGCAAATTCAATCAATGGCATCTTATTTTTCGGATTGATTGGAATGACTGAAAATCCTAGATTTTGATACTGCAAGGCATAGTCTTTCATAGATGGCATATCTTAACTCCTTAATTATTAGAATGGCAAATCATCGTCTGAAATATCAAGTCCTGCCGTTGTTGGCATTGTGTCTTCTTCAAGGTCGTAGTTGCGGTAAATTTTACCTTTACTTTCTGTTTCAGTGATCACTAGGTTGTAGTAAGAACCAACTGCTTTACGTTGTAGCGCTTCTTCCAAAGCTTTACCATCTTCTTCGTCACCTTGCATATTGTCACCAGAAAGAACCAAAGCCTTGATAAAGAATTTCATTGTACGTTGTACTGCCCAATCCAATTTTTTACCGTTCCATTCGGTCAATGTTCCGAATGTAACGTATTCAGAACGACCGTCATAATCACCACCACGAATTTCAAATTGATAAGCTAAACTTTCCCAACCACTTTCAGCGATATTGAAAGTTGCTTTTTTCAAGATAACTGGATAAGTTCCAGCAGGGATTGGTGCAGGTCCGTTTGCGCTGTCTTTACGTGGGTCAAAGCCTTCTTTTTTGATTGATTTTGCGATATCTAATAAACTCATTTTATTTCTCCTTTAATTCTTAAAATAGTTCTTTAACTGCTGCATCTTCTTTCTTTTTTACTGCTGCAGTCGGTTCGTTGTTTGTTGTTTCAGTTGTTTCGGTTTTTTCAACCTTTTTAGTTTTAGCAGGTGTCAATGCACCACGGATTGTTGTTAAGATTTTCAAGATTTTCTTATCATCAACCTGGTCAGCATAGTAGCTTTTACGCTTACGGTCAACTTCACGATTATAGTTACTTCCAATCTTTTCGGTATGGATCATCAGGTCAGAATTTCCGTTGATAAGGTTCACATACTTATCTTTCAAGCTTGGTTTGTCTTTCGTAGCATTCCCATTATCATCATATTCAGAAATTTGACGACTGATATAGATAACATTCATTGGTAAGGCTTTAAGATCAATCACTAATTCTGTAATTGCTTGATTGAAGAAATCATAACCTTTACCGTATGGAATTTCTGACAAGGATTTCAAACGAGGTTTTCCAGCTGGGGTCAATTCGTCACAAACTGCAATCTTAATCATTTCAATGACATCATCGATTACATCGACTACAACTGTTTCATAAGAATGTTTTTGTGTTTGAAGGGCCAGTAGGATTTCACCTAACTGTTTGATAACTGAATTGGTAATTCGCCCAGAGGTGTCTTTTTCATTCAATAGTTGAATACTTGGTACGCTGTTAGCTTCTGCATTTCCATCCGTATTTAGTACGATAGGGTTTGGAAATTCATTTGCGAGGTAAGATTTACCACTCATGGTTTCACCGTAGATGAAATAGTTGCGAGGGGTGTCTTTTGGAATTTGTGGTTTATTTTCTGGTAATTTAAACATTTACTTCTCCTTAAATTTGATAACCTTCTGGATATTTTGTAGCTAATGGACGATAATTTTTATCAGCAACTTTGCCACATTTTTTGCAAACCATATTTGGAATTACATTGTGATGAAAGTTAGCATCGTCATATCCACTCATTCTTTCAACGTTGCCGCAATGCTCGCATTCATAATCTGCAGTAAAATCTCTGCGATGTTGACTAATAATTTTTTTAATTCTCACTTCATTTCTCCTTTGTAATAAAATTCAATTACATTTACATCATGCTGCTGGCGACTTCCTGTTATGCGCCAAAGCAACTGTCGATAGTCATCGTATTCTCCAGAACCTTCTTCGACTGGATCTAGTACAACGATGGTTTGGTATTTGTGTTGTAGGCCATCCACTCCAACACCTAAAACTTGACTGGTAGCGACCACTATTTGATTATCTAAACCATCTTTGTTGTCTCCAGTCCATATCCCAATGTTTGGATGTCTTTCACGAATAACATTCACAATCTGTTTAGACTTGCTAACAATCAGCATATCGTGTGGTGCTCGTTCAATTATTCCATCAAGCTCTAGCAATAACGGTGTGTCTTTGTTGACTGGTTTCAACTTTGGAAAATCAACATCTACACCAGTTTGGTTGAGGTAGCGTTCGAAGGCGCTCCTTCCAAAAGATTGTTTAGCCATAGCAGTCTTGCCATTTACTGTGACTAGGTTTAACTTCCTAAACTCAGCAAGCTTTTCTGGATTGCCAGGTTCAACTTTCTTTTGGTAAAACTTAATCTCAAAACCGTTATTCTCAACTGCATTTTCAATTTCTTCGATTTCTTCCCACCTAAAGAAATTTGGTAGATTTGAGACATAACTTTCATAATCTCTAAAGTCTTCCCACTTCTCTTTTGAATAACTGAATGGATCATAGACCATTTTCCCATGAGTCTTTTGCCAATCAAACTTATTGTTAGGTGTTGCCCATCCAAAAATTGTTTTTTCAAGTGGGTAGAAGTTTTGACCTTTTTTCCTGATTGGTGTCGCTGAAAGACCTATCGTGTATTTACGCTTTATTTTGCGATATAATGCCACTTGTTTGTCAGACGACATATTCTGCCATTCATCTACTATCAGCACGTCACAGGCTAATTTATGCCCCTTTTTGACTTGATTTTGAAGATATCTATCCGTTTGAATGATAATCTCAACATCTTTGTCAAAATTCATAAACTTGACTGCATCTATCCAACCGTTCAGAATTGCTAGTCTGTTGTTGGTGATGATGATTTTCTTAGCATTTTTATGTTTAGCGATGGCAAGCGCACAAATAGTTTTACCTCTACCTTAACCTCCCAAAGCTTCAAGAAAAATTCCATTGGTTAATCTTGAACTTCGGGACACTGCCTCCTTTTGCCATTTTCTTAAAATAATATTCGTCAAATTTTATACCTCCAAAACTTTCTTTCCGATATCTTTAATTACTTCTTCAATATCATTCCTCATTGCCCAGAATAATCCAAGTCTTGCTGCTGCTCGTACGTCCTGGTGGTGACTTTTTTCAAATTTCCATAAACCTAAGATTTTTAAAAGGTCGTTTGGAATATCTGACTTATAGCCACCGTTATATTGAAGAATGGCATCTGGATAACACAACTGGATATAAGCAATAGTTTCTAACACACTATTGTCTTTTGATCTATCGTTATCTCTGGTTCTAAATTCTTCAACAACCACTACATCAAAATCAAGTGTTTTTCCAATATCATGAAACCACTTAGCAAATCCCTTCATGCCATATTCTACTACCCAGCTATCGACTAACCTCGCATTGTCGAGTAAGACAATTCCTGTTGTTGAAGTTTCAATTTTGTTAGATGACGGATCAATCGCTAGAATTTTAGTCATTTATCGTATCCATATACCTTCCTAGCAATTCTCCGAACCCTGCCAGTTGTTCATCCATTACATCATAATTGTCGATTTTAAAATCTAGTTCGATGCATTGTAAAGCTTGTTCAAAAGTTAAAAAACTATACACTTCACATAGATTACGAGCATGCAATACAATTCGTTCCCCTGGGAAATCTATATTTTCCACCCGTGGTTTTTGGTCGAATAAAGTTCCCATTATTTAATCCTCAAACTTCTACTTTCTTGCAAGGTAGCACCCTTGACTTTCTTACCTGCATTCAGCAATTCCTTGATAGCGTTTTTGTCAGGTTTTTTTGCAATTACAAAATATTTCTTTGGTAGCAAATCCTCATCAATAACTACAGATGGTTGATTTTTTGCCAAATAAACGGTAAATAGCAACCCCTTGACCTTGTCGCGTCCAGTGATTTCAAAAGCTCCCTGTAAGCCAGTTTTAAGCCAAGTGATATCGTTGTCAAGTGACTTATATCTTGCTGTTAAACGGTCAATCTCTTCCTTGAGTAATTTCTTATCTGCTTCTTTGTTCTTGATTACCTTGACTGTGTTTTCAACTTTCTCTTCAAACTGCTCAGTCCAATCAATTGATTCTAAAGTGTCAGTTTTTGTTTCTTCATCTAATCCTTCCATGTCATTGATTCTTTTGAAAGTTCCTGTCAATTCGTAAAGTGTTGGCATTATTTCGTCACCTCTTTCATCAATTTATTAGCTTCCTTAATTAGCAATCGCATAACGTTGCTATCTGTTTCTTTTTCTGCTGCACGAGTCAGCATTTCCACCCACTCACGCCTGGTATCATTCTTCCAATCAACTAGTTCAATGAGTTCTTCTGTTTTACTAAAGTAAGGTGAGTAATCTAAAGACTTATCTTCCAAGCGGATACATTTTCCTGCCTTGATGTCTTTAGCTAAATTTGCCCTCACATTGCTATTTGTTGTACCGACAACCTCAGCTACTTCATCATATGAGGCAGTAGGGTGGTCTCTATAATATTCCCTAATTCGTTCCGCTTGAGTCATGTTTCTTCTCCTTAAATATTCATATTCACATTTGAACTTACATCTTCAATCAACGCTTTAAAATCATTTTGGTATTTATCAATTAGTTGTCTATTGTTATTAACAAAATTTGCAACAACTTGTCCAAGTAATTCTTGAGTTGGAATTCCTTTGATATCAGCTAGTAATTTTACAAATTCTTTTTGTTCCTCAGTCACTTCTGCTCTTAGAAACGACTTTCCTTTATGGTGTAAATCCATTAGTCATACGCCCTTCCTTTAAATTCATTTTTCAAATCATCGCTCCCACATTTAGGGCATTCAATGATTGGGTAACTATCAATGTATTCAAATGTATTTCCACAATCTCTACACCCACACTTCCAGATATACATTCAATCACCCCTTCGGATGTGGTAGTGCGAGCAATTCAGGTTTCAATCCTTCTGGTCGCTCGTTGTCAAATGTGAAGCCTGGAAATGGTTTGCGGATGTTCTCGCGAATTACTCTGCGTTCGGCTTCACGACCTTTCGAAAAAGCTTCTTGACTCGCTCGAATGATGTCTGCATCACGTAGCAGCTGCGCTTCCTTTTCCTTCAACATTCTCTCTTCTCGATTGTGAACGTGGATTCCTGCTCCGAGAAATCCGATTAGTAGTGCGCCAATTCCCAATAATTGGCTTGTTAAAGACGGTTCAAACATTCTGTTTCTCCTTTAAAATTTCAATTATTTTATTCATTCGCCAACTTTCCAAATTCGACAGCGGGATTCCACTCCAGAAGAAGTCTTGTCTTGGAATTCCCAGTCATTGCCATAAACTCCCGCAGCTTCGTATGAAGCTGATTTCAAATAAGCAATAGCTTCTTCTTTCGTCTCGAAAACAGTAGCCGAATAATCTTGCTCTCCGATTGGCAAAAAGTCCTTTCCAATCAAACTGAAATCCTCATTTCCAGTTTCAGTATTCTTGACATAAATCGATATAATGTACATCTACATTTCTCCCTTCAGTCTAGCCTTGATATCAAAATTTTCTTTGTACTTGGAAGCAGCAATCTCCTGCTTCAGGTCGTAAATTTCTTGATTCGCTTCTTGTAGTTTTTCTTGTGTTTCAATTAACGCTTGGTTAAAGTCCAGAGCGAGTACTTTCCAATCGAGATTGGTTTCTTCGACCTCTTCCGAAAAATAGTTTTTTATTCTTGTTAGTAGGTTCATGTTTAGGCTCCAAATTGTTTTTCTCGCTTGATATTCTCAAGCATTTCTGCCAAAGTTTCTTTTTTAGATCGATAACGATTTCTGCTTTTCCATTTAACGAATAATCGAAATCCTTCGTAATTTATAAAGACAATCTTGTGCGTCGGGTTATCAATAAACTGTTTGAAGTCTGGATGATCTCGCATCTCAGTAGCCCAAACTTTCGCAGTAGCAAGGGTCAGCCCCTCCCACATTTGACAGAGGTGTTTGTAGTCGCCATGTGTGGCCTTTTCGTTGACGTCCACAGGTTTATAAGTAATTTCTGCTTTAGGCATGGATTTTCCTCTCTTTCTGTGATATAATTTAGTTAGTTTTTTTGGTAAGCGCCTGACTTTTCGTTAGGTGCTTTTTTGTTATCTTAATTCATCTATACTGACTTCCAGTGCATCAGCAATTTTCTTAACTGTGTCAAAATACAAATCTTTCACTTCTCCATCTCTTAAACGATAGATTCCAGCTGTACCAACACCAGCTTTTAAACAAAGTTTATAAACTGTCCAATTTCGTTCTGAAAGTTTTTCAGATATTTTTTCCCAAATCATAGCCTTTTTCTCCTTATCTAGTTTTATTTTTTACTTTTTGTGCTTATATATGCTATCGCACTATATATTGCGCTGGTTTTAGATTAAATCCCTTGTTTATACAATATATTGACAAGCATTGTTTTTAAGAATATAATATAATTACGATTGTCCGATAAAATAACTTTATAAAATGACCAGGAGATCCTATGAATATTATCGACCCAAATGATCCACATTTTGTTTCTCTCCCAATTTCTCACGAAACAGGAGATGCTCTTGCTAAACCTATCGCCACATCTATCGGAGAGGCTAGTAAAACTCTACTGGATGGAATCTTCCATCTTGCATTAGATCCAGTGAGAAAATTTAACATTCAGCGCGAATCAGATTTAGAACATTTTAAGCAAGAAATACAATATTCTGTAAAAAATGTACCAGAAGAGTTCCACGATGATTCAAAAATCGGACTGGTACTAAAAGCAATTGAAGATTCCAGGTATCAGTTAAACAATGAAGAAATTCGTAATATGTTTACAAAACTAATTACTTCTACTATCGATTGTCGAACTAATTCCGGCATAATCCCTAAATATAGTTCAATCATTGCTGATATGACAGCTGCAGAAGCAAGGTTATTAAGAGATATCTACTTCAATAAAGGATCTGTCGTTCCTCTAGTTAGTTTGATGATAGAAAATAAATCTGACTATTCTTCAAGAAATTTAGGGCAAGGTTTTTTATTATTTGATAATTATTCAGATAATCAAAAAATGTTAGATTTATCATTACTTGAAAGCTCAAATTTAGTAAATTTTCATAGGAAAACACAATTAGTACACCCACACTTCACGAATATCATAAATACTTTCACAAACACTTTTCCAAACAATCTAAATGATTTATTACCCAATTTATCAGACGACGAAGAAGTCGTATTTGAACATTCTCACTACTCTTTGACCGAACTCGGAGAATCTTTTTGTAACATAGTTTTTAATCGAAGATAAACAAGAACTCTGTCTTCAATTTTCTTTAGTTCCTTGGCTAAATAGCGACTATAAAGATTTAAGAAAATAAAAGTTATTAGCATATTTGTCAAAATCGTCAAAACAAATACCATTATCTTTTTTCACTCCCCCCCATTTTTTTCTAAAACGGTAACGGATCGTCATACATTTGTATAACTAAATCCCCCTTGACTCTTGATTTTGGAGTCGTTCTTTTCTATCACTCCTCTAGGGAAGAATTTTTTGGAAGTTTGCTTATGATGTCTTCAGCAAATTCCTCTACACTCGATTTTTCAAAATCCATATATTTTTTGTACAGTTTATTTACTTTATAAATGTGGTAATGCATTATGGTTGTCGAAACGATAAAAGACGTTAATGCTGAAATGATTAATGTTTCCATTTCTACTCCTTACAATTTGGTTGCTAGTAAACTCTCAAGATAACTAGTGTTTCTTAAAATTTTTTCAACTAACTCAGGGTCTGCCTTTATTAAGGTATGGCCTTTTTTTCCGCTATACGGATATCGGTTTGGTCTCATAGTATTCCTTTCTAGTCAAATCAGCTTGGCAATAAATTTTAAGTAGACAGTAGCATGGTGGCTTTCAACCGTGCTTTTTGTTTTGATTGCTTGAACACCTTTTAATTTCTGATTGTTTAAATAAATACCATCTTGTCTTATTTTTAATTTGTCCATTCTACTCCTTCTACTCAATCCCATAATCTTCAATAACCTGAAGAATAAAACTGTTCGCTCGTGGTCCTTTAGTCGTTCCACTAAGAATGTTTGTCACTTCCTGTCGTTTAAAGCCATAAGCAACCGCTAGAGTTGCTTTTTTGATTCCTTTCTCTTTCAAGAAAGCATTAACCTTTTCACGACCGTTTGCGATATCTGGCATATATTTCTCCTTTCTATTTCTTCTCTCCTTTTTGCTATAATATAAGCAGAAAGGAGGATGACTTATGACTAAGTCTGATTTGGCACCTTATCTAAATGCAGTTACAAACGAAGAGGACACTCTTCTAATCTGCAAAACAGAACAAGGTGCATATATTGGCGATTTCAGCCCTTCATGCGATGAAGAAGATTTTGTGCTAACTTACGAAGATGTTTCTGTTTCTTTGTCTTACGCTCAGGTTCTTTCTGCATCTCTTTTGAAGGCTTAATCGCTGGCTTCAAATGATCATTCATCCAAATACTGAACAAAAACTGACACTGTCCAACCGTCTTTTTTGTTCTAGTGCTTGGGTGGATTTTTATTTGACGGTAATCTTCCCATGCCAACTTATGTCCGTATCCTTTCAGAATTTTTGTGAACAATTCAAAAGGTACTTCAAATGTAATCTTGTCAAGTCCAGTCGATTCTACGTAATCTTCTGGTAACTCGAATAGCTCTCTGTCTGTCATATTTTTTCCTTTCTGAAGTTTTTTTGTAAATAAGAAACAACTAAAAATTAAACTTTTCCTGTGTTATTACTTGACAAACTCTATAATAAAGTCTAAAATGAAAGCATAATAAAAACACTAATAAATCTATAAATACCGTTCGCCAAAACATTTTTATAATTTATTTTCTTAGTTGTTTTTTTAGTTGTAACTTACTTACAAAAACTATTCTATACTTTTTTCTAGATTATGTCAATACTTTTTTCTAGATTTTTTAGAATATTTTTTGTGACGTCTTAGAAAGGTTGATATGTCAATGTTTTCGACGCTAGAAAAAATTAAAGAATTAGCAAAAAGTAGAGGGATTTCTTTAGCAAAGTTAGAAGAAAGTCTAGGTTATAGTACCAATTATTTCTATACCTTAAAAACGAAAACCCCAAACTCTGACCGCCTACAAGAAATCGCCGACTACTTTAATGTTTCGACTGACTACTTGCTTGGTCGTACAGATAATCCGACTATTGCAAGCAACGGTGATGCTTCTGCACCATTAGACCTCAGAGACATTGCTGCACAATCTATGTTATTCGATGGTAAGCCACTTTCTGAAGAAGATATAGATTTTATTACAGCGGTCTTGGAGGCACACTTAAAAAATAAATAGAGGTGCATTTATGACTGTAAGAGAGCTTTGCGCCCAGGAGGGTGTGAACCTATGCTACTTTGATGGAACAGGCTGGCATAGTCCAGGATTCTTCAATCCAACATTGAAGCTTCTTGCTATTGATATCAATCTATCAGAGCAAGATCAAAAACAAGTAGCCCTACACGAACTTGGTCACAAGGATCACACACGCTCAGAGTACCAGAACGCTCGTCTACGCTGTGAAAACGAAGCTGATAGGAATATGATCCATCATCTATTGGTAGATGCCTTGGCGGAATTAGACGATCCGTCTGATTTTAATTATTTAAAATTTATGGAATACTACAATTTAAAAACCATAGCTGATGAGGTTATGGTTAAGGAAGAGTATAAAAGCTTAATAAATAGTTACTTTTTTGGAGGTCAATATGAAATTTTGTCCTGAATGTGGCAATCCCGTAGAGGGCTACAAGTTCTGCCCAAATTGCGGTTTTTCCATCGCTAACCAAGAACCAACTGAACAACCTCAGCCAGTCAAAAGGCCAGCTTCTCCGTCTCCTGCTGCTGTAAGTAGAAAAACGGACAAAGTCGGGCCACTTGAAATTGACAGACACCATCGCACTTATCGCATAAATGGAGCTCGCAAAGCAAAAGGCTCATCAGGTCTGATTGGTGGAACTGCTAAAGTTGTTGGAAAAACTACCTTAGCGCTTGGGACAGGCGGTTTGTCTTTGATTCCATCTTTAATTAAAAAAGATAAAAATAATACTGGATGGTATTCATTCGAGGATTTAGTATCGTATGAATTGATTGTAAACAATCAGACTGTTGTTTCGGGTGGTGTTGGACAAGCTTTGGTTGCAGGCGCTATGTTCGGACCTATTGGAGCAGTTGCAGGCGGTATCGTATCCAAACGAAAATCAACCTCTAAAATTTTGAACATGACTCTTCGTGTAACTTCAAATGACTTCAATAAACCAGTTGTATTCATTGATTTGATTAGAAAGCCTGTAAAGAACTCTTCGAAAGAATACAAGCAAGCAGTCGAGAACGCTCAGCGAATCATGGGAGCATTGGACGTTATCGTTCATAATTCGTAAAAATAAAAAAATCCCCACACTCTCGGTCGGCAAACTTCTGAGTGTGAGGATATCCTGTATAGTAAAAGGCATTAAAAAGCCCTCTTTACTATACCCATTTTAACAAAATATAGGAGAAAAAACAATGTGGGTAGAACAACATAAAAACGGAAAAGTAAATTTTATTGAGAGGTATAAAAATCCTTACACCGAGAAATGGGCTAGAGTTTCAGTTCTTATGGAAAAAGATACTCCTCGTATTCGAAAAGAAGCTCAGAAGCAACTTGAAATAAAGATAGCAAATGTTCTAAGCCACCTAGAAAGCTCCGAAATGCTGTTTACGGAGCTTTTCGACCAGTGGTGGTCATTCTATCAACAAGAGATAAAACGTTCTTCTATTGCTTCCTTATGCGGGAATATCAAAGAGATAAAAGATGATTTCGGAGTGGGTATAAAAGTATCTAAGATTGATCCAAAGTATGTTCAAAATTATCTAGATAAACTTGAATGCTCCAGGAGTAAAAAAGAACGGAATAAGTCTATGCTAAATCTTGCTTTCGATTATGCTGTTGGCCTTGGCGTCATCAAGGACAACCCAGCTAGGAGAGCTAAGCTACCAAGAATCCAAAAAACATTAGAAGATTGGAAAAAGGTAGATCAGAAATATCTTGAAGAAGATGAAATCAAACTGCTGCTGAAAGAGTTGTATCGTAGGCCAAGCACCTATCGAATCGGATTGCTCTCTGAATTCATGAGTTTAAATGGTTGTCGCATCGGTGAAGCTGTAGGGATTGAACCACATAATGTTGATTATGAATCCAACACCCTGCAGCTCCATGGAACCTACGACCACACGGACGGATATCAAAAAGGAGAAAAAACATCTCCAAAAACTCTGGCATCCTATCGTGAAACCGTCATGACCACTCGGGAAAAAGAAATTTTAGAAGAGATGGAATTCATGAATGAACTAGAAAAGAATACCAACCCTCGCTATAAAGATATGGGGTTCATCTTCACAACAAAAAATGGAGTACCTTTGCAAACAAACTCTTTTAACCTAGCTCTAAAGAAAGCCAATGAAAGACTTGAAACACCAATCCAAAAAAATCTTACTAGCCACATATTCCGTCACACGCTTGTAAGTCGACTTGCTGAAAACAATGTCCCGCTCAAGGCTATTATGGATCGTGTCGGCCACTCAGATGCTAAAACAACCACTCAAATATATACTCACATCACAAAACAAATGAAATCAACCGTGGCAGATGTGATGGAAAAGTATTAGTTCTTGCCCCAAAAATGCCCCAAATCAACAAAAAAAGCCTGTCACACAAGCTTAAATGCTTGATACAACAGGCTTTTTGAAAATTTATTATTTAACAGCGTCTTTAAGAGCTTTACCAGCTTTGAATGCTGGAACTTTAGAAGCTGCGATTTTGATTTCTTTACCAGTTTGTGGGTTGCGACCTTTACGTGCAGCACGCTCACGAACTTCAAAGTTACCGAAACCGATCAATTGAACTTTTTCACCAGCTGCAAGGTATTCAGTTACTGCAGCAAATACAGCGTCAACTGCTGCTGCAGAATCTTTCTTAGTCAATTCTGTAGCTTCTGCTACTTTAGCGATCAAATCTTGTTTGTTTGCCATGTTAACAAATCCTCCAAATAATTTCTAATTAACAAATATAATCATATCCTAAAATCGGCTATAGGTCAAGTCAAAAACGCTATTTTGACTATTTTTTCTCTATTTTTTTAGGAATTGTAGCGAATTAGAATTGCCCAAGCATTCTCTCCAGTATGAGTTTGAATAATAGAGCCAGTTTCCAATACAGAGATTGGCTTTTCAACATAAGGTTGCAATAATACCTTCATCTCATTCGCCCATTCGTTCGTTCCAGCGTAGGAAATCCCAATCTCTGCAACTGATTTTTGAGAAAGAGTATCGGTTAATTCCTCAAGCCACTTTTTGAAAGTTTTCGCTCCACGTCCTTTGACGATTGGTTGGAGTTCGTGGTTTTTCATCTGCATTACTACACGAATATTCAAGAGTGAGCTTAGTAATCCAGTGACACGTCCAATACGACCACCCTTAACTAAGTTTTCTAGCGTCGAAACACCGATATAAAGTTCTGTATGATTTTTTACATCCTCTACATGAGCTAAGATTGCTTCTAAGTCTTTACCTTCTTTAGCAAGTTTTGCAGCTTCAACAACTTGGAACTTCAATGCTTGATCTGTAAAGGAACTATCAATAACCGTTATATCAGCAGTTGAAAGACTTGCCCCTTGGCGAGCAGCTTCCACAGTTCCAGACAAGGCATGGGACATGTGAATGGCGATAATTTGACTGCCGTCTTTACTTAGTTCTTCAAAGACCTCAGCAAACACTCCCACAGGGGGCTGGCTTGTTTTAGGCAGATTCTTACTTTGTTGCATAAGATGAAGGAATTCTCCCTCTTTCAAATCTGCATCCGAATAAAGCACACTATCAATCATAACTGATAGAGGGACAACAGTGATATTTAATTCTTTAACTACTTCTGGTTCGATAGTAACAGAAGAGTCCGTTACAATTTTTACTTGTGTCATAATTCAATCTTTCTATTCTTCTCGATAGGATTGGGATTCTCTCTTTTATTATATCAAAAAAATGATAAAAAATCATAAGTGATTCGATGAAAAGAACTGAATTTTTGATATAATCTATCTATAGAAAAGTGAGGAACAGCTATGATTCGAAAACTTCAACCGATTATTACCATTATTTTGGGAGCTGCTATCTATGCCTTCGGTCTTACCTACTTTGTTGTTCCTTATCATTTATTTGAGGGAGGGGCGACAGGTATTACCTTGATTACCTACTATCTTTTTAAGATTCCTGTCTCATTGATGAACCTCTTGATTAATATCCCTTTATTTATCCTGGCTTGGAAGATATTTGGACCTAAGACCCTCTACTCCAGCCTTCTAGGATCTATTTCACTTTCCGTTTGGCTAGCAATCTTTGAGCGCATTCCTTTGCATATCGACTTGCAAGGTGACCTCATCATTGTCGCTTTAGTCTCAGGAGTCTTACTGGGGGTTGGTTTAGGAATTATCTTTAATGCTGGTGGAACCACTGGTGGCTCTGATATCGTTGCCCGTATCCTCAACAAGTACACCAATATTTCGATTGGAAAATTGCTCTTTGGGATTGACTTTTTTATCCTAATGTTGATTTTGATCATCTTCCAGGACCTTCGTCTAGTTACCTATACCCTCTTATTTGACTTTATCATCGCTCGTGTTATCGACTTTATAGGCGAAGGAGGTTATGCTGGTAAAGGATTTATGATTATTACCCAATATCCTGATCAATTGGCCAAAGAGATTAACGATGAACTCGGACGTGGCGTTACCTTTATATCTGGTCAAGGCTACTACAGCAAAAAGGATTTAAAAATTATCTACTGTATCGTCGGTCGAAACGAAATCGTTAAAATGAAAGATATGATTCACAAAATTGATCCTCAAGCCTTTATCACCATCACTGAGGCTCATGAAATTCTGGGTGAAGGATTTACTTATGTGAAAGATTAAAAAAGCTGGGAATTCCCAGCTTTTATTCTTCTTCTGCGAGGGTTGAATGGCGGAACCCGTAAGTAAAGTAAATGACTAGACCAACTACAAGAGCAATGCCAAAGGCAATCCAGGTATCTAAACTATATTGAAGCATAAAGGAAACACAGATAAGAATGGAAAGAATTGGCAAAAGTGGCACTAAAGGAGTTTTGAACTCTCCTTCTTTTGGCATCCCCTTATCCTTTCTGAGTTTTATTATTCCGTAGGCTAGCAAAATCAGATAAGCTAACGTACAGATATTTAAGAAGGCTGCAATACTGGCTAGAGGAAACACTCCTGCAGCAATGGCTGAAGCAACTCCTGTTAAGAGGGTCGCATTTTTAGGAACGCGACTGGTCTTGCTTAATTGTTTGAAACTTTGAGGTAAAAGTCCATCACGCGCTAAGCTATAAATCATCCGAGACAAAGCATAAGTCATAGAGATACATACGGTTATCAGGGTTAGAATGGCTACAAGCGAAACATAATTGGCCGCCCAGCCGATACCTATACTCCGTAATGAAAATGCTACTGCATCGTCCACATTGAGCTTACTGTAGTGAACAATCCCTGTCAATACTAAGGTTACCAAAGCATAGAGAATGGTGACGATTGTTAGAGAAAGCACAATTCCGCGAGGAATATTTTTTTGCGGACTTTGAATTTCATCAACTGCCATGGAAATAGACTCAAATCCGAGAAATCCAAAGAACATCAAAGATGCACCCGCCATAATCCCAGTACTTCCACCATATAGTTGACCAAAACCAAAGGGAGCAAAATTCGTCCAATTTTCTGGCTTGATGTACCAAATACCAACTAGGATAAATAAGGCGAGAGCTGAGAATTTCAAGACCACTAAAAGCGAATTAAATCTCAAAGCTGCCTTAGAATTTAATAAAACCAATCCTGTTACCAGTGTCAGTACTAAAATAGGCAGAAGATAGATATAGGTTCCTTGTTCAGGGTTAAAGGTTCCATTCAAGGCTTGGGGCATGGAGATACCATAATTACTGAGCAATCCCTTAAAGTAAGCTGCCCAGCCAGACGCAACACCTGAAACAGCCGTCATGAATTCCATGATGGTCAGCCAGCCAGCAATCCAGGCTGGAAATTCTCCTAAAATCGCATAGAGGTAACTATAAGCACCACCAGTTGCAGGCACACGAGAGGCAAATTCTGCGAAAAAGAGGGCTGATAGAGAAACACACAGGGCAGAAATCACAATGGAAATCACTAGTGATGGACCAGCTAAGGTAGCCGCTGCTGTTCCTGTAATGGTGAAAATCCCCGTCCCCACCATGGCACCAATCCCTAGAAGAATCAAATCCCACAATTTCAAATGGCGATGCATTTCTGTCTGTCTCAGACTAACATCCTTTGTTCTAAAAATATTCATTCTTCTTCTCCACTAAATGTAATTGTTTTATTTTACCATATAAAAGTATTTTTGTGAATATTTATTAGGTTATTTTTTGAAAAAAATTCTGAACAGGAAGACTTCCTGTTCAGAACTTGCATATTCTTACCCAACAGACCCTTCCATTTCATAGCTAATCAAGCGATTCAGCTCAACGGCGTATTCCATTGGAAGTTCTTTAGTGAAGGGCTCCACAAATCCCATGACAATCATCTCGGTTGCCTCAGATTCTGACAAACCACGGCTCATGAGGTAGTAGAGTTGTTCCTCTGAAATCTTGGATACCTTGGCTTCGTGTTCCAAAGCAACTTGCGAGTTGTGGATTTCATTAAATGGAATGGTATCTGAAGCTGATAAGTCATCCATGATAATGGTATCACACTCGATGTGAGAAACAGATTTCTTAGAGTTCTTGTTAAAGGTTACTTGTCCACGGTAGTCCACCTTTCCTCCGCCTTTAGCGATGGATTTTGACACGATAGACGAGCTTGTATGTGGAGCGTTGTGGATCATCTTAGCCCCTGTGTCTTGGTGTTGCCCTGCATTGGCAAAGGCGATAGAGAGCATGGTTCCACGCGCTCCTTGTCCATCAAGGTAAACAGATGGGTATTTCATGGTTGTTTTGGCACCCAAGTTCCCATCAATCCACTCAACAGTCGCATCTTTCAAAGCTTTAGCACGTTTTGTAACCAAGTTATAGACGTTATCAGACCAGTTTTGGATGGTTGTATAGCGCATGTAAGCTCCATCCAAAGCGAAGATTTCTACAATGGCTGCGTGCAAACTATTACTTGAATAAGTCGGTGCTGTACATCCTTCTACATAGTGTACACTTGCTCCCTCATCAACGATAATCAAGGTACGTTCAAACTGACCAGTATTTTCATTGTTGATACGGAAGTAAGTTTGAAGAGGAATGTCTACCTTGACCCCTTTTGGTACATAGATAAAGGTTCCACCAGACCATACTGCTGAGTTAAGGGCTGCCAACTTGTTATCAGTCGGTGGTACCAACTTCGCAAAGTATTGTTTAAACAAGTCTGGGTATTCCTTGAGGGCAGAATCCGTATCTGTAAAGATAATTCCTAACTTCTCAAATTCTTCCTTCATGTTATGATAAACTACTTCTGACTCGTACTGGGCAGAGGCCCCTGCTAGATAAGCACGTTCAGCTTCTGGAATTCCGATACGTTCAAAGGTTTCTTTGATTTTTTCAGGAACTTCATCCCAAGAACGAGCTGGTTTATCAGATGGTTTTTGGTAGTAGATCAAGTCATCAAAGTCAATCTCTGACAAATCTGCTCCCCATGTTTGCATGGGCATTTTTTTGAAGGTTTCATAAGACTTCAAACGAAATTCTAACATCCACTCAGGTTCTCCCTTAGCAGCTGATAATTCGCGAATGACATCTTCGTTCAATCCTTTTCCTGTCGATAGGACAGGCTCTACATCGTCATGGAAACCAAATTTATATTCACCAAGATCAATTGGTTTTGGTTCTACTCTTTCTTCAGCCATAATATCCTTTCTTTCTTCATTTCTAATGATTTATAAGACAAAAGAAACTTGTCTTATCAGTTATCTTGATTTTCAATTGTCTTCTTAAGGGCGTTCCAAGCTAGGGTTGCACATTTTATTCTTTGGGGGAATTTGGCAACACCTGATAAGAAGGCCGCGTCTCCAAGTTGGTCTTGACGCTCATCTTTTTGCCCTTGAACCATTTCAGAAAAAATAGTCGCAAGTTCTAAAATTTCTTGTTTGGTTTTTCCTAAAACGGCATCTGTCATCATACTAGCAGAGGCAGTTGAGATGGTACAACCCGAGTTTAGAAAAGCGATATCTTCCAAGCGATCGTCTGTATCAAACTTAACAGAGAGATTAATAACATCCCCACAGGTTGGATTATTGAGGCTGATTTGTTCAGCGTCTTCTAACTTCCCTTGGTGATGTGGGTTTTTCGAATGGTCTGCTACCACTGCCATATAAAGGCTATCTAGTTTAGAAAGTGCCATTGAAAAACTCCTTTGTCTTTTGTAGGGCATCGACTAGTTTGTCACAATCTGCCTTAGTATTGTAGATATAAAAGCTTGCACGAGCTGTTGCTGGAACTTCCAAATATTGGAGCAAAGGTTGAGCGCAATGATGACCCGCACGAACTGCTACTCCTTCATAATCCAGAGCCGTAGCAAGATCGTGAGGATGAAGATCACCTAGGTTAAAGGCAATCACACCCGAACGTTGAGCCAAGTCTTGTGAACCATAGATATTCAGTCCTTCAATTGCCTGCAGTTTTGGATAAACGTAGGCTATCAGTTCCTGTTCATGGGCTTCAATGGCATCCATACCAATCTTTTCCAGATAATCAACTGCAGTCGCAAGTCCAATAGCTCCTGCCATATTTGGCGTTCCAGCCTCAAATTTCCATGGCAATTCCTTCCAACTAGCAGATTGCTCGTAGACAAAATCAATCATTTCGCCACCAAATTCTACTGGTGACATTTGCTCCAGATACTTTTCTTTACCGTAAAGGACACCAATACCAGTTGGACCAGCCATCTTGTGACCTGAAAAGGCAAAGAAGTCCACATCCAAGTCCTGGACATCAATCTTCATATGAGGCGTAGATTGAGCACCATCCACCACCATAATGGCTCCTACTTCGTGAGCCATTTGTGTGATTTCTTTGATAGGATTGACCACACCAAGAACATTTGAAGCATGAGCTAGCGAGACAAACTTGACCTTATCAGTCAACTTAGCTCGCAAATCCTCCATATCCAGAGCTCCATCCTTGAGATAGACATAGACAAGCTCCGCTCCAGTCTTGCGGCAGGCCTCCTGCCAAGGAATGATATTTGAATGGTGTTCCATGACGGAAATCAAGACCTGGTCTCCCTCAGTCAAGATTTCTTCAGCATAACGTGCTACCCAGTTAAGACTGGTTGTCGTTCCTCTGGTAAAGAGAACTTCCTTTGTAGAAACAGCATTGATAAATTTACGAATGGTTTCACGAGCCCCCTCATAGGAAACTGTTGCCCGTTCTGCCAAGGTGTGAACACCACGGTGAACATTGGCATTGTCCTGCTCATAGTAGCGGTTGATTGTTTCAAGAACTGCTAGTGGTTTTTGTGTCGTCGCAGCATTGTCCAGATAGACCAGAGGTTCATCGTTGACAATCTGGTCTAAAATTGGAAAATCCTTGCGAATCGCTTCTACATCTAACATAGGCTTCCCCTTAGCGTTTTGACAATTTTTCTTCGATAGTTGCAATCATTTCATCACGAACTTCCTTGACTGGAATCTCTACGATAACGGATCCAAGGAAACCACGAACAACCAAGCGTTCTGCTGTTGCTTTGTCCAAACCACGGCTCATGAGGTAGTACATGTCTTCTGGATCTACTTGTCCGATAGAAGCAGCGTGACCAGCAGTTACGTCATTTTCATCAATCAAAAGAATTGGGTTGGCATCTGAACGCGCTTGGTCTGAAAGCATTAGAACACGGCTTTCTTGTTGCGCATCTGCTCCCTTAGCACCCTTGATGATGTGACCGATACCATTGAAAGTCAAAGTTGCTTTTTCAAGGATAACCCCATGTTGGAGAATATTTCCGATTGAGTTGCAACCATAGTTGGTTACGCGGGTATCAATCCCTTGAACCTGACGGCCACTTGAAAGAGCTACCACTTTAAGGTCAGCATGGCTACCATTTCCAATCAAGTCGCTATCAAAGTCCGCAACGACGTTTCCTTCGTTCATGACACCGATTGCCCAGTCAATGCTTGCATCGTTGCCTAGTTTACCACGACGGCTAATGTAAGCAGTGACATTTTCTCCTAGACGGTCAATAGCCGCAAACTTCACTTGCGCACCAGAACGAGCAATCACTTCGACTGTGATATTGGCAGTTGCTTTTGCACTACCACCCCCTCGTGACTCTAGACGTTCAAGATAACTAATCTTACTGTTCTTACCAGCGATGATGAGGATATGCTTGTTAAATGGCACATCGCTATCGCTGTCTTGGTAGAAAATTCCTTCGATTGGTTCAACAATCTCAACATTATCAGGAATGTAGAGGACAGCACCACTGTTAAAGTAAGCTGTATGGTAGGCTGCCAACTTGTCATCGTCATACTTAACAGATGACATGAAGAATTCTTCGATCAGCTCTGGAATTTCTTCTAAAGCTGAATGGAAGTCTGTGAAGACAACACCCTGTTCAGCCAATTCAACTGGTGTTTGTTCAAAAACAGTTTGCGTTCCTACTTGCACTAACTTCAGGTGATTATCTAGAGCTGTAAAGTCAGGAACATTTGCTGAAGGCTCACTTTCTGTGATGGTTCCATCCCCCAGATTCCAACGGTGAAATTTCACACGCTCAATAACTGGTAATTCCAAACTCTCAATCTTATCAAAAGCTTTTTGACGGAGGTTTGACAACCAGCTTGGTTCAGCGTGCATTTCTGAAAAAAGTTTAATAGTTTCTTTAGTCATTTGCTTCTCCTAAAAGATACGAGGGAATTACAATTCTTCCTTGTAGTTGTAGCCAAGTTCTTCAGCTAGTTTTGCGTATCCTTCACGTTCCAAACGGGCTGCTAATTCTGGACCTCCAGAAAGGACCACACGACCTTCCATCATCACGTGTACCACATCAGGTGTGATGTAGTTCAAAAGACGTTGATAGTGAGTGATAATCATAGCACCAAAACCTTCACCACGCATAGCATTCACACCTTTCGATACGACTTTAAGGGCATCAATATCAAGACCTGAGTCAATCTCATCCAAAAGGGCAAATGTAGGTTCCAACATCAAGAGTTGAAGAATTTCATTACGTTTTTTCTCACCACCAGAGAAACCTTCGTTGAGGTAACGCTCTGCCATTTCTTCTTTCATGTTGAGCAATTCCATTTTCTCGTCTAGTTTAGTGATAAACTCACGAACTGAAATCTTTTCATCATCTTCTTTACCAGCATTCATGGCTGCACGAAGAAACTCTGCGTTAGTAATTCCTGGGATTTCTGATGGGTACTGCATAGCAAGGAAAAGTCCCATACGGGCACGTTCGTCCACTTCCAACTCAAGGATGTTTACACCATCAAACAAGACCTCACCTTTGGTAACCTCATAGTTAGGATTCCCCATGATAGCTGCAGAAAGAGTTGATTTACCAGTACCATTTGGTCCCATGATAGCTGCGATTTCTCCTGTTTTCAGAGTCAGATTGACTCCTTTCAAAATTTCTTTTCCTTCAATCTCAACGTGAAGATCTTTGATCTCTAATACTGACATGATAGTTCCTTTCTTTTTCTGGCCTACTTCCTTTATCCTTAGCGAAATCACTTATATTTCTCTAAAAAATACAAGAAAAGGTCCATAAATATACTCTACTAGTATAACAAAAAAAAGCCTAAAAGGCTTTGATTTTGTTTAGAAGCTAGTGACTAATCCTTGCGGTTTAAGCGCTGATCAATGGCATCTACTATTTTACCCATTAGATAACTTAACCTAAAATTTCGAAAAAGTAGAATGGCCCAAAAGGCTGCCATAAAATAGCGACCAGTCATCCAAGCTTCATTGAAAAAATAAGTCTCAGCAGCAGTAAATAGTGCTATCACGATAAATTGTTGTCTAGTCATAGGATTATTGTACCATGAAATCCTCTTTTAGTCTTCTTCGACCATGACTTTATCAGCCAGAAATTCAAATCCCTCTGGAATCAGATTTTCTTCTTCTACCTCTTGCTCCGTTTGTGGAGACTTGTTTTTAGCTGAAAATGCTGCACGAACCTCTTTCCATTCCTCAAGGGAAATTGCCAGGATTTCAGGTGAAAATCCAGCCGCTTGGCTAAGAATATTGCCAAACATGGTATTGAGGTTATCCCGTTTCATGGTTTGCCCAGCATTAAAATTAGACTCAAAGGCTAAAATAGCATGGTGTTCATTGGCCGCAACTGGTTGAGAACCAACCAGCAGAGCCTTATCAGGACCAGCTAAGCTTTCGATTACCTCTCCCCATGCATTCTGGAGGCGAATCAAGTTTTGCCGTGCCAAATCAGGATTTTCAACTGCTTCTTGCAGAATAGACTGAACTTTGTTGCGATCTACTCGATAGACTGTCTTGGAAGTTGCTGGACGGCTAGGGACTGGCGCCACTTGTTTAGGAGCTGTTCCTACATTAGCAAGCTCTTGTTTGAGACGTGCGACTTCCTGTCTCAGTACAGAAATTTCACTTTCAACAGCTCCCGAAACCGCAGATTCAGGCTTGATTTCCGCTAAACGAATGGTCATCATCTCAGCATAAATCTTAGGTTGCAGGCTTGCTTTCATATCTGCCAAGCTCACAGTCGCCATTTGAATCATTTCAAAGAGGCTTTCCTGAGATAAAGCTAGATTGTCCATAAAAACTGGACTATGATGAGTATTTTCGCCACCTGTCTGAACAACTAGTAGATCACGCAAATACTGTAAGAGATCCGTCACAAAACGAGTCATGCTCTTGCCATTCTCAAATAAAAGATTCAGAGAATCAAGCGCTTTTGGAACATCCTGCTGAGACAAGGCAGCTACATAATCATCTAGTGCTGATAGACTAATGGTGCCTGTAATCTCCTCAGAGATAGCAGTCGTGAGCTCATTTCCCTGTGTTAAACTCAAGGCTTGATCCAGAATGGACAAGGCATCCCGCATTCCACCTTCAGCTCGTCTGGCAATGATTTCCACAGCCTCCGGTTCAGAACTGATATTCTCTTTTGACAAAATAGTTTGGATATGTTCCTTAATATCTTGCGTTCGAATCGCTTTAAACTCAAAACGTTGAACACGCGATAAAATAGTTGCTGGAATCTTGTGCAATTCAGTAGTCGCCAAAATAAAGACCACATTTTGAGTTGGTTCCTCTAGAGTCTTCAAAAGCGCATTAAAGGCTCCCGTAGACAGCATATGAACTTCGTCGATAATGTAGACCTTATAACGAGCTAAGCTAGGAGCATAGGTAGATTTATCACGAATTTCACGAATTTCGTCAACTCCATTATTCGATGCCGCATCCATTTCGATAACATCTTCTAGGCTACCTTCTGTCACTGCCTGACAGATATAACAGTTATTACATGGCTCTCCATCCACTTGGTTCGGACAGTTCATAGCCTTGGCAAAAATCTTGGCTACACTGGTCTTCCCAGTTCCACGAGGACCTGAGAAAAGATAAGCATGACTAATCTTTTCCTGCTCGACCGCTTGTTTTAGGGTTTTAGCCACAACTTCTTGACCTACTAGTTGTGAAAAAGTTTGACTTCTATATTTTCGATAAAGTGCTTGATACATTAAGCTTTCTCCTCAAACATCGTAAAGTCCCATTCTGTCTTCTCAAGCAAAATAGCGACAAATTGTTCCAAGTAATCACGGTCAACAGCATTGTAATCATCGATAAGTGAAGAATCCAGGTCTAAAACACCTAGCAATCGACCATTCTTGAGCATGGGAACTACGATTTCACTCTTTGCCATACTATCGCAAGAAATGTAGTTTGGATAGGTACTTACATCGCCAACTAAAACAGTCTCTTGAAACTCAGCAGCTTCTCCACACACGCCCTTCCCGAGCGGAATACGAATGCAAGAAACGCCGCCCTGAAAAGGCCCTAAAACCAATTCGCTACCATCAAACAGATAAAAACCTGCAAATACAGTATTCGGAAAGCGAGATTTTAGAAGGGCACTAGCATTCGAAAGATTGGCAAGAACATTGCTCTCACCTTCAAGTAAATAAGAGAGTTCCTCATTTAACAATTGATATTGTGATTGTTTTTCTGAATCTAACATAGAACTATTATATCAAAAATGGGAAAGAGACAAAAGAAAAATCCCTTGTTTTTAACAAAGGATTTTGTGATTATCAATTTGATTAAAGTTCGATATCACCGAACAAGTCAGCCATTGAGAATCCTGTTTGTGTTTCTGGAAGTTCGAAATCACGTTTTTCTTGACGTTTTGGACGACGTGGACGAGCAGCACGTTTTTCTTCTTTTTGTCCTTCTTCTTGAGCTGGACGCTCTTCAAGAGCTTTGATAGAAAGTGATACACGTTCTGCGTCAGCGTTAACATCAAGGACTTTAACAGTAACTTCTTGACCAACAGTAAGAGCTTCTTTGGGATTTTCGATACGTTTGTGTGAAATTTGTGATACGTGAACAAGTCCATCGATACCTGGCAATACTTCAACAAATGCACCAAAGTCAGTCAAACGTTTAACTGTTCCTTCTACTACATCACCTTTAGCCAATTTTTGCTCAACACCATCCCATGGTCCAGGTGTTGTTGCTTTAAGTGAAAGTGATACGCGTCCTTCTTCCTCGTTAAGATCAAGGATCTTCACTTCGATTTCTTCACCAACAGTTACAACTGATTTAGGTGATACGTTACGTTCGTGTGACAATTCAGTCAAGTGAACCAATCCGTCAACACCACCAAGGTCGATGAAAGCACCAAAGCTAGTGATACGAGCAACTTTACCAGTTACGACATCACCAACAGCCAATTTACCGAATACTTCAGCACGAGCTGCTGCAGTAGCTGCTTCAACAACTTCACGACGTGAAAGGATGAAGCGGTTTTCTTTAGGATCAACTTCCTTAATTTTAGCATCAAATTCTTGACCTACGAAACGCTCAGTGTTACGTACGAAACGAGTATCCAACATTGAAGCTGGGATAAATCCACGAACACCTTCAAATTCTACTGAAAGTCCACCTTTAACGGCACGAGTTCCTTTAACAGTAACAACTTCTTCTTCGCGTCCAACAAGTTTGTCCCATGCTTTACGAGCTTCAAGGCGTTTTTTAGATACAAGGTATGTAACTGTATCAGTATCTTTACCAACTACTTGACGAAGTACAAGAACATCCAATACTTCTCCTACTTTCACAAAGTCATTGATATCTGCATCGCGATCGTTTGTCAATTCGCGAAGAGTCAAGACACCTTCAACACCAGTCCCAGAGATTGCAACGTTAGCTTGAGTAGCATCAACTGTCAATACTTCAGCACTAACAACATCACCAGGCTCAACTTGGCTAACGCTATTTAGCAAATCTTCAAATTCGTTCATCTAAAAAATCCTCCAACAATCAAGTTTTTCTAAACTTGACATACTTATAATTTTTTTCCTAAGCACCCGCAAAGACATGTTCATATCGTTCACGTCTTTCACTTATAAAAATAAAATACCCTAAGATATTTTTCTTTTTATCTTGAATTTATTACCTAAGAACTGGGGTAGCTGGATTCGAACCAACGCATGAGGGAGTCAAAGTCCCTTGCCTTACCGCTTGGCTATACCCCATTGATAAATGGAGAGAGAGGGATTCGAACCCCCGAACCCGAAGGAGCGGATTTACAGTCCGCCGCGTTTAGCCTCTTCGCTATCTCTCCAATGTTTAACGAGAACTATTATATCATGAAATTTTCAATAAAACAAGTATTATTTTGTCAAATTATAGTTTTCAATCAAAATTTCCACAGCTTTTTCAAGTTTTTTATAAAAACTATCGACATTTCCATTCTTTATGATGGCAAATTGGCTGTCTAATTCGGCAATTTCCCCAATAACCTTTTTACCGATCGTCAAAACGTATCCTTCATAGCTGTCTTTTCCAACAGTCACTTTTGCATCTGTTAATTGAATTTCAATTTTCTTATCTTTTTTACTCATACTTTACCTCTTTTCACTTTTTCTATTGTACAAGAAAAAGCTCAAACTAGCAAGAAAAAACTCCATTTCAGCTATTACAACTGCTATGGAGCTCTTCTTTATTTCATGTCTTTTAGTCCACTTTGACAATCCATCCTTCTGGTGCTTCTACATCACCAAATTGGATACCGGTCAATTCATCATAAAGTTTACGTGTAACAGGACCTACTTCTGTTTCGCTATAGAAAACATGGAAATCTTCGCCGTGTTGGATGCCTCCAATTGGCGAAATAACTGCTGCTGTACCGCAGGCACCTGCCTCTACAAAACGATCCAAATTGTCAATCGGAACATCACCTTCGATCGGTGTCAAGCCCAAGCGGTGTTCAGCCAAGTAAAGCAAAGAGTACTTGGTAATGGATGGCAAGATAGATGGGCTTAATGGCGTAACAAATTCATTGTCTGCCGTGATTCCAAAGAAGTTGGCTGATCCGACTTCTTCAATCTTTGTATGTGTAGCTGGGTCTAGGTAGATAACATCTGAAAATTGGCGTGACTTGGCCATTTTACCTGGAAGGAGACTAGCAGCATAGTTACCACCTACCTTGGCTGCACCCGTACCATTTGGAGCTGCACGGTCGTATTCATCCTGAATCAAGAAGTTGGTTGGGACTAAACCACCTTTAAAATAGTTACCAACTGGCATAGCAAAAATGGTGAAAATATACTCTTCTGCTGGTTTAACCCCAATAATATCCCCAACACCAATCAAAAGCGGACGGAGATAGAGAGTTCCACCCGTTCCGTATGGTGGTACATAATCTTCATTGGCACGAACAACCGCTTTACAAGCTTCTACAAACATCTCAGTTGGGACTTGAGGCATCAAAAGACGGTCGCAGGTGCGTTGCAAACGCTTGGCATTTTCATCAGGACGGAAAAGTTGAATACTGCCATCCTTAGTACGATAGGCTTTCAAACCCTCGAATGCTTGTTGACCATAGTGGAGACTTGGAGAAGATTCAGAAATATGAAGAGTCGAGTCCTCCGTTAATCCCCCTTGATCCCATTGTCCATTTTTATAATGAGCGACGTAACGGTAAGGTAATTTCATATAAGCAAAGCCAAGATTTTCCCAATCAATTTCAACTGTCATGTGTTTCTCCTTTATACTATTCAAACTATGTGTTCTATTCTACACTTTTCTAGTAAAATTTCAAGTATTATTTGTAATTTTCTGAAAATTTTTTCAACATAAAGAAATCAGCCCTCTTGGCTGATTCTTTTTAAGGATTGGATTTGTCCTCTTTAAAAACTTCTTTGAGGTAAGCATCGAAAACTTCTTCATCTGAAATGGTGTCTGATATAAAGCTTCCATTGCTAGTACGTTCTGACAAGTTGAGGTCTTGCAATCGGCTCTCATAGATTGTTCCCTTGTTAGATTGGACAAGAAGCGTTTGGAAGTTTTCTTCCATTTCTGTACTAAAGAGATCACCAACGAATCCTTGCTCTGCAACTGCTCCAGCCAAGAAGACACGGTGTGGCTTGTTTTTCAACTCACGCAAGACTTGTAGGCCTCGTTTGGCACGGCTGGTTGTTGGAATTTCGTCGATAGAAACACGTTTTAAACTACCGCGTTGGGTCAAGAGGTAGAAGGATGAGGTGTTACAGATAAAGGCAGCTTGAAGCGCATCATCTGCTTTCAGGTTCATAGCCTTGACACCCGCAGCCTTGGCACCAACAACCGGTACCTCTTCGATATTGAAACGAAGGGCGTAACCATTTTGACTAATCAAGAGAACATCATCCAGTTTGATCGGAGCTACTGCTACAATCTGGTCTGTCTCGTCTTTGAGCTTAGCATACTTGACTGACTTAGACTTGTAGGTCCGCCATGGAGAGAATTCTTTGCGTTCTACGCGTTTGATTTGACCAAGACGAGTCGCAGTAAAGTAGGTTGTCGCATCTTCAAACTGATCTACCACTTCTGCATAAAGGATTTCTTCATTAGTTTCGAAGTTTGTAATAGTCTGACTCAGATGCTCTCCGATGTCCTTCCAGCGAATATCTGCTAACTCATGGATTGGTCGATAGATGACATTCCCAAGAGTCGTGAACATCAAGAGGTGCTGGGTTGTCTTAGTAGCTTGAACAAAGATCAGACGATCATCATCACGTTTGCCAATTTCTTCCAGAGTGGATGCCGCAAAGGAACGTGGGCTGGTACGCTTGATATAACCTGCCTTGGTCACGCTGACATAGGTATCTTCCTCTGCGATGAGGCTGGCTGTATCAATCTCGATTACTTTTGCAGTGTCTTCTAAAGTACTCAAACGAGGAGTCGCAAATTTCTTCTTGACCTCACGAAGCTCCTTCTTCATGAGATTGTACATAGTCCGCTCATCACCGATAATGGCAGCAAGCATGGCAATCTTTTCACGAAGTTCTGCTTCTTCCTCCTGCAAGACAACCACGTCGGTGTTGGTCAAACGGTAAAGTTGCAAGGTAACGATGGCCTCAGCCTGCTCTTCTGTAAACTCATAGCTGACCTTGAGATTTTCTTTGGCGTCAGCCTTATTCTCAGAGGCACGGATAAGAGCAATAACTTCGTCCAAAATCGAAATCACGCGAATCAAACCTTCGACGATATGGAGACGTTTCTCAGCCTTTTCCTTGTCAAAGCGGGAACGTGCCAATATCACTTCACGACGGTGGGCAATATAGCTAGACAGGATTGGAACAATCCCGACCTGACGAGGTGTGAAATTGTCAATCGCCACCATGTTGAAGTTGTAATTGATTTGTAGGTCAGTGTATTTGAATAGATAGTTGAGAACGAGCTCGGTATTAGCATCTTTCTTGAGTTCAATAGCGATACGAAGACCGTCACGGTCAGACTCATCACGAACTTCGGCAATCCCAGCAACCTTGTTATTGACACGAACATCATCAATTTTCTTGACCAGATTAGCCTTGTTGATTTCATAAGGAATCTCAGTGATAACGATTTGTTCCTTACCACCTTTTAGCTTTTCAATCTCAGTCTTGGAACGAACAACCACGCGCCCTTTACCAGTTTCATAGGCCTTCTTGATTTCATCACGTCCCTGGATGATTGCTCCTGTAGGGAAGTCTGGTCCAGGTAAGAGCTCCATGAGTTTGTCCACCTTGGCTGTTGGGTGGTCAATCATGTAAACAGTCGCATCAATGACCTCTGCCAAATTATGCGGAGGAATATCTGTGGCATAACCAGCCGAAATACCAGTCGAACCATTGACCAAGAGGTTTGGAAAGGCTGCTGGTAAGACAGTTGGTTCTTTCTCCGTATCGTCAAAGTTCCAAGCAAAGGGAACTGTCTTTTTCTCAATATCCTGAAGAAGATAGCCTGCAATCTCAGACAAACGTGCCTCGGTATAACGCATAGCCGCCGGCGGATCTCCGTCCATAGAACCGTTGTTACCGTGCATTTCAACTAGAATCTCACGATTTTTCCAATCCTGAGACATACGGACCATGGCATCATAAATAGAATAATCACCGTGTGGGTGGAAATTCCCCATGATGTTACCGACAGACTTGGCTGACTTACGGTAGCTCTTGTCAAAAGTATTGCCATCCTTATTCATCGAATAAAGAATGCGACGCTGAACCGGCTTCAATCCATCACGAATATCTGGCAAAGCCCGGTCTTGAATGATGTATTTGGAGTAGCGACCAAAGCGCTCTCCCATGATGTCCTCCAGGGACATATTTTGAATGTTAGACATAAGATACAAAGGGACGATTCGGCTTGCCGAAAATTTCTGTAGAAAAATAGGAAATGGATGCAAGGTTCGATGAACCTAAGGCGATTTATCTTTTTTCCTAAGTCTTAGTCCCGTGTTCAGTTACAATAAGTAACCAAACTATCCTTTCTGTAGTTTAATGTGTTTAAAATCTGTTGCTTCGGTTAGTAATAAGGAATTTTTACACAGCATTTAGGGTGTGTTCAACTCCTTTCAAATAATGTAGAGTAGGTTTTACATTAAAATTGGTACTTGAGAAAAATATTCTTAGATACTATTTAAGTCATTCACAAACATTTATTTAGATTAAGCAAAAGCATCTATTCCCTATAGATTGTTCTTTCTTCTTTGAAGTATGTACAAATATAGACAAGGTAAATAAGAAATTATAGCAGTTGATATCAGCAAGATATCAAACACAAACTTTTGCCCTCGAAATAGCTCCTCCCAATGCATTGTATTAAGATAATGAAAAATTAAACCGAATAAATAACAGATACTGATAGGGAAGACTCTCCACTTGATTAATTTGTATAAATAATATAAGCGTATGGAGTGATAGATCGTGGAAGAAATAAGCATAGGGAAACAAAAAGAAATTAGAAAGAACGAAAATCTTAAAGCGCCATCAAAAAGCTCTGTGCGATCGATTGAAATAAGCCAAATATTACACATCGTTATAATGATCGGGAAAAATAATCCATACACCCTTTTATGTAACTTATTTCTATTAATTGCTAGAAATATAGAAGACACTAATACTAAAATTTGTACTCCTGGGAACCCCATGAAAAATATAGCAAATACATAATCTAGCATACTAGCTCAACCTTTCCTCAGCATACTGAATCATCTTATCCGCCACTTCCTTATCATAATCAAATCCCATCTTTTGAGCAAGGATTTGAGCTTCTTGGTGAAAAAGTTGCATAGTAGCAAATAAGGACTGAGTAAGTTTCTCTAAACTTGAGAAATAAAGCAGATTTGAGAATTGTTTCTCTTTCTCAGCAGGTAAATAGTTAAAGAGATACTTATAGTTCTTTCCAATATCAACTCTTCCCCTGTCACTGGATACCTGCCAAGCCAAGACCTTCAAGAGTTCTTGTTGACAAATCCCGTAGAGATGGTCCGTCGCATAGAGTAGTTGCTTGCGATGAATACCCTTAACCACATAGGCTGATACCCACCAAAATTCATTGCAGGCTTTTTCAAAATCTGTATGACTAGCGGGAGATGTCCAGTAACGTTGAGGACTCGGGTAATAAGGTTCAAATAATCCCTTCTTATCCTCTAAAACTGTGAACCCAGCCTCACTATCCACCCATTCTTGGATATAGTCTTTAGGGCAGAGGGTCAAATCAATCCGATTACCATCTTCAAAGAGCATGAGGTAGAGGCGACGGTGACCAAGGGTGACTTCTTGCTCAATAATGCGTTTGCCAAACCGGTACAACCAAGAAAGATCTCTCGTCAGATTATCTAAATCGTCCATGACATAGACCACATCATAGTCTTGAAACTCATCTTTTGGTGCTTTTGTATCAGTCCGTGAACCAGACATAGCGACAGCCTCGACTTTTAAACTTTCAGCTATTTGTAAAATCAGATTCATCATTTCTATTTTAGTTCTCATCTATATCACCGTCATTTAAAACAGGGTTAGGATTAGGAGTATCTTCTTGCTTTTGTTGTTGAAGATTCTGCACTCTTTTAATTTCAAGTTCTCCAAAGATAAATTGAACAATCGAACTGATACCGACAATTGTTACTAAAATAATAATTCCTACTTCTGATTGCGTTAGTAGCATTAAAAAATTCACGATTGATAAAATCATCAAGATCCATGCATTGGTTCTTAGAATTTTTGAATAGTTACTAGGGTAATATTGTAGATGTCTTTTGCTTTTATAAACAGATATAAAACCAAAAACTAGACTGACAGGTATGAAAATATAGACGACATAAACATAAAATAGCAATCCTGCATAAAGATATGATCTAAATGGATTATCAAATACTATCACACCAAAAGTCACTAGGGTCAATAATAAAAAGTTTAGATAACGGCTTTGCTCTGGTTTCCCTTGCTTGGCAATTATAAACATAATTGCGCCTAAAGCAAAGACTACAAAGAGAAAAGGAAAATCAAGCAATATACTGAACATAATTTTACTCTTCTTATAAAAACTAAAAATAACAGTGGTCGATTAGCCTAGATCAATCCTTGAGACTGACGCCATTTATCATAGGTTTCAATGTCTGTTTTGACCATATTCATACAAAGTCCTACAACAGCCATATCATCCAAGTAGCCTGCTAGGGGAATGAAATCTGGAATAATATCAATGGGAGCAAGGAAATAAATAAGTGCACTTAAAACAGCTAAAATAGTCCCATAAGGAACCGTGGTGTATTTCCCTTGGACATAATTTTTCACTAAAGAAATCATGACTGGGATCATCGAAAATTTCTTTCCAACAAATGGCATATCGTTAATTTTTTGCTCCAATCGATATAAAAAATCATCTAATTCATCTTTATTATTTAATAAAGCCTCAGATTTTCCATAACCACTTTCAAGAGCTTCTTTTACTTGTTCTTCGTTAATATTGTTAGACATTTTTATTTCTCCATAGATTCTCTATATTAATTTTATATTTTTAAAACACTGTCGCTTCTTCCATCGTAAACTTGACATTGTCTTCAATCCAAACGAAATCTTACTTTGCTTATTAGCTGAAATAACCTAATGTTTAGTTAAAATTAAAGATTAACCTTTTTGTCATTTTACTGATCTTTTTTAAATTCGAAGCCTTGACCATTAGTAGCAGAAAGTCCGTCTGAATTAAATATTTCAAGATGAATTGTATCTTTATCTTTCTTTTCAACCTGATATCGAATTCCATTATCATCAACTAAGTTTACAACCGAATCTTTACGATCCTTTACTTCTAGATCCTCAGCTATTTTGCTTTCACCACTTAAAATAGTCCACTTCCCACTTTCTTCTTTAAATTCATACTTAGAATTTGTTTGATTACTAGTCCATGTACCTTTTAGCCAGGCCTCCTTCGAGGCACAAGCAGATAAAATAACAGCCATAAAAGCAACTAATAGAACAGCATATATTTTTTTCATCATAACTCCTTTGTAATTCTAAAATTTATTAAAATACTGTCGCTTCTTCAAGCGTAAACTTGACATTATCTTCAATCCACTTACGGCGTGGTTCGACCTTGTCTCCCATGAGGACATTGACACGGCGTTCGGCGCGTGCTAAGTCTTCAATCGTGACACGGATAAGAGTGCGGGTTTCAGGATTCATAGTCGTCTCCCAGAGTTGGTCCGCATTCATCTCACCAAGACCTTTGTAGCGTTGGAGAGTGGCTCCTTTGCCAAATTGCTTGCGGAGTTCTTCTAGCTCTCCGTCCGTCCAAGCATAAGCTACTTCTTCTTTCTTGCCTTTGCCTTTGGACATCTTGTAAAGAGGCGGAAGGGCGATATAGACATGTCCTGCCTCAACTAGCGGACGCATGTAACGGTAGAAGAATGTTAAAAGAAGAGTCTGAATATGGGCACCGTCGGTATCGGCATCGGTCATGATAATAATCTTGTCATAGTTAGCATCTTCAAGAGAGAAGTCTGCTCCCACACCCGCACCAATGGTATAAATCATGGTATTGATTTCTTCATTTTTGAGGATATCCGCCATCTTGGCCTTGGCTGTATTGATAACCTTACCTCGAAGTGGCAAGATAGCCTGGAACTTACGGTCACGACCTTGTTTGGCAGAACCACCGGCAGAGTCCCCCTCAACCAGGTAGAGTTCATTTTTTGCAGGATTCTTAGACTGGGCTGGGGTCAATTTTCCAGACAACAAGCCCTTGTCTTTCTTGTTTTTCTTACCATTTCGGCTCTCATCACGCGCCTTGCGAGCCGCCTCACGCGCATCACGCGCCTTGATAGCCTT
Organism: Streptococcus oralis; assembly: GCF_965111685.1. GTDB lineage: Bacteria > Bacillota > Bacilli > Lactobacillales > Streptococcaceae > Streptococcus > Streptococcus oralis_B. The sequence goes on from NZ_OZ217340.1 coordinate 1,199,899, forward strand.
GCGAATGAGATTGGAAGCCAGTTCTCCATTTTCCATAAGGAAGAAGGTCAACTTATCAGCCACAATTCCATCCACAACCGGACGAGCTAGTGGACTCCCCAGTTTATCCTTGGTCTGACCCTCAAACTGGAGGTGTTCTTCAGGAACGAGAATAGAAAGAACGGCTGCTAGTCCCTCGCGGTAGTCTGACCCTTCAAGGTTTTTATCTTTTTCCTTGAGAAGTCCTGTCTTACGCGCGTAGTCATTCATGACCTTAGTAATGGCTGACTTGAGTCCTGTCTCATGTGTTCCACCATCTTTAGTACGAACGTTATTGACAAAGGATAGAATGTTATCTGAAAATCCATCATTGTACTGGAGGGCAACTTCCACTTGAAATCCATTGTCTTCGCCTTCAAAGTATAGAACTGGCGTCAAGGTTTCCTTGTCTTCGTTGAGGTAAGAAACAAAGTCCTGCACCCCATTTTCATAGTGAAACTCGATCGCTTCTTCTGTTCGCTTGTCAGTTAGAGACAAGGTCACATTTTTCAAGAGAAATGCTGACTCATTGAGGCGCTCTGAAATGGTATTGTACTTGAAGTCTGTCGTAGAAAAAATCGTCGCGTCAGGCATGAAGGTAACTTTGGTACCTGTCTTAGACTTAGGTGCCGTACCAACTTTCTTCAAGGTTGTGACTGGTTTTCCACCATTTTCAAAACGTTGCTTGTAGACTGTACCGTCACGAGTGATTTCTACTTCTAACCAACTAGAAAGGGCATTAACAACGGATGATCCAACCCCGTGGAGACCTCCAGATGTCTTATAGCCCCCTTGACCGAATTTTCCCCCAGCATGAAGAATAGTAAAGATAACCTCAACTGTCGGAATCCCCATAGCGTGCATACCAGTTGGCATCCCACGTCCATGGTCTTGAACCGTTAAACTACCGTCTTTATTAATCGTCACATCGATGCGATCACCAAATCCAGATAAGGCTTCATCGACTGCATTGTCGACAATTTCCCAGACTAAATGATGGAGACCAGCACCATCGGTCGATCCGATATACATCCCTGGACGTTTACGGACCGCATCCAACCCTTCTAGCACCTGAATGGCGTCATCATTATAATTGTTAATATTGATTTCCTTTTTTGACACAAGGAACCTCCTATTTGTTCATCTTTTCTATTTTACAGGTTTTCTAGCGATTTTGCAAAGTTTTTCCCATTCAGCTGTCACAATTTCACAGGATATTCTCTGACTTTCTATACCATTTCATGGTATAATAGTTCTATGATGACATTTGTATTATTAATTCTAGCTTATTTGCTAGGTTCGATTCCGTCTGGTCTATGGATTGGACAAATCTTTTTTCAAACAAATCTGCGTGAACATGGTTCTGGAAACACCGGAACGACCAATACTTTCCGAATTTTAGGTAAGAAAGCGGGTATGGCAACCTTTGTGATTGACTTCTTTAAAGGGACCTTGGCCACTTTGCTTCCTATTCTTTTCCACCAACAAGGTGTATCACCTCTTGTCTTTGGACTTTTGGCTGTCATTGGACATACCTTCCCTATCTTTGCAGGCTTTAAGGGGGGCAAGGCTGTCGCAACTAGCGCTGGAGTTGTTTTCGGATTTGCGCCTGTCTTCTGTCTCTACCTAGCAGTCGTATTCTTTGGAACCCTCTATCTTGGTAGTATGATTTCCTTGTCTAGCGTTGCCGCTTCTATCGCAGCCGTTATCGGAGTTCTCCTATTTCCACTATTTGATTTTATCCTAAACAGCTATGACCCTCTCTTCATTTTGATTATCCTAGCACTTGCTAGCTTGATTATCATTCGTCACAAAGATAATATCACACGTATCAAAAATAAAACTGAAAATCTCGTTCCTTGGGGACTAAACTTGACACATCAAGATCCTAAAAAATAAAACGCCAGTTTAAACTGACGTTTTTTTGTATGCTTATTTTGACTTGATGTAGTTGATACCGTCTGCCTTAGGCGCAACTGCTTTTCCAAAGAAGGCTGCCAAGACAAGGATGGTCAAGACATAAGGTGCGATTTGAAGATAAACCGCAGGCACTCCTTGTAGGAAAGGTAATTGAGAACCGATAACAGCCAAACTTTGTGAAAGTCCAAAGAAAAGACTGGAAAGCATAGCACCAATTGGGTTCCATTTACCAAAGATCATCGCAGCAAGGGCGATAAATCCAGGACCAACAATAGTTGTCACTGAGAAGTTAACTGAGATTGATTGAGCATAAATCGCTCCGCCAATTCCACCTAGGAAACCTGAAATAACAACCCCTAAATATCGCATCATGTAGACATTGATCCCCAAGGTATCCGCTGCCTGAGGGTGTTCACCAACAGAGCGAAGGCGAAGACCAAAACGTGTCTTAAAGAGAATAAACCATGCAAAGAATGAGAAGGCAGTCGCGATATAACCTAGTAGACTGGTTGACTTGAAGAAGATATCTCCAATCACTGGGATGTCAGCCAAAACTGGGAAATCAAAACGTCCAAAAGTCTGGCTTAAGTTATCCGTTTGTCCTTTGTTATAAAGAACTTTAACCAAGAAAACCGCTAGGGCAGGAGCCATCAAGTTCAATACTGTACCACTGACAACATGGTCCGCACGGAAATGAACTGTAGCGACTGCATGGATGAGGGAGAAAATAGCTCCCACGATACCAGCAACTAACAAGGAAATCCAAGGAGTCGCTGCTCCAAGTTGTTCTGCAAACTCAAGGTTAAAGACAACCCCAGAAAAGGCTCCCATAACCATAATTCCTTCAAGACCGACGTTAACGACACCACCACGTTCAGAGAAAACCCCTCCGATACTCGTAAAAATAAGTGGTGCTGAGTATATCAGCATAGAAGAGACCAAGAGGGTGAGTAATGTTGTAATAGACATCCTTACTTACCTCCTTTAACTTGTTTTTTAGGTTTGACAAAGCGTTCGATAATGTAGTGAACACTGACAAAGAAGATAATGGACGCTGTTACAATGCTAACAAGCTCAGACGGAACTTGCGCTGCGTTCATACCTGGTGCTCCTACTTGCAAAACTCCAAATAAGAAGGCTGCAAAGAGAATTCCAATTGGTGAATTTCCAGCAAGCAAACTAACTGCCATCCCGTTAAATCCGATAGCCAATGATGATCCCTGAACGTAAACGTTTTGGAAGGTTCCAAGACCTTCGACAGCTCCACCAAGACCAGCCAAGGCACCAGAGATAATCATTGATAGGATGATTGTACGTTTTGCTGAAATACCAGCGTACTCTGAAGCATGGGGATTGAGACCAACTGCGCGAATTTCAAAACCGAGAGTCGTTTTCTTGAGCAAGAACCAAATCACACAAACAGCAATGATTGCAAAGAAGATTCCGATATTCATACGAGAATTTCCAGTCAACTCTGATAACCATGGTGTCTGGTATGTAGCATTGGCACTAACACGAATCGTTGAGTCTGTACTTTGCATAATATCTTTAGGAAAGGCATGAATAAAGGCATTTCCCACATACAATACAATGTAGTTCATCATGATGGTCACGATAACCTCTGACGTACCGAGATAGGCTCTGAGGATACCTGGAATCGCACCAACAATTCCACCTGCGATCAAAGCAATGATTACTGTCAATGGAATCAACACGAGACGAGGCATATCTGGATTTGACAAGGCAAACCAACCACTGAGAATCCAGCCTGCCAAAGCCTGACCAGGAAGTCCGACGTTAAAGAAACCTGCACGACTGGCAACTGCGAAACCTAGACCTATCAAGACAAGAGGACCCATGGCACGGAAAATTTCTCCAATCCCACGGAGGCTACCAAAAGCTGTATAGAACAACTCCTCATAGCCCCAGATAGCATCATATCCGAAGATCCACATGACAATGGCTCCGAGCAAGATTCCTAAGAATACGGAAATCAAGGGAACCGAAATTTGTTGTAATTTTTTAGACATCACTCTTCTCCTTTCCCAAGTTTCCACCTGCCATCAAGACACCAAGTTCTTGTTTGTTAGTCGTTTCTGGCGATACAATACCTTGAATCTTACCATCGTGAATAACAGCAATTCGGTCTGAGACATTTAAAATCTCATCCAATTCAAAGCTGACAACAAGGACAGCCTTCCCGTTATCACGTTCTTCAATCAAACGTTTGTGGATATATTCAATGGCACCGACATCCAAACCACGAGTTGGCTGACTGACGATAAGGAGATCAGGATCACGATCAATCTCACGAGCGATAATCGCTTTTTGTTGATTTCCTCCTGAAAGAGCTGCTGCTGGAACAAATTCACTTGCCGCACGAACATCAAATTCTTCCATCAATTTCTTAGCATGTGAAGTGATATTGGCATAGTTCAAGATACCATTCTTGCTGAGTGGTTCTTTATAGTAGGTTTGAAGAGCGATATTTTCTGAAATCATCATCTCCAAAATCAAGCCATCACGGTGACGATCCTCAGGAACGTGCCCCACGCTTAGTTCTGTAATTTGTCGAGGATGCATCCCTACGATTGATTTGCCTTTTAATTCAACGCTACCTGATTCAACCTTACGAAGACCAGTAATGGCTTGAATGAGTTCAGATTGACCATTGCCATCAATACCTGCAATACCGACAATTTCACCAGCACGAACATCCAAAGAAAGATTCTTCACAGCTGGTACACCACGGTTTTCATTGACAACTAGGTCTTTGATAGACAAGACCACTTCTTTTGGTTGTGGTGCTTGTTTTTCCGTTTTAAAGGAGACTGAGCGTCCAACCATCATTTCCGCCAAGTCCGCATTTGTTGCCCCTGCGATTTCAACCGTCTGGATTGATTTCCCGCGACGGATAACCGTCACTCGATTCGATACCGCACGAATCTCATCCAGTTTATGGGTAATCAAAATGATGGACTTCCCTTCTTTGACAAGGTTTTTCATGATTGCCATCAACTCATCAATCTCTGAAGGAGTCAATACGGCTGTAGGTTCGTCAAAGATAAGGATATCAGCACCACGATAGAGTGTTTTCAAGATTTCTACACGTTGTTGGGCACCAACGGAAATATCCGCCACCTTAGCAGCAGGATCCACTGCCAAACCATAACGTTCAGAAAGAGCCTTGATTTCTTTAGTAGCACCAGCTATATCTAGAACACCATTTTTAGTGATTTCACTCCCCAAAATGATATTCTCAGCTACTGTAAAAGCCTCAACCAACATAAAATGTTGGTGAACCATCCCAATTCCAAGACCAGCGGCTTTAGATGGTGAGTCTAGTTTTACAACCTGACCATTCACCACAATTTCACCACTCGTTGGCTCAAGAAGTCCTGCCAGCATATTCATCAGAGTAGATTTACCCGCTCCATTTTCTCCTAAAAGTGCATGAATTTCACCTTTTCGCAGTTGCAAGTTGATTTTGTCGTTTGCTACAAATTCACCAAACACCTTGGTAATATCCCGCATCTCAATGACATTTTCGTGTGCCATATGCTCTTCCTTTCAGAGGTTTATTTTATTTCAATAAAACCTGCTAATCACATTAACAAGCTCTATTGAGACAAAAATTGCCTCAATTCTTAAAGAAGCGACCAATGGCCGCTTCCTAAGAAATGACTTTTATCCATTATTTTTCAGGAACTTTTACGCTTCCGTCAAGGATTTTAGCTTTTGCATCTTCAACAGCTTTTTTACCCTCTTCTGAAAGGTTTGTTACTGCTAGCTCAACCCCTTTATCTTTCAATGAGTAAACAATCACTTGTCCACCAGGGAATTCACCTTTTTCTGTTTTGTTGGCAATATCTTTTACAGTTGTACCAACTTGTTTCAATGTAGATACAAGAACAAAGTTAGATTCTTTACCATCTTTAGAAGTGTATTTACCTTCTGCTGCTTGGTCACGGTCTACACCGATAACCCAAACTTTTTCGTCTTCATTTTTGTTTTCGTTCAATGATTTTGCTTCAGCAAAGACACCAGCACCTGTACCTCCAGCCGCTTGGTAGACAACGTCTGCACCGGCAGCGTATTGAGCTGCTGCAATTGTTTTACCTTTGGCAGCATCACCAAATGAACCAGCGTAGTCAACTTGGACTTTGATAGATGGGTCTACTGATTCAACACCAGCTTTGAATCCAGCTGCAAAACGTGAAATAACTTCAGATTCGATACCACCTACAAAACCAACTTGTTTTGTTTTCGTAGTTTTCGCTGCTGCAACACCAGCAAGGTAAGCTGCTTCGTTATCCGCAAATCTTACGCTCGCAACATTATTTTGACCTTCAATCACATCATCAATCAAGACATAGTTTAGGTCAGAGTGGTCCTTTGCTGCTTCCTCAACTGCATTGTGAAGGGCAAAACCAACACCGAAGATCAGGTTGTAACTTCCAGCCGCTTGTTGCAAGTTGTTAGCATAGTCTGCTTCGCTTGTTGATTGGAAGTAAGTATAACCTTTATCTTTAGAAAGATTGTGTTCTTTACCCCAGTCTTGCAAACCTTCCCAAGCTGATTGGTTAAATGATTTGTCATCAACACCACCAGTATCTGTTACGATCGCTGCTTTGGTCTTCATTTCAGATGAAGATGAAGCTGCGTTACGAGAAGAGCGGTTACCACATGCAGCAAGTCCAACTGCTGCTACTGCAACTAGACCAAGGCCTAGCCATTGTTTCTTGTTCATTACTGAACCTCCTAAATATGATGTGCAACGATGTTGCAAGTATGGATTGATTGGCCACAAGGACCGCGTCACTCAGAGAGTGGCCAGACTAGTTTAAGTCTGTAAATGAGTATGGAAGTAACTCCCCGACCGTCATCTCGACCGTCGATCTATCTTTAGCGACTAATGTCACTTTTAGATCTTGTTCAAAAAATTCAACCATGACCTGGCGGCAAGCACCACATGGCGAGATGGGTTTTTCAGTTTGTCCGTAGACAATCAATTCTGAAAACTCTCGTTGCCCCTCAGAGACTGCTTTAAAAATAGCAGTACGTTCTCCACAATTAGTCAAGGGATAACTAGCATTCTCGATGTTCACACCCGTATAAATACTACCATCCTTAGCTACTAAAACAGCTCCAATAGGAAAATGAGAATAGGGTACATAGGCTTGTTTGCTGGTTTCAATTGCTAGTTCAATCAACTCAGTAGTCGCCATCTGCTAATTCTCCTTTTAAAATTGCAACGCCAGCTGATGTTCCGATACGGGTAGCGCCCGCTTCCACAAAGGCAACGGCATCCGCATAAGAACGAGCACCACCAGCTGCCTTAACTCCCATATCTGGCCCGACCGTTTTACGCATCAACTTAACATCCTCTATAGTGGCACCACCAGTTGAAAATCCAGTTGATGTTTTAACAAAGTCAGCGCCTGCTTTCTGGGATAATTGGCAAGCCACAACCTTTTCATCGTCTGTCAACAAGCAAGCTTCAATAATGACCTTAACCAACTTGTCACCACTTGCTTCTACGACAGCACGTATGTCCGATTCAACCAAATCCAGATTACCTGATTTGAGAGCACCGACATTGATAACCATATCAATCTCATCTGCTCCATTTTGGATGGCTTCCTTGGTTTCAAAAGCTTTTAAAGCTGAAGTTGTCGCTCCCAAAGGAAAACCAACTACTGTACAAACCTTTACATCTGAGCCATCAAGCCCTGTTTTTGCATGTTTAACCCATGTGGGATTGATACAAACACTGGCAAAGTCATATTCACGCGCTTCAGATAGCAAACGATCAATTTGTTCTTGACTTGCATCTTGCTTTAAAAGCGTATGATCGATGTATTTGTTTAATTTCATATTCGGATTCCTCTCTTTTTCATGAGATGATTTCAATTATTTCCTGCAAACGTTTCACTCTATCATTTATTTTAACATATTTTTGGAATTCTGTAACTAGTTGAGGGGAAATTTTTCCATTTGTATAAACTTTTGCGACAATTTCTCCCTTTTGAACGGAGTCACCGACCTTCTTCTCAAAAACGATTCCAGTTTCATAGTCCAAGTCATCAGTCTTGACTGCACGACCAGCTCCCAATCTCATGGCATAGAGACCAAATTCCATCGCTGGAAGGGCTGAAATGACACCTGACTCTTGAGCCGGGATATCAACTACATGCGCCACCTTGACTGGGCGATAGAGATCTTCTAAATCACCGCCTTGAGCTGCTACCATTTCTTCAAACTTATCCAGCGCTTGGCCATTTTCAAGGTGTTGACGAACTTCTTCAACTGTCTTCTCAACATTTGCCAAACTAAGCATAATCTGAGCTAGTTCACAAATAAAGTGACTAATATCTTCTCGGCCTTTTCCTTGAAGGATTTCAATTGCTTCTAGGATTTCGAGACGATTGCCAATGGCTCGTCCCAAGGGTTGGCTCATATCGGTAATAACTGCTACTGTCTTTCGACCAACAGCCTTACCCAAATCAACCATGGTTTGAGCCAATTCACGCGCCTCATCAACTGTCTTCATGAAGGCACCCTCACCGACCGTTACGTCTAGCAAAATAGCATCCGCCCCAGCAGCAATTTTCTTGCTCATTACAGAACTCGCAATCAAAGGAATCGTGTCGACAGTCGCCGTCACATCACGGAGGGCATAGAGAAGTTTATCTGCTTTAACAAGCTGATCTGACTGCCCAATAACAGATACACCAATGTCCTGTACCTGACGAATGAAATCTTCTTGACTGCGCTCCACTTGGTAACCCTTGATTGCTTCCAACTTATCTAGGGTTCCTCCAGTATGCCCTAGTCCACGACCACTCATTTTTGCCACAGGCACACCAAAGCTAGCAACAAGGGGAGCTAAAATCAAGGTCACCTTATCACCTACACCACCAGTAGAATGTTTGTCAACTTTTACCCCATCAATAGCTGACAAGTCAAACTCCTGACCTGTCTTAACCATATTCATCGTCAGATCAGAAATCTCACGTGTGGTCATTCCTTTAAAATAAACAGCCATAGCAAAAGCTGACATTTGATAATCTGGAACAGTTCCAGCCACATAGCCTTCTACCAGCCATCTGATTTCAGCTGCAGTCAGTTCCTGACCTTCTCGTTTCTTTTGGATTAAATCAACTGCTCTCATTCTTTCACACTTCTAAGGATATAATATCCCTTATCTTTCTTTACGATTTCACAATTTCCAAAAACGTCTTCCATCTTGCTTTTGGCACTAGGGGCACCCTGTTTTTTCTGAATAACGATTGTTAAGTCGCCATCGTCTTCCAGAAAATCCTTACTCTTTTCGATAATCTCATGAACAACTTGCTTGCCCGCTCGAATCGGCGGATTGGAAATAACATGGTCAAATTTCCCTTCAACTTGCTCATAGATATTGGATTGGAAAATCGTTGCTTCTACTTTATTACGTTCAGCATTTTGTCGCGCTAAGTCCAAGGCACGATTATTGATATCGACCATGGTTACCTGAACTCCATAAGCCTTGACCAATGACAAACCCAATGGCCCATATCCACAGCCCACATCAAGGATCGTCTCTCCTTCATTGACCTCTAGGCACTTGAGCAAGAGCTGACTCCCAAAGTCAACCATTTTCTTGCTAAAAACACCCGCATCCGTCAAAAAGGTCATGTTTTCTCCCAACAACTCCACTCTCAACTCATGAATGTCGTGAGCAGCATCAGGATTTTCTGCATAATACATTTTACTCATAAAACTATTTTACCATAATTTGGCTTGAATTGTAAATCGTTTACAAAGTGATGATCAAATGAAAAAGACTGAAGAATCCTAGTCAAAAAACCTTTTCTTCAATCTCTTTCAGCTCTTATAAACGAATGATAAAGCATGTAGGAGCAGATATCTCATCGTCTATAGTCTGTAATCAGGCACATTTTTATTATTGCTTAACCTTCAAATGCTTAATCATCAACAGAATTCCCAACAAGCTGTTTAGATAAAAGCCCAACTGATAAGTTTGTGTCAAGATTTCCAAACTTGTCCAAAGTCGTATCAAATCTTCTAGTGACATACGGAATAGATATCCTTCTGTAGCAATCCACAAAATCAAAAATAGATAACTAGCAGCAGCAAGCCATTTCGTCCACTGCTTTTTTACTAGCCAAGCAATCAAGAGTGAACAGATAAAGATAACTGTTACAAGAAGATGATCCATTAAGAAGGTAAAACCGTAATAGGTTTCTACAAAGCGTCTACCATTATCAGCATTTGCTCCCCTTATAAAAGGTAGTGTAAAACTTAAAATAAAACAGAGTTCCAATATGTAACATCTCAAGATTTTCATTATATACCTCCTATAAGTTGCGAACTAAAAAGCCCACTTTTAATAACTGATAAGTCTTCAAAAACAATTCCCTATCTCATCATTAAATTATTCAACCTCCATCTACCTCTATTATACGATATTGACTTACTACCATCAAGGAACCGCTTTATTTTTTTAGCTTTTTATGGTATGATAGATAAAATATTTAGGGGAAAACAAATGACCAACGAATTTTTACATTTTGAAAAAATCAGTCGCCAGACTTGGCAATCATTGCATCGCAAAACGACCCTCCCTTTGACAGAGGAAGAGTTAGAATCCATCAAGAGTTTCAATGACCAGATTAGTCTGCAGGACGTAACGGACGTCTATCTTCCCCTTGTCCATCTTATCCAAATTTACAAACGCACCAAAGAGGATTTATCCTTCTCTAAGGGGATTTTTCTCCAAAGAGAGAGTAAACCTCAACCCTTCATTATTGGAGTTTCAGGAAGTGTCGCTGTAGGAAAATCAACAACTAGCCGACTTCTGCAAATCCTTCTCTCTCGTACAGTTACTGATGCTACTGTAGAGCTAGTGACAACGGATGGCTTTCTCTATCCCAATCAAACCTTGATAGATCAAGATATATTAAATCGCAAAGGTTTTCCTGAAAGTTATGATATGGAAGCCTTGCTGAATTTTCTTGACCGCCTAAAAAATGGCCAAGACGTTGATATTCCTGTCTATTCTCATGAGGTTTATGATATTGTTCCTGGGGAGAAACAACGTGTCAAAGCTGCTGATTTTGTCATTGTCGAGGGGATTAATGTCTTTCAAAATCCTCAAAATGAGCGTCTTTACATCACCGACTTCTTTGATTTTTCCATCTACGTAGACGCCGCTGTCGAAGACATTGAAAGCTGGTATTTAGACCGATTTTTAAAACTTCTCAGCTTTGCCCAAAACGATCCAGACAGCTACTACCACCACTTTACGCAAATGCCGATTGGAGAAGTTGAAGCCTTTGCACATCAGGTTTGGACCAGTATTAATCTCTCAAATCTACAAAACTATATCGAACCAACAAGGAATCGCGCCGAGGTCATTCTCCACAAGACTAAAAACCATGAAATCGATGAAATTTACCTAAAAAAATAATTTCCCCTTGTCAAAACATAAGTTTTCAGATATAATAGTATAGTTAGTAAATATGGAGGTAAGAACATTGGCAAACATTAAATCAGCTATCAAACGCGCTGAATTGAACGTTAAACAAAACGAAAAAAACTCAGCTCAAAAATCAGCTATGCGTACTGCTATCAAAGCTTTCGAAGCAAACCCTTCTGAAGAACTTTTCCGTGCTGCTAGCTCAGCTATCGACAAAGCAGAAACTAAAGGTTTGATTCATAAAAACAAAGCAAGCCGCGATAAAGCTCGTCTTTCAGCTAAACTTGCTAAATAAGAAACAGTCCATAGAGGCTGTTTTTTTGTCCTCTAATCAGAAAAGGTAGAAAATGAAAATCGCAATCATAGGATATTCTGGAGCAGGCAAGTCAACTCTAGCTGAAAAGTTTTCAAACTACTACTCCATCCCCAAACTGCATATGGACACACTCCAATTTCAACCTGGTTGGCAAGACAGTGACCGCGAATGGATGTTGGGCGAGATGAAAAACTTTCTCACAAAGCATAAAGCTTGGGTTATCGATGGCAACTACTCTTGGTGCTATTACGAGGAAAGAATGCAAGAAGCTGACCAAATCATCTTTCTCAACTTTTCACCATGGACTTGTCTCTTTCGAGCCTTTAAACGGTATCTCACATACCGAGGAAAGGTCAGAGAAAGTATGGCAGCAGGCTGCCCTGAACGCTTTGACTGGGATTTTATCCGATGAATTCTCTGGGATGGGCGGACAAAGAATGCTAAAGAACGCTATCAACGGGTTCAAGAAACCTACCCTGAGAAAGTAATTGTCCTCAAGTCGCAAAAGGAGATGGATTACTTCTTAGAAAATCTCGCGCATAACAAGAAAAACCAACGTGTATAACGTTGGTTTTTTGCTTTTACCCAATCACACTTCCGTTTGGTACAGCTGGATCAACTGTGAGAAGGGTTAACTTGCCTTCATGTTCAGCTGAGAGGGGTACATCAGAATAAGTATTTCATAAAACTATTAAACTCGAAAAAAAGCCCAAATGCTATCTGATTACTGAACATTTCACCTACTAATGAGAAACACTTGCCTCTACTCTATAATAATAAAAATCTTCATCATAATTTCCAGCTGATTGAGTAATAATTAATCGCGGCCGTGAGCTATCTGATTGATCACCCATTGGATTTTTAAAACCTATTTTAAACAATCCAATAGCAGCACTCGTATGACCACTTTGTAAACTAACATATGGAACACTGCTCTTCTTAGATGAATCTTTTATTACTTTAATCCTATTTCCATCCCCAGTTGTTCCATCAGAATTAATTATCAATTCCTTACCGCGACCATTCCTCCATTTTCCAACAAGTGTTGAAATATCTCCATTTTCAATCGCTTCAATATCTAAGTCTACTTCTGAAATTGTATTTTTTTGGTATATTTCCCACCAACCCACTTTATATGGTCTAAGATAACTTTTTCCATAAAGAATTCTATTTTCTTGAATTTTCTCATTATCTGGTCCAGTTTCATTAGCAGGAATAAATGTTAGCACTAATTCTTGCCCAATAATTGCATTTTTATTATCCCCTACAAAATAGACTTCATAATAACCATTATTTTTCTTCGGTTTTTTACTTTTATCTAGCTTGAATTGAGCATGTGTAGAACCACTCCAAAACAGCCAATTTCCCTCTTGTTTGGATATTTTGGGGAAGACTGAGGTTTTATCTTCAAAATAATCTTCAGGACTGTACCCATACAAAGTAAAGTTTGATTCCGCTATTGCTTTTTCTAAATAGTCATTAGAATATGTCCCTTCAAAAGCGCTTAAATCTCCTTGAAGAATATTATCCTTACTATTTTTAAAATAATCAGTCCTACTAGCAAATACCATTTCATGATTCTTATTTCCGTCTGATAAGGTAATTACCGTTAAAATGTTAGATGAATCATCTACATTATTAACTAAAATAGAGATTTTAAAATCCTTATTTCCATCTGATTTATTAAATTCTGTAACAGAAGACCTATTGTTGCCATCTTTCTTCCAATCCGTAGAAAAGTCTCCAAATACATTACCTTCGTCTGTATTATATAAAATTCTCCAATTTTGATCATTTTTAGCAACAGTAGCTTTCTCACCTGTAGAAGAAATATAATCACCTGAAATATCCTCAAAATCTGATTTTATGACTTCAGTAGTAGTTGATTGCACTTCTTGATGTTTACTTTCTTTACGATTTATAAATAAAGAAAACAAAAGAAAAATAGCAAGTAGTAAAACAACTCCTAAATAAAGAATAGCATTTTTCTTCATTCCCAATCTCCAAAATATTATTTATTTTAGTAAAAAAACAGTTTTTCTATACGAAAAATAGAAAACTGTTTTTATCTATAGATTTTACCCAATCACACTTCCGTTTGGTACAGCTGGATCAACTGTGAGAAGGGTTAATTTGCCATCATGTTCAGCTGAGAGAATCATCCCTTGACTGACATATTTCTTCATCATCTTACGTGGTTTGAGGTTGGCAACGATTTGGACTTTCTTGCCGACCAATTCTTGTTCGTTTGGATAGTATTTTGCAATACCAGAAAGAATTTGACGATCTTCACCATCTCCAGCATCCAAGCGGAATTGAAGCAACTTATCAGAACCTTCTACTTTAGAAACTTCTTTTACTTCTGCGACACGGATTTCAACCTTATCAAAATCTTCAAACTTGATTTCATCCTTGTTTAGTTTGAGTTCAACTTCATCTGGATTCCATTCTTTTTCGACTGCTGGTTTGTTGCCTTCCATTTGTTCCTTGATATAGGCAATCTCTTCTTCCATGTCCAGACGTGGGAAGATTGGTGTTCCTTTGGCAACAACAGTCACATCTGCAGGGAAATCTGCCAAGCTCAAGTTTTCTAGGCTAGAAACTTCTGCTAGACCAAGTTGTGCCAATACAGCGCGACTAGTTTCCATCATAAAGGGCTCAATCATGTGAGCTACAACACGAAGGCTGGCTGCCAAGTGGCTCATGACACTTGCCAATTGGTCACGGTGCTCTTCATCCTTAGCCAAGACCCATGGGGCTGTCTCATCGATGTATTTGTTGGTACGTGAGATAAGTGTCCAGACTACTTCAAGGGCACGTGGGTAGTCAACTGCTTCCATGTGAGTATGGTAGTCAGTGATAGATTGCTCTGCTACTTGTGCAAGAGCATGGTCAAACTCTGTTACACCCTCTACATAGGCAGGGATTTGCCCATCAAAATACTTGTTGATCATGGAAACCGTACGGTTAAGGAGGTTTCCAAGGTCATTGGCCAATTCATAGTTGATACGGCCGACATAGTCTTCTGGAGTGAAGGTTCCATCTGAACCGACTGGAAGGCTACGCATGAGGTAGTAACGAAGTGGATCCAGTCCATAACGTTCTACTAGCATTTCAGGGTAAACGACATTCCCTTTAGACTTAGACATCTTGCCGTCTTTCATGACGAACCAACCGTGGGCAATCAAGCGGTCAGGCAATTTCATATCCAACATCATGAGAAGAATTGGCCAGTAGATAGAGTGGAAACGAAGGATGTCTTTCCCTACCATGTGGAAGACCGTTCCATTCCAGAACTTGTCGTAGTTAGCATGATCGTCTTGCCCGTAACCAAGAGCAGTCGCATAGTTAAGAAGGGCATCAATCCAAACATAGACAACGTGTTTTGGATTTGATGGGACTGGCACGCCCCAGGTAAAAGTTGTACGAGAAACTGCCAAATCTTCTAAACCTGGCTCAATGAAGTTTTTCAACATTTCATTGAGACGGCCATCTGGAGTGATAAAGTCAGGGTGCGATTTGAAAAATTCAACCAAACGGTCTTGGTATTTGCTGAGGCGAAGGAAGTAAGACTCTTCAGAAACCCATTCCACTTCGTGACCTGATGGAGCAATACCGCCAGTTACATTACCAGCTTCATCACGGAAAACTTCCGCAAGCTGACTTTCTGTAAAGAATTCTTCATCTGAAACTGAATACCAACCAGAATATTCACCTAGGTAGATGTCATCTTGAGCAAGTAAACGTTCAAAGACTTGCGCCACTACTTTTTCATGGTAGTCATCCGTCGTACGGATAAATTTATCGTACGAGATATCAAGTAATTGCCAGAGTTCTTTGACGCCAACCGCCATGCCGTCAACATAAGCTTGAGGTGTGATGCCAGCTTCTTCCGCTTTTTGCTGGATTTTTTGACCATGCTCATCAAGACCTGTTAGATAAAAGACATCGTAGCCCATGAGGCGTTTGTAGCGAGCTAGGACATCACAAGCGATGGTTGTGTAGGCAGAACCGATATGAAGTTTACCAGATGGATAGTAAATCGGTGTTGTAATATAAAAATTCTTTTCAGACATAATTTTTCCTTTCCAGGCAAATGAAACCTGTTTTTCTAACACTTCATTATATCATATTTTCGGTGATTTTCGATAGGAAAATCCAGACAAAAACAAGACAGACAAATGTCCATCTTGTTTCTCCTGTTCTATATCTTATTCATAACGAAGGGCTTCGATTGGATCGAGCTTAGAGGCTTTATTGGCCGGCAAGACTCCGAAAATCATCCCAACACTTGCTGACACAGCCAAGCTAAAGAGAGCGATTGGGAGGGAAACCCCAACTTCAATACCTGCAATCATGTTTTGAAGCAGTACTCCAGCTAACATGGTCATTCCAGCAGCAATCCCAAGACCGATGACACCACCTAGCAAGGTCAAGATCATGGATTCAATCAAAAACTGAACTAAGATATTAGCCCGTGTAGCTCCGAGAGCCTTACGCAAACCAATCTCACGCGTACGTTCTGTCACCGAAACCAGCATGATATTCATAACACCAGTTCCCCCGACAAAGAGAGAGATTCCTGCGATGGCACTGATAACAGTGGTCATAAAACCAAATAGTTGTTGTACCTCTTGGAAGGCGGCAGTGGCGTCCGCAACTTGGTACTCCCCTTGCTGAAGACCTGCAATCTCAGTCAGTTTTCGAGCCAACTCTGGACCCAAGGTCTGCGTTAGACTAGTATCATTGACACGAAAGACGATGTTCGAGATTTCATCAGTATTAAAATTGGCTGCGAGAGAGATATTGGTCGTAATTGGAAGACCACCAATCCCAAAGGCTTTAGCAGTTTTGGCTTCATTGCTTGTATAAACGCCAATCACACGGTAACTAAATTCATTGACAGAGATGACTTGATTAACCGCAGCTTCTGGACTATCAAACAAACTCTTGGCTAGTTCTTCGTCCAGCAAAATCACACTAGCAAATTCCTTGTAGTCTTGCGGTCTTAGACTTCTACCCGCAACGATTTCATTTTCAACTGCGTTCATGTAGGTGCTATTTCCACCAGTCAAAGTCGCTCGTTCAACCTTCTTATCCTTATAAGACAGGGTGACGTTGGTCGAGTTAGTGACATAGTAACTGTCTACTCCTTTGAGTTTAGCAGCCTCCTTGACCCAAGACTCTAGTGGTTTTGGCGGTTCAACATGAACATCCTCTTCTTTCCCACTGACTGTCAAAGCGGATTGTTTCTGCGTAAAGGAGCCGTCCTTGCTTTTTATAGGAGAGAAAAAGACATGGATATCCTTCTGTGATTTGGTCATGTTTTTATTGACCTGACGAGACATGGAGTCTCCCAGAGCCATTATGACAACGACAGACGAAACTCCGATGATAATCCCGATCATGGTGAGGAAGGAACGCATCTTGTGGGCCATGATGGATGAAAAGGCAAATTTCAGATTCTGCATCTTAGTTTTCCTCCTTTTCTACCTGAGCACTGTCAGACGAGATGACCCCATCACGAATGACAATTTGGCGTTTGGCATAGGCAGCAATCTCAGGCTCGTGCGTGACCATGATAATGGTTTTCCCTTCCTTATTTAACTCCACCAACAGTTGCATGATTTGATTCCCTGTCTTGGTATCCAAGGCTCCTGTCGGTTCGTCTGCTAGGATGATAGAAGGATTATTTACCAAGGCACGCGCAATCGCTACACGTTGCTTTTGACCACCTGATAACTCTGACGGCAAGTGAAGGCTACGATCTGTCAACTCAACCTTTTCCAGAAATTCCTCCGCCATTTTCCGACGTTTGGAAGCCGGAACTCCAGCGTAAATCAAGGGCAATTCGACGTTTTGAAGTGCATTGAGCTTGGACAAGAGAAAGAACTGCTGAAAGACAAAGCCGATTTGCTGATTGCGGACCTTGGCCAGTTGTTTCTCTCCAAGACCTGCCACTTCTTGACCTTCAAGGTAGTACTCTCCACTGGTTGGTGTATCCAACATTCCGATGGTATTCATCAACGTAGACTTACCAGAACCAGATGGTCCCATAATGGCAACAAACTCACCTTCATGAACTTCTAGATTGATATTTTTAAGGACCTGCAGTTCTTGGTCACCATTTCGATAACTCCTGCAGATATTTTTGAGACTAATTAGTTTCTTCATCAGCCTTCACCTCTTTTCCTTCTTCCAAGGAAGATGTTGGATTACTGATGACCTTGGCTCCGTCTGTCACACCTGAAGTAATTTCTTGGTTGTCTGCGTCGGCATTCCCCAATGTAACTTCTACCTTCTTCGCTTTCTTCTGGTCGTCTACAAGCCAGACATAATTTTTGTCATTTTCGGTAACAACACTTGTCAAAGGAACAAGGATGGCTTTACTCTTGTTCTTAACTTCAACACTGACAGAGAAACCTTGTTTCAACTCACCAATTTCGCTAGTCACATCAACAGTATAAGGGTACTTAGAGCCAGCATTTCCTCCAAGGGCTGCATTCGCTGCTTCTCCATTGTTCTTAGGATAATCAGAAATATAGCTGATTTTACCAGTCCAGCTCTTATCTTGATAAACCTTCGAAGTAAAGGTAACTTCTTGCCCAACAGAAAGGTTAGCAAGGTTGTATTCAGACAACTCTCCTTTGACCTGCAAGTTTTCATTACTTACGACATGTACTACCACTTGGCTATTACCTGTTGGCGATTTGGAAACATTACGATTAACTTCAACTACAGTCCCTTCTAGTGTACTTAGGACAGTTGCGGCATCTAGCTGAGCTTGAGCCTTGTTGAGTTGAGCAACAGCATCTGCACGGTTATCCTTGGCATCACTGATTTGAGAATCAATAGAAGATACTGAAGAAGTCGCTGCTTGCGCTTGTTCTGGGAGTCCAGCTTCAGTTGGAACCTGTGGGGAAGCTGGTGCAGCTGATGCATTTTCACGTGCTTTGTTTAACTCCTCGATATGACGATCTGCCTTTGCAACTGCACGATCAGCTGCATCGTAGGCAGCTTGAGCATCTGCACTGCTGTATTTGACCAACGCTTGTCCTTCTTCGACCTTGTCCCCGACTGAAACGAGAATTTCATCTAAATCTCCCTTACTAGCATCAAAATAAACGTATTGTTCATTTTTTGCTGTAACCGTACCTGACAAGAGAACCGATGAAGCAACGGAACCTTCCTTAGCAGTAACGATATGAGAGGTTTCATCCTTGACTGCTGACTGGGAAGGTTGTCTAAAAATCAAAATCCCCGCAGCACCGATAACAATAGCACTGGCAACACCAATCGCTGTGTATAATTGCCATTTTTTTGCCTTCTTATTTCTTTTCATTTTTAAGCTCCTTTATTCTTTTGCCTTACAAAAACCATTATATCAGAAACACCAAGCTCAAACAATAACAGTTCAGATGGAAACAATGACAATTCAGGATCATTATTTCGTTCGGTATTCGTTTGTTGGATTATTGTTCTAGATATATAATACAATATCTTTTTGAATTTGGCAAGCATTTTTATAATTTTTTTACCGTAGCAGATTTTTGCATTCAAATAGTAAAAACGATAGAATATGACTATCAAAGCTATAAGGAGTTTTCTATGAGAGAATATGATATCATCGCCATCGGTGGAGGAAGCGGCGGTATCGCCACTATGAACCGAGCTGGTGAACACGGGGCTAAAGCAGCTGTTATCGAGGAGAAAAAATTAGGTGGAACCTGCGTCAATGTTGGCTGTGTTCCTAAGAAAATCATGTGGTATGGAGCGCAAATCGCTGAAAACTTCCACCACTACGGACCTGATTATGGTTTTACAAGTTCAGATGTTCAATTTGATTTCGCAAAACTTCGTCAAAATCGTGAAGCCTACATCGATCGTGCCCGCTCGTCTTATGATGGAAGTTTCAAGCGCAACGGTGTTGATTTGATTGAAGGTCGTGCTCATTTCGTTGATTCCCACACAGTCAGCGTTAATGGCGAATTGATTCGTGCCAAACATATCGTGATTGCGACTGGTGCTCGCCCAAGCATCCCAACTATTTCTGGAGCGGAACTCGGTGGTAGCTCAGACGATGTCTTTGCTTGGGAGCAACTTCCTGAATCCGTTGCGATTCTTGGAGCTGGCTATATCGCCGTTGAATTAGCAGGTGTTCTCCACGCACTAGGAGTAAAAACGGATTTGTTTGTCCGTCGTGATCGTCCCTTGCGCACTTTTGACAGCTACATCGTTGAAGGACTTGTCAATGAAATGGAAAAAACAGGTCTACCTTTACACACACACAAGGTACCAGCCAAACTAGAAGAATCAGAGCAAGGCATTACGATTCATTTCGAAGATGGTTCTAGTCACACTGCAAGCCAAGTTATCTGGGCTACCGGCCGCCGTCCAATTGTAGACGAACTGGAGTTAGAAAAGGCCGGCGTTACACTCAACGAACGTGGATTTATCCAAGTGGATGAGTATCAAAATACAGTTGTAGATGGCATCTATGCTCTTGGAGATGTTACTGGTGAGAAAGAACTGACCCCAGTAGCCATCAAGGCAGGACGTACCCTATCTGAACGCCTTTTCAACGGAAAAACAAATGCCAAGATGGACTACACGACTATCCCTACTGTTGTCTTCTCACACCCAGCAATCGGAACAGTCGGTTTAACTGAAAATCAAGCTATCAAAGAATACGGCCAAGATAACATCAAAGTCTACAAGTCAAGCTTTGCATCTATGTACTCAGCCGTTACAAACCATCGTCAAGAATCTCGCTTCAAACTCATCACCGCGGGTGCTGACGAAAAAGTTGTTGGACTTCACGGACTTGGTTACGGAGTGGATGAGATGATTCAAGGATTCGCTGTTGCCATCAAGATGGGAGCAACCAAGGCGGACTTTGATGCTACAGTAGCTATCCACCCAACTGCCTCAGAAGAATTTGTAACCATGCGCTAATTATCAAAAGAGGCCTTCCGAGGTCTCTTTTTACATGCAAAATCGGCTGTCACAAAATTGTTACCTTAATTTAAAAAATAGGTTGACTTTTCTTTTTGGATTAGTATAATAGTTACTATAATTTTGAAAAGAGGTTAACAGTTTTGAAAAAAGCTTATATCTATGCCATTCCTGCTATCGGTTCTGCTCTCATCGCCGTATTGGCACAAATCAGTCTCCCTATCGGTCCTGTCCCCTTCACTTTGCAAAACTTTGCGATCGGTCTGATTGCTACTGTTTTTAGACCCAGGGAAGCCGTTCTATCTGTAGCTCTCTATCTCCTAATGGGTGCCATTGGTTTACCTGTTTTTGCAGGTGGAGGAGCTGGATTTCACGTTTTAGTTGGTCCAAGTGCAGGCTATCTTTGGTTCGACCTTGTCTATGCTGGACTTACATCTTATCTCATCCATCAAAATAGTGGCTATATTCGCATTTTCCTAGCCAACCTCTTGGGTGACTCCCTCGTCTTTGTCGGAGGTATTCTCAGTCTCCACTTCCTAGCTGGTATGCCACTAGACAAAGCACTCGCTGTTGGCGTCCTTCCCTTTATCCTCCCTGATCTTGGTAAGATTATTGCCATTAGTTTCATTAGTCGTCCCCTACTCAAACGATTGAAAAGCCTTCCATATTTTTCAAGATAAAAGAATAGTCTAGAACCATTGTTCTGGACTATTTCCTTTCTAAGAATCAACTGTACACTATTTATCTACTTGACTATTCTTATACCAGTATGAATATTAATCGTTTTATTCTTCAAATTAGAGCTATTCATGATATGCAAAGTAGAAAAATATTCTAATTGATTCAAACCAAATAAGCTTCCATTGATTTTGGAAGTTTAACAATTGTATACTTTTCAGAAAACGTATTTTCACTGAGATAGCTATATTTTATAAATTATTTGTGATACAATAGAGCTACCTAAAAGATTCAGAAAATTTAATGTTCATTGATTGTTAATATTAACTTGAACATTCTGATTTTTCTTCATTCAAAAATAACTGTAAATAATTATAAGCAGAAAGGTAATTCTATGGCAAAGAATACTCGTGAGCTAATCATTGGTGCTCTCATCACACTAGCTAAGAAAAATCCTCATCGTAGTTCCTTTACAATGACTGAAATTGCTGCTGTAGCTGGTATTTCACGACAAGCGATTTATCAAAAGCATTTTAACAACTTTGAAGATATTGTTGAGTACATTCACGAAGAGACCGATCAGCATATTTTTAACGTCTTTAATAAGTACTGCCCTAACAATGATGGAGATCCTATCAGCTTTTTAGCAGACTATATACTTCCGATCATATACGAAAAAAAAGAAATTGTTAACACCTTGTATACCACACAAGTTGATCCATGTTGGAAGGAGTTTCTGCGTGAGACATACTCAGGATGGGTGCTAAAAAATGTTAATTATCAACTGAAATATAATTTTAGTAAAGAAGACATCGCTTATATCATTACGACTATGGCAATCTCTTTCATCGAAGTCTGGATTCGTAAAGATAATCCAACACCACCTGAAGAATTTAGAGAGACTTTTATTCAATTGGCTAAGACTTCTCTCTGTGACTATATTGTGTCATAAAAAAAGAATCTTGAGTTCCACTCAAGATTCTTTTTATTGTCCATCTTTAAAGGCATCGACCATTACCTGAAATTCTTCATTGGAAAGCGTGATTCCTTTGCCCATTTTGGTATGGTCAGGACTCCAAGAACGAATATCAAACTTTGCAGGGGCACCATTAAAGCTAACGCGATTTAGTTCTTTTGTCCATCCTTTGTCATTTTCAGACAAGGTGAGCAAGTGTTCTTCGATTTCAAATGTAAATTCTGCCATTTTTAACTCCTTTATGTGATATGCTTTCTATAGTCTATTCGTAAAAATCTTGTGGTTTTTAGGAAAATTTTATATAATGTGGATATATAAGAAGGGAGGATTCTATGAGACAGACATTCAAACTAGTTCTAGATAAACTACATGGTTTTCTCAATGGGAATGATGATCATCCTCAAATCGAGGACAACTCCCTCACTGCTATGATTGAACAAGCCATCCAGAAAAAGACGGCTGTTCATGTCATACTTGCCGAGACAAGTTTTACAGGTGATATTGTCAAACACGATGCTAATCGCCAACAAATTATCGTCAAGAATTTTTCAAAAAACGTAACTCGAATCATTCGTATCAGTGACATTAAGCGACTTCGTTTCGTTCCCTCAACTGTACAAAAAGCTCAGAAAAGTCTATTTAAGAAAGAGTGAGATGTTCTTTGCATCCCACTCTTTTTCTTAACGGATCTGTTCAAAATGAAGATGAACGGCGATATGGTCACCATAGCCACTTCTCTCCAAATCGCGTTGCAAGCGATAAGAGATATAGTGTTCTGCAATAGTAATGTAGCCAGCTCCAAGTAAGCGGTGCTCGACCATTGACTGGATCATGCTGATAGTGGCACGTTCTACTTTTGCTTCTTCCAAGTCCAAAACGACTTTTTTAGTAACTTGAGCTAAGTTTTGACGTAAGTCATCAGTCAAAACATAAACTGTTTGAGCTGCTTTAAGAACAGCTTGGTAAATTTTATCAGGATCAAATTCAGCAATTTCTCCATTACGTTTGATTACTTGCATAAGGTTCTCCTTTATTCTTTGTTTTCTTTGATTTCAGCCAGCATCTTTTCTTCTTCGGCTGTTAGTTGATAGTTTTCTAGCAGATCAGGTCTGCGCTCGTAGGTTTTCTTTAGACTCTCATACAGTCGCCACTGGCGAATTTTTTCATGGTGTCCACTCATGAGAACATCTGGTACCACCATGCCTCGATAGTCATAAGGGCGTGTGTACTGAGGATATTCGAGGAGTCCCGAAGAAAAACTGTCATCTTGGTGGCTAGACTCCTTGCCAATCACTTCTGGAATCAAGCGAACAGTCGCATCTATCATGGTCATGGCCGCCAATTCTCCTCCAGTCAAGACATAGTCTCCTAGGGAAATCTCATCGGTTACCAGGGTCTTGATGCGCTCGTCATACCCTTCATAGTGACCACAGATAAAGATAAGTTCATCTTCCCGAGCCAAATCCTCAGCGTAAGCCTGATCAAACTGTTTCCCAGCAGGATCAAGGAGGATGACACGGGGATTTTTCTTTTCTATGGCATCAAAGGCATCGAAAATGGGTTGGGCTCGGAGCAACATCCCCTGACCGCCTCCGTAGGGCTCATCGTCAACATGACGGGCCTTTTCAGCGTATTCTCTGAAATTATGATACTGGATATCCAAAAGCCCTTTTTCTCGAGCCTTCCCAACAATCGAGTGTTCCAGCGGAGAAAACATCTCTGGAAAGAGGGTTAAAATATCAATCTTCATCGTCTAACCCTTCTAAGATTTCCACTTCGACCCGTTTGTTTGGAATATCAACATTGAGAACTACTGGCGGAATGTAGGGTAAAAGCAAATCTCGCTTACCTTTTCGCTTGACTACCCAGACATCATTGGCTCCTGGTTGTAGGATTTCCTTGATAGTTCCAATCAAGTTGTCACCCTCGTAAACATCCAAACCGATAATCTCGTGATAATAGAACTCCCCATCGTCTAGGTCGTTTAAATCTTCCTCAGTGACCTTGAGACTATAACCCTTGTACTTTTCAATCGCATTGATATGGTACATGTCTTTGAATTTGATAATGTCAAAATTCTTATGCTTACGGTGGCTAGCGATGATCACTGTTTGAACAAACTGATCTTTTTCATCAAATAAAGCCAGCTCTGCCCCTTTTTTAAACCGTTCCTCAGCAAA
Organism: Streptococcus oralis; assembly: GCF_965111685.1. GTDB lineage: Bacteria > Bacillota > Bacilli > Lactobacillales > Streptococcaceae > Streptococcus > Streptococcus oralis_B. The sequence goes on from NZ_OZ217340.1 coordinate 1,224,426, forward strand.
ATCCGTCACAGACAAGACTCGCATCTCACCCTGCAGACCCTGTGTATTGACGATTTTCCCAACATTAAAGTAGTTCATCTTGTCTCCTGCACTCTCCTTCTTTCCATCTTATTCTAACAATTCTCGAATAATATTCGCAATTTTTTCTGATTCAGACCATTGTAAATAATGGTGATTCCCTCCTAAAATGAGTTTAGTATTGGAAGTCCAATATTCTGAGTCTCTGTACTCTTTTTCTCTATAAGCCTGACAAAAAATAAATACAGGGACATGAGCCTCTATAGATACATTCTCAAAATCTTTCTCAGTAATCTCACAATATATATGAAATTCTGGAACTTGTCTTTCCAACTCTGAATCTTTTTCTTGCACTAAATCCCAGATTTCTTCATTAGTTTCAGAGCTAAATGCTGCTTGAGTTATGTTCTTAAAATAGACTTCGGGGCCACACTCTTCAATCAGTCTCATCTGCTCTTCCATTTCTGGATAAGGATTTTCTGAAAAATCAGAAAACATTACTTTTTTAGTTGTTGGTTCAATTGCTACTAAAGCCTGACACTTAATTGATTTGTTCATCAATTTGCAAGCTAAAATTCCACTCAAACTATGAACACAAAGTATATATTCAGAAATCGCCAATTCTTCAAGTACTTCATAAACCGCGTCTACAAGATTGTCCAGATTTTTTCCAGATTGGTCATGAATCAGACTTCTACCTGTGTTCGGAAAATCAATTGTCAAATAACCAATTGTAGGGGGAAGTTTTTCAAGTATAAGTGAAAAATTTTCATAACTTGGTAGCAAACCTGCGCCATTTAAACAAACAAGCACTTTCTTTTCCTTTTTATAAGTAACAGAGAGACTGCCAATTTTTGTAGTTACTTCAAACCGTTTCATAAAGAAATCCACTCATTCTATAACAATGATTTATTAAAAACCCTTATTCTTTATTTTATCACGTTCCAGGGATTTTCACAAGTTGGATAAGTCCTATCTTACAAGGCTACTACCTCTTCAAAAAAATCACCAACTATCTGATTAAACTCTTCAGGATGATCATTCATCGGTTGGTGTTTGCTATCTGAAATAGTTACTTGACGCGCATTAGGGTTTAAAGCAATGATACCATCATAGATTTTTTTTAGGTGTTTAGGAAAATCGTTTTCTCCTCTTACTAATAGCATGGGAGGATTTCCTTTATATCCTTCTATCTCATGGACTGCCAAGAACCCTGTGATTCCAAGGTTCAAGAAAACATCTCGCCCAGTTTCTATAATTGCTGTCTTGACCAATTCTCTTGTGATAGGGTTATCAGTACACATTTTTGAGTTCTTATCAGCAATCGCCTTCCAAGGAATCGTTTTGTACATAAGAGAACTATATTTGATTCGACCTCTTTCTTTCTCTGATAAGTATCGATGCTGTCCCCAACTATCTACCATGACCAAGGCTAGGACTCTTTCTGGATGGCGATAGGTATACTCTTGAAGTGGATTTCCTCCCCAAGAATGACCAACCAATATCACCTTATCCAGCTTAAAATAGGACAAAATGGCATCTACATCTTGAATAGCGCCTTCTAAATCGGGTAGCCCAACTTTCATAGGTGATTCACCCTGCCCTCTAACATTTACAAAGTAAAGGTCAAATCCATCAAAAGCATCATACTGGTGGGCCCACATCTGACTGCGTCCACAAGCTCCATGATAGAAAATAATGTGGCCTTTATTTGCATTCCCAGGACGATGATAAACAACCAAATCACAATCTACGACTGCTATAAGGTGACGTTTCAACATCTCGTGTTCTCTGTTATAAAAAGCAATAGCTTCAGCAATATCATTTGGCTTCATTTCTACATTCGCTCCTCTTTATCCTGATATCATTCTTTGTATCTATTTTATCATGCTATATTAAAATCATCGTTTTTTAAACTTAATTTCATTAAAAATTTTGAATTTTCTGCATCATTTACATAAAGAAAAAGACTGCTAAGCAATCTTTACGTTATTCTCATCAGATTCATACCTAAAATTCCAGAAATAATCAAAGTTGCTCCAATCACATGGTAATTATAAATTGGTTCGTGGAGGATAATAGCCCCGGCTAAAATGGTCAAAACTGTTCCAAGATTGCCAAAGACACTGACTGTTGATGCCCCAAGGCGAACGATAGCATAGATAGAGAGACTACCAGTAACTATAGAGGCTAAAATTCCCAAATAGAGGATGGAAAGCAGATAGGGTACCTGTCCAAGTGGCGCAAAGTAAGCTAATATGTTCCCCTCTAGATAGTGGGAGGTCAGACTCAGCGCATTAAAGATGACGAAGCCAACAAATATCACAACAGCTGTCATATCCATGGCCCGATAGCGACCTCCTTTAGCCTTGCTGAGAATATTGTTTATCGCATTGGCGAGAACAGATCCCAACATCAAGAGAAAGCCCAAGCTAGCAGTTTCCGTGCTAAAGTTTGCTCCTTTGCTAAAGAAGATGAAAACTACCCCTGCTACGGATAAAATTAAAAAGAACTTTTGCAACAAACTTGTCTTTTCCTTGAGAAAGACCGATGCCAAAAGGAGAGTAAAAATCGGGACAAGAGCTTGTAAAATTCCTGCTTCAGAAGACGATATATACTGTAAAGCAAAGGATTGAAAAATAAAGAAGAGGAGTGGATAGAAAAGACTCATAGGAAGAATAGAAAGAATATCTTTTCTACTCAAACTCACATTGATAAGTTTGGTTTGATGAAGGATGACCAATACCAAAGCAGCGATTGTATAGCGATGGGCCAAGTTTGTAAGAGGACTGGCATAGGCCAAAGCTATCTTAGTAAATAAAAAAGAAAATCCAATGATGGCTGAAAAAGATAAAGCTGCTAGGTATGCTTTTGTTTTCTCGTTCATAGATTGTTACTCCCTTTAAACGTAGCTATTCTCAAGATAGATCGACTAGAATTCTTTGAGACTGTCTTTCCATTTTAGCATAGTAAAATCCTAGATGCTATTTCTAGGATTGGTATTTTATGCCTTCTTTCACCGTTTATCTATTACATTAGCTAAAAAGGATTCAGCCAGTCTGATCTGCTTTTCTCGTTCTTGTCTAACAAGTTCTAACTTGTCTGCTTCTTGGAGATTCCTTACTTTGATAGCATAATCCGCGGAAACAATGGCATGCCCTCTCATATGGGCTGTTGAAATAGCTTGTACAAAGACTCTGGCAGCGTACTTAGCGATTTGATTTTGGGCATTTTTAGAGAGGAGGTTTGCTGCGAAACCTGCTTTTCTCAGCTCATAAGGTGAAATCTCATTTCCCAATCGTGCATCAAAAGCCTCGTTAGCTTGCCGAATTATTTTATTTTTCTCACCTTCATCACCGATATCAATTAAAGATAAGAAATCTCGCGAGTTCTCTAATGCCCATCTAGCTAGTTCTTTCTGAGGAAGTCTATCCAGTATTTGTTCTAGCTCCAATCTTTTCTCAGAGTCGTCCCAAATGGCAACTTTGTAAGGACTGGGTAGGTGATTCATTTCAGTCTTATAGGCAGTTCGTTCAAACTCATTCCATGCATAATCCTCTGGTTTCATTGCTTTCTCATTCTTTCTTACTAGCTAGCGTAAGCTAGGAGACACCTTTCAGATTAGTGAAAAGAGATTACTCCTAGTTCTCTTGGAAGTTATCTAAAAATCCTTCCAAATCTCGTTCATGCTGGTACTTAATGGCAGCCTTCTTATCTTTGTCAAAGATGGTTTTGGTTAGGTCAATATCGTTGATGACCGCAATTGCGACAGTGTAGTGAATGATATCAGCCAGTTCTTTGGCTAGTTCCTCATTTGAGTCCTGGACACCCTCTTTTCGACCAGAGCGCCCATTCAAGACCTCTGCTACTTCTCCGATTTCCTCCACTAGCTTGATAAAGAGGCCTTACTCAGTTCGAGATTGCTGGTAATGTTCGAGAAAGTAAGCTTGTAATTGTCTAAAGGTTAAATCCTTCATCTTCTCATCCTCACAAAAAAGCGAGACATCTGTCCCGCTTTTTTATTTTTCATCGATAACGATTCTTACTTTTTTGTCTTCAGTTGGGACAGAGTAGACAATCGTTCTTATCGCTGAGATAGTGCGACCCTTACGACCGATAACACGACCGACATCGCTTTGGTCAAGATCCAAGTGATACTCCAAAAACTCTGGTGTGTCTTCAATCTTGATAGTTAAGGCATCAGGTTGTGAAATCAAAGGTTTCACAATCGCAATAATGAGATTTTCAATCGTATCCATCTGTCAACCTACTTTAAACTTATTTTGAGAATTTAGAATCGTGGAATTTTTTCAATACGCCTTCTTTTGAAAGGATGTTGCGAACTGTATCTGAAGGTTGAGCTCCATTAGCCAACCATGCAAGAACGCGGTCTTCTTTCAAAGTTACTTGGTTTTCAGCAACAAGTGGGTTGTAAGTCCCAACTGTTTCGATAAAACGTCCGTCACGTGGTGAACGTGAGTCTGCTACGTTGATACGGTAGAAAGGTTTTTTCTTAGAACCCATACGAGTCAAACGGATTTTAACTGCCATTTTTTAATGTCTCTTTTCTTATTTTTTTATTTTTTTATTTCGGTGAAATAGCTGAGCTATTTAGCACATGTTCTATTATAGCAGATTTCTGACAGGTGTCAAGAAAAAAACTTGACAGACTATTATTTTTTCAGATTCGCCCCAAAAAACTTAAATAAATTGATTTTAAATTAAAAAAACTTATAAATGCTTGATTTCACCTACAAAAAAGAGTAAAATAGAGTCAGAAAGCAGGTGAATTTATGTACCAAGCACAACGATTAGAAGAAATCATAACACTTTTAGAAGAGAGAGGAAGCCTTTCAGCAAAAGAAATGGTTGACTATTTCCAAGTATCCAAAGATACCATCCGCAGAGATTTTTCTATTCTTGCAAAGGAAAATAGAGCACAAAGAACTCACGGAGGATTGCTATCAATAAAGAAACAGCCTATACTGGGCTTTAAAGACAGGAGAGAACAATCTTCCAAAGAAAAAGAGAAAATCGCCTCTCTAGCAAAGGAACTCATTTCTAATGGAGACCTACTATTCTTTGATGTTTCAACAACTGTACTAGAATTAGCTAAAATACTTGAGAAAGAAGTTAGTATTTTCAGTCATTCATTAGATAATGCGCTTATTCTAGGAGGAAAAGAAAATGTCGATTTTCACATTCTAGGCGGAAAGTTTCATAAAAAGAATCGTTTCTATTACTCTCTAGAAGAATCGGACATTTTAAACTCTATTAAGTTTGATTTAGCTTTTTTTGGAGCTGCAAGTCTTTCAGATAGTCAAGTTAGTTTTGAAGACCAAGAAGATGTTCTAATGAAAAAGAGAGCATTTAAAACAAGCAAAACTCGTGTCTTACTGGCTGAAACCAGTAAAATAAGTAAACACTCTCACTTTATTCTGTCTGAACTAGCTGATTTTGATTATTGGATTACAGACAAAGAACCCGATATAGAAATTCAGCGATCTTTAGATGGCAAAACAACTATTCTATTTTAAAAGGGAGGAAGCTATGAGAAATATTAAATTGATTATAAGCGATATTGACGGAACAATTTTAGACAAAAATCACCAGATAGACTCTTATTTGCCTGAACTGATGCCAATTTTAAAACAAAAAGAAATCCCTTTTGTCTTAGCTTCTGCTCGCTCTCCTCTCGGTATTGCTCCAATTTCTAGAAAACTAGGAATTTCCGACTTTCCAATTGCATGCTATAATGGTGCCCTAATCAGTAAGGGGGATGAGGTTCTAAGTCAGCATTCTATTGATAAAAAAGAATTGGCATTTCTTCATGATTTTTTAAAAAGAGAATTTCCGACAGTTTCTATCAATGTTTATTCTGGACAAGATTGGTTTGTTAATACTTTAGATAAATGGGTACAAATCGAAGCTAACATTACTGGAGAAAGTCCAAAAGTTACATCTATAACAGATTTTATAAGAGAGGAACATACTCTTGTTCATAAACTATTATTAATTGATAAAGCAGACACTATACAGAAACTACAAAACATCTTATCCATTATGGATTTCCCTCAAACCGACTTTTATCTCTCCAAGGATAACTATCTTGAAGTCACACATAATCAAGTGTCTAAAAAACAGGCTCTGTTAGAATTGGCTAACTATTATCAAATTCCTCTCAAGGAGATTATGACCTTGGGTGACAATTATAATGATATTCCCATGATTGAAACCGCAGGTCTCGGTATTGCAATGGGAAATGCTCCTACAGATGTCAAAGACTGTGCAAATGTAGTAACATACTCTAATGAACAAAATGGAGTAAGTCAAGCTATAAAATTACATGTATTAGCAAAATAACCTCATTTTAAAATTTGAAATCCACTTCCTTTTAAGGTACAATGGTAGAAATGAATTTTTGAGAGGTTAACAATGAAAAAACTAGCAACCCTTCTTTTACTATCAACGGTAGCCCTTGTTGGATGTACTAGTATCCAACGTAGTCTCCGTGGTGATGACTATGTCGACTCTAGTCTTGCAGCAGAAGAAAGCTCAAAAGCAGCTGCTCAGGCTGCCAAAGATTTGAATGACGCATTGACCAATGACAATGCCAACTTCCCTCAACTTTCTAAGGAAGTTGCTGAAGATGAAGCTGAGGTCATTTTACACACAAATCAAGGCGATATCCGTATCAAACTCTTTCCAAAACTAGCACCTCTTGCGGTTGAAAACTTCCTTACTCACTCTATGGAAGGCTACTATAACGGCATCACCTTCCACCGTGTCATTGATGGATTTATGGTCCAAACTGGAGATCCTAAGGGAGATGGTACAGGTGGCCAATCTATCTGGCATGATAAGGATAAAACAAAGGACAAGGGAACTGGTTTTAAAAATGAAATCTCTCCTTACCTATACAATATCCGAGGAGCCCTTGCTATGGCTAACACTGGTCAACCAAACACCAACGGTAGCCAATTCTTCATCAACCAAAATTCAACAGATATTTCAGCTAAACTCCCTACAAGCAAATATCCAAAGAAAATCATCGAAGCCTATAAAGAAGGTGGAAATCCAAGTCTAGACGGCAAACACCCTGTCTTTGGTCAAGTCATCGATGGCATGGATATTGTTGACAAGATTGCCAAAGCTGAAAAAGATGAGAAAGACAAACCAACGTCTGCTATCACCATTGATAGTATTGAAGTGGTGAAAGACTACGACTTCAGTAAAAAATAAGCCATCAACAGATAAGGAGACGATGACATGATTTTATTTTGGGGTTCTAAAGGTTATCAGAAAGATTTGGGACATACGCAAACTGCGATCGAATGTGGTCACTGTAACAATGTCGACACTTGGGAGATCGTAGAAACTGGACGCAAATTTACCCTCTACTGGATTCCACTTTTTCCTTATGGTAAAAGTTACTTCGTTTCTTGTCCGATTTGCCACTACGGTAAAGAAATTGAGAAATCTGAAGTTGAAAGCTATTTAAATTACTAGTCAAAAAAGCCAAGTCATTTCAACTTGGCTTTTTTACTGCTTTTAAGTTAGCTTGTTAAAGTCCCAGATTTGGTCCATCCAGCCTTCATAGAAGTCTGGTTCGTGGCAAACCATGAGAATGCTTCCTTTGTATTCTTTAAGCGCCCGTTTGAGTTCATCCTTGGCATCTACATCCAAGTGGTTGGTCGGCTCGTCCAGCACTAAGACGTTGTTTTCACGATTCATCAAGAGACAGAAACGCACCTTAGCTTGTTCACCACCTGACAAGACCTGAATTTGACTTTCGATGTGCTTGGTTGTCAAACCACAACGAGCAAGGGCCGCACGAACTTCTGCCTGATTGAGTGCTGGGAAGGCGTTCCAGACCGCTTCTAGAGGTGTTTGACGATTGCCACCTTCTACTTCTTGCTCAAAATAACCAAGTTCTAGGTAGTCGCCACGTTCGACTTCTCCAGCGATTGGTGGAATAATGCCCAAGAGGCTCTTCAAGAGAGTTGTTTTCCCGATACCATTGGCCCCAATAATGGCAACCTTTTGATTGCGTTCAAAGGTAAGATTTAAGGGTTTGGTCAGAGGACGGTCATAACCAATCTGCAAGTCCTTGGCTTGGAAGATAAAACGCCCTGGCGTACGAGCTGTTTTGAAATCAAAGGATGGTTTTGGCTTCTCACTTTGCAGTTCGATAATATCCATCTTGTCGAGTTTCTTTTGACGGGACATGGCCATATTACGCGTTGCAACACGCGCCTTGTTTCGAGCTACAAAGTCCTTGAGGTCTGCAATCTCTTTCTGTTGACGTTCATAGGCCGCTTCCAACTGAGATTTCTTCATGGCATAGACTTCTTGGAACTGGTAGTAGTCGCCAGAGTAACGCGTCAACTGTTGATTTTCCACATGGTAGACGATATTGATTACGTCGTTGAGGAAAGGAATATCATGCGAAATAAGGACAAAGGCATTCTCATAGTTTTGGAGATAACGCTTGAGCCAGTCAATGTGTTCAGCATCCAAGTAGTTGGTTGGCTCGTCAAGCAGCAAAATATCTGGCTTTTCGAGGAGGAGTTTAGCCAAAAGCACCTTGGTTCTTTGTCCACCTGATAAGGCTGTTACATCTGTATCCATGCCATAGTCCATGACACCGAGAGCACGCGCTACTTCATCAATCTTAGCATCCAAAGTATAGAAATCTCGACTCTCCAAACGGTCTTGGAGCTCTCCTACTTCTTCCATCAGCGCATCAATATCCGCCCCGTCTTCCGCCATTTCCATATAGAGGTCATTGATACGAGCTTCTGCTTTAAATAGCTCATCAAAGGCTGTCCGCAAGACATCTCGCACGGTTTGGCCTTCCTTTAGCACAGCATGCTGATCCAGGTAGCCAGCAGTCACATACTTAGACCACTCTACCTTCCCTTCATCTGGTAACATCTTACCAGTCACAATGCTCATAAAGGTTGATTTCCCTTCACCATTGGCACCGACTAGACCGATATGCTCTCCCTTGAGGAGACGGAAAGACACATCTTCAAAAATTGCACGGTCACCAAAACCGTGACTCAAATTTTTAACTTCTAAAATACTCATTCTAATTCCTTATCTTATTTTTATGCAGTCCTTTATAGAGGAGCCAAGCCAGATAGCCTCCCAAGGTATTGGTCCACAAATCATCAATCTCAAAGACGCGATTAAAGTCGAAGAAAAAATCTAAAACTAGTTGCGTACACTCGATTCCTAGACTCAGAAGAAAACTGAGAAGGATGATTTTTTTCGTTTGCCGCAAGTTTGGACAGAGATAGATCAGTTGAAAAACCAAAGGAAATAGCAAGAAGACATTTAAAATGTTCTGCAAAAAGATCCAAAGGACTTGTCCCAAACTGGTCACTTCACCCAGATTCCAAAGGGAGTTTAAGGGAGTTAAAAGAAAAACCAGGCGTCCAAAAGTTTGAATACCTGGAGTTTCCACTCCTGTAGGAAGTTGAGGTTGGGGAGTAAAACAAAAACAGACAATGCAAAGACTGTAAATAGCCACTCCCAATCTCAAGATTAATTTTCTTTTTTTAGTCATTTTATGGATTTACCGCTGCGACTGCCTTCTGGCGATCACGTTTCATTGTATTGGAGCGTAATTGTCCACAAGCTGCATCAATATCTGTACCATGCTCTTGACGGACAACACAGTTGACCCCTTTTTTCTTGAGGGTATCATAGAAGGCCATCACGCGCTCTTTAGGACTACGGCTATATTGGTCATGTTCACTAACTGGGTTATAGGGAATCAAGTTAACATAAGATAATTTCTTGATGTTCTTGAGCAATTCAGCCAATTCCAAGGCTTGTTCAACGCCATCGTTGACTTCATTGAGCATGATATATTCAAAGGTCACACGGCGATTGGTTGTTTCGATATAGTACTCAATAGCTGCGAAGAGCTTTTCAATCGGAAAGGCACGATTAATTTTCATGATGCTTGAGCGCAATTCATTATTGGGTGAGTGAAGAGACACAGCCAGATTGACCTGTACGCCTTCATTAGCAAAGTCACGAATTTTATGGGCCAAACCTGAAGTTGAAACCGTGATGTGACGAGCACCGATAGCCATCCCCTTGTCATCATTGATGGTACGAATGAAATTCAATACATTGTTGTAGTTATCAAATGGTTCACCAATTCCCATAACAACGATATGACTGACACGTTCGTCCTGACCACGCTCGTCAAAGTATTTCTGAACCAGCATAATCTGCGCTACGATTTCCCCGTTATTGAGATCACGTTGCTTCTTAATCAAACCTGATGCACAGAAGGTACAACCAATATTACAGCCAACCTGAGTGGTCACACAGACCGACAAACCGTAGTGTTGACGCATGAGTACTGTCTCAATCAACATGCCATCTGGCAACTCGAAAAGATACTTAACAGTACCGTCAGCTGACTCTTGTACAATCCGTTGTTTCAAAGGATTTACGACAAACTGCTCATTGAGCTTAGCAATCAAATCCTTGGAAAGGTTGGTCATTTCTTCAAATGACTGGACACGTTTACGGTAAAGCCATTCCCAGATTTGATCTGCTCGGAATTTCTTTTCTCCTTGTTCTAATACCCATTCTTGCATGGTTTGACGTGTTAAACTATAAATAGACGGTTTCATCTCTTCTCCTTATTCTCTATCTATTTCTGACGAATGACAAAATGGCGCTGTCCCTTGTCCTCTTTCTGAGACTTTTGGTCCTTATGACGACGTCTATTTCTCTTATCCGCATTTGGTTTTCTCTTGTTTTGCGAAGGTTTCTTGCCTCTTCTAGGAAGGTTTTCCTCTTCCTTTTTACGCATTTTCTTGTCAAATGATGCACGCTTAGGTGCTTGGTTTTCTAGGACAAAATAAGCACAACCATAACTACAGTACTCCAAAAGATAATCTTGTAAGCGACTGATTTTTTCAATTTTTTCCTCTGTTCGATCGTCTTTGTAAAAACCGCGTAGGCGGAGCTGTTCATTGCTCCAGTCCCCCACGACATAATCAAACTTGGTCAACACTTCTGAGAAGCGTTGATTAAAGACAGTCACATCGAAGGCATCCTTGATATTTTCAACCAAGATAAAAGCAATCCCTTCAGTCTCAACCTTATCCCCATTCACATGAAATTCTGGGCCAGGAAACTTGTTATAGTTGTATAATTCAGGTGCAATTTCTTTACGCATAGTCTTCCTTTTCCACGATTACTTAACACTCTATTTTACCATAATTTCTAGCAGTTAGCACGTTTCTCATAAAAATGAAAAAAGTCTGACGATTTTGTCAGACTTCTGCTTTATAACCTTAAAAAGAGAAGATTGACTCTTCCCTCCATATTTTATTATTTAGCTGCTGCGTATAGCTCGTCTACTTTGTTCCAGTTAATCACTGAGAAGAAAGCTTTGATGTAGTCAGGACGCACGTTGCGGTATTTCACGTAGTAAGCATGTTCCCAAACGTCCAAGCCCAAGATTGGTTTTTTGCCTTCTGAGATTGGAGTGTCTTGGTTTGCTGTTGAAGTCACCTCAAGCTTTCCTTCTTTATTCACAACCAACCATGCCCATCCAGAACCGAAGCGAGTTGTAGCTGCTGCTGTAAAGGCTACTTGGAACTCTTCAAATGAGCCAAATGTTGCGTCGATTGCTGCTGCAAGTTCTGCTGAAGGAGCAGTTTTCTCAGGAGTCATCAATTCCCAGAAAAGAGCGTGGTTCAAGTGTCCCCCACCGTTATTGATAAGCGCTTGGCGGATATCATCTGGGATAGAGTCTACATCAGCAAGCAAAGCTTCAAGGTCTTCACCGATTTCAGGGTGTTTTTCAAGAGCTGCATTAGCATTGTTGACATAAGTTTGGTGGTGTTTGTCATGATGCAAGTGCATTGTTTCTGCATCGATGTATGGTTCCAAAGCGTCATATGCGTATGGAAGATCTGGTAAGATAATAGCCATCTGTAATACCTCTTTTTCTTTCTATATGAAGATGATAACGCAATCATCCTCTTTTTTCAAGTTTTATGCTCATTACGCTTGGCTAGATATCTGTAACAGCGCTCTCTCAAAAAGGTAGCCTTTTTCATAGACACCTGTCTTAATCTGGTAGTCTGTTTCAATCAAATAAGAAATCGCTCGCTTGAGAAAACTCAAAGAAATCCCTCTCGAATCTCTCAGTGCAAACTTGATTTGATAAGGATTAGGATTGCGCCCCAAGTAAGTTCCCAGACTGCTTGCAATCTGTGATTCCGTCTGACCAGTCTCTGATAAAATTTTCACCTGGGTAAAGGTTCGAAACTGTCCTAACATGACCGCTATGAGCTTGATCTCGTCTTCCCCTTGCAAGGTCAAATCTTTAACCAAGTCACGCGCCTGGTCAATCTTCTTAGCTAAAATAAACTGAGTCAAATCAAAAATGTTGTCCTGTAAGGTCTTAGGGATGGCTTCGACAATGTCCTTCTCCTCAATCACGCCGTCTGACTTATAAGACTGTAAAAAAAGGAGATTTTTCTGGATTTCACTAAATTGGAAACCAGATTTGATAAGTAGATTTTCAAAGGATTGCCCCACAAACTGCAGACCCTGTTTCTGGCTCCATTTTTGGAAATACTGGCGGAGTTCTTGTTCCTTGGGTTCAATAGCATCAAAGACAGTCGCATCTCGTTTGAGCAATTTGACCAGCCGTCTTTTACTATCTAACTTTCCTTCTGCAAAAATCAACAACTTTGTTGTTGGTGAAGGATTATCAAGGTATTCTTCAAACGACTTGAGCTCATCATCTGCTAAAAAGCGTTTCTTGGCTGTTGTGATATCGACAAAATGATCTAATATCACGATTTTTTCATCCGCAAAGAAAGGGAGACTGACCAACTCCAACTCTAAGTCTTTATAAGCTACTTCTTTCATATCAAAGTAAGCAAAATTGAGATCAGCTGGATCATAACCAATCTGCTTCAACACTTGACTCTTCATAACTTCAAACTGACCCTGATCTGTCCCTGTAAATAGATTCAAGCTAGATAGATTTGATAAAGTCAATTTCTGACTGTCTTCAATGGCAAGCATCTTCTCTCCTTTCTTCTGATTTTTTATTAAACTTAATCAATATAGCGCAATTTCCCACGGAAATCTTCTAGGTTCTCATAACCTTTTTCTGCCATGATTGCTTTTAGTTCATTGGTAATGCGTTCAAAAGCACCGACACCTTCTTTGTGGAGCGTCGTTCCTACTTGCACCATACTAGCACCACAGAGGATATGTTCAAAAGCATCACGACCCGTTAGAACACCACCCGTTCCAATGATTTGGATTTGCGGATTGAGACGTTGGTAGAAGGCATGGACATTCGCTAAAGCGGTTGGCTTGATATACTCTCCACCAATGCCACCAAAACCATTTTTAGGACGAATGACAACCGATTCATCTTCTATATAAAGACCGTTTCCGATAGAGTTCACACAGTTGACAAACTTGAGCGGGTATTTGTTGAAAATAGCTGCTGCTTGATCAAAGTGAACAATATCAAAATAAGGTGGCAATTTGATCCCAAGAGGTTTTGTAAAGTAGGCAAATACTTCAGACAAGATACGGTCTGTTGTCTCAAAATCATAGGCGATCTGAGGTTTTCCTGGAACATTTGGGCAAGAGAGATTAAGCTCTGTCAGTCCTTTAAACTCACTCTCTTGGACTTTTTTCAAGATGGTATGTGTTTCCTCTGGAGACATGCCGACTAGAGATAGGAAGAAAGTACGGTTTGGCTCCTTTTCCTGCAAGTCCAAAAGATAGTCCAGATAATAGTCTAAACCATTATTTGGCAAGCCCATAGAGTTGATAGAACCAAGTGGAACATCCTGGTAACGTGGTTCAGGATTTCCCTGACGAAATTCCAAGGTCGCTGTCTTCGTGACAAAGGTTCCCGCTGCTGAGTTTTTGACTCCTTCAAGTTCCTCTATTGTCATACAAGCTACACCTGCTGCGTTCATCAAGCAATTGTCAAACTCAAAGCCAGCTATTTGTGTTTTCGTTGATACCATGATTCTAATCCTCCAGATTCCTTTTATTTCTAATATTATACCATACTTTAAGATTTTCTCTTTGAGAAACTAATTTCTATATAAAATGTTCGGTTTTATAAATTGAAAGAATTTTTTGAAAATTTCTGTTTTTTCTTTACACTCAAAAAAAATTCTGCTATAATGGCTCATGTAATAAAATATAACAACAAAAAGGAGAACGATATGACATCTGTTAAAGACTATATCCAAAGCGTGTTTGCAACTGTGAAAGCTCGTAACGGGCATGAGGCTGAATTTCTCCAGGCGGTTGAAGAATTCTTCAGCACTTTGGAACCTGTATTTGAAAAACACCCTGAGTATATCGAAGAAAACATCTTAGCACGTATCACTGAGCCTGAGCGCGTGATTTCTTTCCGTGTTCCTTGGGTTGACCGTGAAGGCAAAGTACAAGTCAACCGTGGTTACCGTGTTCAATTCAACTCAGCTGTTGGACCATATAAAGGCGGACTTCGTTTCCACCCTACTGTAAACCAAGGAATCTTGAAATTCCTCGGATTTGAACAAATCTTTAAAAACGTTTTGACTGGACTTCCTATCGGTGGAGGTAAAGGGGGATCAGACTTCGATCCTAAAGGAAAGACTGACGCTGAAGTGATGCGCTTCTGCCAAAGCTTTATGACAGAATTGCAAAAATACATCGGACCATCTCTTGACGTACCTGCTGGTGATATCGGTGTTGGTGGTCGTGAAATTGGCTACCTCTATGGACAATACAAACGTCTTAACCAATTTGATGCGGGTGTCTTGACTGGTAAACCTCTTGGATTCGGTGGTAGCTTGATTCGTCCAGAAGCAACTGGTTATGGTTTGGTTTACTATACTGAAGAAATGCTCAAAGCTAATGGTAACAGTTTTGCTGGTAAGAAAGTGGTAATTTCAGGTTCTGGTAACGTAGCTCAATACGCTCTTCAAAAAGCGACTGAACTTGGTGCGACTGTTATCTCTGTATCTGACTCAAACGGTTATGTCATCGATGAAAATGGTATCGACTTCGATCTTTTGGTTGATGTTAAAGAAAAACGCCGTGCTCGTTTGACTGAGTACGTAGCTGAGAAAGCAACTGCTACTTACCATGAAGGTTCTGTATGGACTTACGCTGGAAACTACGACATCGCTCTTCCATGTGCGACCCAAAACGAAATCAACGGCGAAGCAGCTAAACGTTTGGTTGCTCAAGGCGTTATCTGCGTATCTGAAGGTGCTAACATGCCTAGTGACCTTGATGCGATTAAAGTCTACAAAGAAAACGGAATCCTTTACGGACCTGCCAAAGCTGCCAACGCTGGTGGTGTAGCTGTATCAGCGCTTGAAATGAGCCAAAACAGCCTTCGCCTTTCATGGACTCGTGAAGAAGTTGATGGACGCCTCAAAGACATCATGACCAACATCTTCAACACAGCTAAAACAACTGCTGAAACATACGGACTTGGTACCGACTACCTTGCAGGAGCAAATATCGCTGCCTTCGAAAACGTAGCAAACGCTATGATTGCACAAGGTATTGTTTAATTAGTCGATACATCCTATCGGAGGACAAATGATGAACTTACGGCCAATGGAAGTAAGAGATAATCCAGCTGTAGCGCAACTCATTCGAGCTAGCCTAGAAGAATTCGGACTTGACAAACCAGGAACTGTCTACTTTGATTCTCATCTAGATCATTTGGCCGACTATTATCAACAGCAAGAGAGAGCAGCTTACTT